>NZ_JBHXLC010000013.1:16700-140276 GCF_042721555.1 Gottfriedia sp. NPDC058432
CCAGTTAGACCGGTTGATCCGGTTGACCCTGTTACTCCGGTCGTTCCCGTTATTCCGGTTGACCCTGTTACTCCAGTCGTTCCCGTTATTCCTGTTGATCCCGTTATTCCGGTTATTCCATTTGCTCCGGTCGCTCCTGTTATTCCGGTTGGGCCGGTTATTCCTGTCGTTCCCGTTGTGCCTGTTGGACCTGTTGACCCTGTTGTTCCAGTTAGACCGGTTGATCCGGTTGACCCTGTTACTCCGGTCGTTCCCGTTATTCCGGTTGACCCTGTTACTCCAGTCGTTCCCGTTATTCCTGTTGGACCTGTTATTCCTGTTGATCCCGTTATTCCGGTTATTCCGGTTATTCCGGTTACTCCGGTTACTCCGGTCGTTCCAGTTTGACCGGTTGATCCCGATGCTCCGGTTACTCCGGTTACTCCGGTCGTTCCAGTTTGACCGGTTGATCCCGATGCTCCGGTTACTCCGGTTACTCCGGTCGTTCCCGTTGGACCTGTTGATCCCGTTGCTCCGGTCGTTCCTGTTATTCCGGTTAGGCCAGTTACCCCGGTCGTTCCCGTTGTTCCAGTTTGACCGGTTGATCCGGTTGGGCCAGTTACTCCTGTTAATCCCGTTTGGCCAGTTACACCGGTCGTTCCCGTTATTCCTGTTTCCCCAGTAATTCCCGTCGCTCCAGTAGGACCTGTTGCTCCAGTTATCCCAGTTACACCTGTTGGTCCAATTTTTTTAACTCCATTACAAGAAAAACTATTACAACAACTACATTTATTCGAATTGGAATCTATCCCTTTTACGTAAGGAATTGTTTTCCCATTCTCATCTTTATTATTCAAAAAGGAACACATAATCCTTCCTCATTTCATTACATAGGGTTGTTCAAAAAAAGATTAAGAACTACACTATTTAGATAAAATGATCTATTACATTGAATATCGGACAGTTATACAAAATTCACCTTCAACTACCCCAGTTAAACCAGTAGTATCAATTTGAATTCCATCGAATAACTTTTCTGAGAAAGCAACACTACTTTGAGGTGGGACAGTTAGAGTATCAATTACATTTCCTCCCCTTAAAAAATTAACTACGATATTATCAGTTCCAGTATCATTTTTAACATAGCCTGTTGAATAAATAATCGGAGCGATATTATTTGTAAAGATTGTGATAATACCAGGTGTATTCACTTGCCAACTTGTACAAACTTTATCTTGAAATATATTTTTGGTTGAACAACAACTTAAACCATTATTCATTTGCTTTTCCCCTCATTTTCTTCAATTAAACAGAATATCGTGTCGTAATACAGAACTCACCTTGAAATAATATACCTGCTCCAATAGGTATAACAGCTTGTATTACATCAAATCTTCTAATTGTAAATGCTAAACTCGAACCTAATGTTACGACCTCAGAATTGATTGTGCCTCCTGCAGAGTTTAAAAATTCAATTTGTATCGGTGCTGTAGAAGAACCTACTTCATACTTAACAAAACCAGTTCCTATAATACTTTGGCTAAAATTATTTTGAAAAAGTGGAATTGTTATAGTAGTTGTATCTCCAACTGCTTGCCATGGTGTACAAACTTGGTCCTGAACAAAAATTTTTTCGGGACAACAAGTTAATGCTGATGTTGAACAATTACATGATGCCATTTATGGTTACTTCCTTTCTATAAAAGAAAATGAATCATTATCTACATATAGTAATCAAAGTGTCATGTATATGCTTGTACATTTGTCATAAATAAAAGAATCTATCACGCATAACTGAGTGATAGATTCGCTTTTAAAATATTAATTTTTAATACTTCATAAATATTACATGTTGAAAAATTAGTGAATGATTTATGTAAAATTACAAAATAAACGATAAAAAAGGAAATTCTTATTTCATAACTTGGAAATACTTTGTATATAACTTAATTACTAAATGTTTCATCAAACGCTGAATTCTAGTATAATAGATAAGATGTGAAAATTTGATTATGATCTTTGATTTAGAAAGGACTTTATAATAGATGGCAAATAAAGAATTAATGAATCAAGTTGCTAAACGCCGTATCTTTGGGATTATCTCTCACCCGGATGCTGGTAAAACAACTTTAACTGAAAAATTACTACTTCATGGTGGAGCTATTCGTGAAGCTGGTACTGTAAAAGCTCAAAAAAATTCTAAATATGCAAAATCTGACTGGATGGAAATCGAGAAGCAACGTGGAATTTCTGTTACTTCTTCTGTTATGCAGTTTGAATATGATGAAAAAATGGTATCAATTATGGATACTCCTGGTCATAATGATTTTGGTGAAGATACATATCGTGTACTAACTTCTGTTGACTCTGCAGTCATGGTAATTGATGCTGCAAAAGGTATTGAAGCACAAACTAAGAAACTTTTCCAAGTTTGTCGTTTACGTGGTATCCCTATTTTTACCTTTATGAATAAATTAGACCGCCAAGCTAAAGATCCATTAGAACTAATGGAAGAATTAGAAGAAGTTCTTGGTATGCCTTCTGTTGCAGTTACTTGGCCAATCGGTAGTGGAATGCAATTTGAAGGGGTTTATGATCGATTAGAAAATGAAGTTCATCTTTTCCGTAAAGATGAAGTGATTAAACTTGGTCAAGATGGTGTACACGGTCCTGAATTAGAAGGACATTTAGAAGCTTCAAATTTAGAAAATTTACGTGATGAAGTTGATCTTTTAGAAGGAGCAGGAAATGAATTCAATTTAGACTTAGTTCAAGCCGGTGAACTTACTCCTGTTTTCTTCGGAACAGCATTAGTTGATTTTGGTGTAACACCATTTTTAAATCATTTCTTAGATATGTCGCCTGCACCAGGGCCTCGTAAAACAATTAATGGTGAAGTTAATCCTACTGATGAAGTATTTAGTGGTTTTATATTTAAGATTCAAGCTAATATGAATCCTGCTCACCGTGACCGTATTGCATTCTTGCGAATTTGTTCTGGCGTATTTGAACGAGGAATGAACGTAATGCTTTCTCGTACAGGTAAACAAATTAAATTAAGTCAATCGACTCAATTGATGGCTAATGACCGTGAAACGATTGACCGAGCATATGCTGGTGACGTAATTGGTATTTACGATTCAGGTACTTATCAAATCGGAGATACGATTACATCTAGCAAACAAAAATTATTCTTTGAACCATTACCAACTTTCCCACCTGAGTTATTCTTGCGAGTAAGCCCAGTTAACTCATTGAAATCTAAGCATTTCCATAAAGGTGTTGAGCAATTAGCTCAAGAAGGTGCAATTCAAGTTTATAAAAATGAATTTAATGAGGTCATTTTAGGTGCTGTAGGTCAACTTCAATTTGAAGTATTTGAATACCGCTTAAAAAATGAATATGGATCTGATATCCGTAAAGATCATGTTGATTACAATATTGCTAGATGGGTTAAAACAGATGATGTAAAAGGACTTAAGAAATATCAAGATATGCGTAATATGCTAGTATATGACCGTTTCGAACGTCCGTTATTCTTATTTGCAAACGAATTTACTTTCAACCGTTTTAAAGAACGTCATGAGGAATTAGAATTAGTTGAAGCTCTTGATGTGAATAATGAAATACAAGTTGATTAATTTTCGTAGGAGACCGATTTTTTCGGTCTTTTTTTGTTGTTTTTTGACGAGGTTCTTCTCGATTATTTTATCAGAATATGCTTCGCGGAAATTATACAAGGATACCCGGTGAATGCTAGTATATTTACCGCCATATTTACGAAGAAACCGCACCATTAAAACAAAAAAAGAGACGCTACCTGTTAAGGTGACGCAAATTATCCCTCGATTGATTTCGGAAGTTTTTCTAATTCCGCTTGAACCTCATCATCGCTCAAATACGTAGAAATTCGACGAACTTCAGTCGTTTCAGTCTTCGTAACTTTGCGTCCTATAAGTCGAGCCCTTTCGTATAGCCCTTCTCGATTAACTCGATAAGTATTTTATCAACCTTACTTCGGTAAGATTTAGATTCATTTATACCACCTCCGATAAGTTTAACAATTGATTATCGTTTGATTAGCGAGATTAGCAATTGCAGAAACTACTATACTAACGTCCGACAAATTGCTTGCCTGTACTTCCAAAAATTTATAAAGGGATTCAAAAAGATTTGAAAAATTTATATATTGAGGTGAGAATTTTGAAGAATAAACTAAAGATAATTTTCGCAGAAAGAAAGATAAAACAAACTGAATTCGCCGAAAAAGTTGGCATTAATAATAGTACTTTGGGTTTAATTATATCTAAAGACGATCATTCGCCAACGTTAAAAGTAGCGATGAGAATAGCAAGAACTTTGAATTTAAAAGTCGAAGATATATGGGAATTGGACGACGAAAATTAAGTTGGACCTGCATTTTTTCGCGAAACGGCGCATATTCTGTTAGTGTGAACACGGTAACAGTACTTGTCCTATTACTGCGGAGGTGTGCTGGATGCAAGATCGGGTAAATTACTATATCAAACGATTAGAAAGAATTCATCGGGAGGTTTACGATGAAGAGCGTAAAATGGTAGAACTTCAAAAGGAATTAACTTTATTGAAAGTCGCTAATGAAATGCGTATAAGTGAATTATTTATGACCGGAAAGATTGACGGCAGTAACGAGCAAATGAGAAAAGCTCAAGTAATAAACCATACGCAAGAAATGCACGGAGATATCGCTATTTACGAAAATTTGTACGCTGAGCAACGAGCAATTTATAACGCTAAAAAACGGGAAGCTGACGATTTACAATTTATCGTAAGATTAATAGAAACTACGAGCCGACAATGAGATCGGTTCTTTTTTATTTTATGGCTCTGTTAATATAAATGTTGATTTTTATACTAATAAAGAGGTTGTCTAATTAGTAGACAACCTCTAGTAACTCTTATCAACTACCATGGGAGTACGATATAAACTTCCATTCACTGTTGTGAATCTGAGGATTCATGGATGGCTAACGCAAACGTTAATTCAACAGGAACCCCTTTATTGATGCACTAATCAAAAATAAGGAAACAATAAAGTTAGAATAAGCAGTTCCTTTTCGTTTTAATTGAAATTCTGTGATTCCTATAACTACAAACATTGCGCCTAATAAAAATATCATATATGGCATTAACACAAATCTACCAGTAATTAGAGCATATACTGCTATACCTATTGAAAGTAGACCAAAAACACTCTTTAATATTTTTAACAATGAACTACCTCCCTTACTAATAACTAATATGTAATCTCTAAAATTCTACCATATTATTCCATGTAATTGCATTTATCCTTTAATATTGTGCAATAAAAAAAAGACTGCCGAAGCTTTTGTTCTTTGTGCAAAATCAACAATCTACTTTAACAGAGCCTATATTTAAATGAGCTTTACTTCTGTACATAAAAACATAAAAAAGACTGTTATCGAATTTGATAACAGTCTTTTCGTATTTGTTATTTAATTTTTATAAGATACGATGGAAGAAAAGTAACTATATATTTTTTGTCCGTTAACTGTACGGTAAGTTCGAACCTTGTAATAATAAGTTTTTCCTTTTAATAATAAGTTTTTCCTTTTAATAATGATTTGTTTGTAATGCTAGATGAATTTCCATTTGTTACAGTACCTGTTAAACTATAGGTTCCTGTTTTTGAAGTCGAGCGGTATACTTGGTATCCGGTTCCTCCTTCAACTTTTACCCAAGATAAAGTCATTGATGATGAGTTTATCTTTTTGGTAACAAGACCAGTAGGAGTTGCTGGGATAGGTTTAGCACTCGTATTTTTTGTAAATGAAGTATAGATATACGTTCCGTTTACTATACGATAAGCTTTTACCTTATAATAATACATCTTACCAGTAGTTAAACCGCTGTTTGTAAAATTTAAAATATTTCCATTTTGAATGTTTCCAACCCAACTGTATATACCTGTACTTGAAGTGCTTTGGAATATTTCATAACCACTCGCTCCTGGTACATTGTTCCAACTTACTTTTATTTTATTGTATGAACTAGATACTGCATTAATAGTGGAATCAATGACCTTTGTAGATTTCGTTGCACTTGTATTACCAGTGGAATTAACAGTATATACATTGATAACCGTTCCTACTTTTTGAGGTGGTATGGTGATGTTATACTTTCCATTTTTTGCAACAGTTTCTCCAATTTTTTTAGTTCCTACCCATGCAAATACTTTTGTATCAGATGGAGCTTCTCCTTTTACTACCGTATCAATATCTAAAACTGATTCCACACTAGGTGTAAAATCGGAAAAAGTTGCCTTTACTCGATAAGAGGAATTTGTTAATCCTTCATATTTACCTGTAACAATATGAAGGTAGTAAATACCTTTAGGTAGGTTTATGTTAAGGATTATCTTATCACCAGATTTTTCAGTGTACCCATGCGCAGAGGAAAATGGAAACCCACGGCTATCATAGAGCCACATTGCAAATTGACCAACTGTGTTATCCAGTACAACATTTACATTTCCATCTTTACTTGTAGTAAGCTGATAAAAATCCCTATCTATCAGTGTATAACAATCTGATGAATAATATTGATTTGATATCATTGGTACACTTGTGTCATCTGTATCGTTTGGTTCAAGAGTTGTTTTATCTCTTGTAAATGCAGATGAAAAAGTTGCCTTTATTCGATACGAAGCAGTTTTTACTTCAGGTGAATAGTATGGCTGAACTATAAGATAGTAGGTCCCTTTCGGAAGTTTTTCAGTTTCTATAAAAGCTAGACCTTCAGGAGCAGCTCGGTGAGGGTGGTCTACATAGTTGCCGGAACTATCATACAGATAAAAGTTAAAATTACCAACGATTTTATCAATCACGATATAAGAATCGCCTACTTTATCTGTAGTAAATTGATAGACATCTCTATCTTGGTAATGGTCTGCAGTTGATGTAATAAATTCACCGTTTTTCAGTGGCATGCTTGTTTGCATCGTGTCATTCGGTTCATAGGTGGTTAAATTTCTTGTGAAACTTGAAGCGTATGTTGCTTTTAATCTATATGAACCAGTTTGAATATGGTCACCTGAATCCATTAATTCAACTTGAATAGAATAGCTACCTTTCTGGATTTTTCCATATAAACTTCCAATTGAATTTGTTGAAGGTCTATATCCTGTAGTAATTTCTTTTCCGTTAGCGTCAAAAAGGGTGATTTTATAATTACCAATTGCGTTATCGAGGGTAACATATACTTCGCCATCATCGGTTGTCGTAAATGTGTATATATTTTTTTCTCCTTCTGTTATCTGAGCGGAAATTGGGATACCATTTTGGATGTTCGAATCTTCCGCGAAACTATGTCCGCTTGATGGGATGGTCATCATCATAAACATCAAACACAAACTAAAAATACTAAAAACTTTTTTCACTCGCTACTTGCACTCCTTTGTTAAAAATAGTTATGTACTTCATCTGTTAATTATAGCATGGACTACTGAGCTAGGAATCTTGTTAATTTAGTAAGATTACTTATACTCATTGATTTTTAGTTGATTTAAAATTTATAGGTTAAAAAAAGGTGCAATTCACACCTTTTTCTACCTTACTCAGTCTCTTTTTTAACGAATTTATAAATTAAGCAATGTTTTTTTTCGCATACTAATTCCTTTGGTAATTCAAAGTAATCTAACTCGCACTTATCTAAAACGTAACATGCTAGTAATTGACCGTTTCGAACGTCCGTTATTCTTATTTGCAAACGAATTTACTTTCAACCGTTTTAAAGAACGTCATGAGGAATTAGAATTAGTAGAAGCCCTTGATGTGAATAATGAAATACAGGTTGATTAATAAAAAAGTGGATGTTTTTAGCATCCACTTTTTTTGCGCAATTAATGGTAATTTATTTTTGGAGCAAGTTTCACTGTTTTCATGCAAAGCTCCTATGATTAGTTTTATCGTTTCACCTTAAAAATTCTATTAAAAATAATATTCAAGTAAGTAAAGTTTTTTCTCCCTTGGATTTAGAATAAAAATTGCATATTGATCTTGTTTTTCTTTATCGCGTTTTACGTAGTAATAGCAATTATCGTTAAAAACAACAGGATTTTCCAATAGGTTTTGTCTACTTTTCATTGAATGTACTGGATATTTCAAAATTGAATTATTATATTCAGTTACTTTTTGAGTGAGATTTTTAATATTATTGTTTGATATTTTAATCCAATACTCTTTCTTTTTTAGTTTTTTTATTGTTTTTTTATTGTATGTAAATTGGGTATATACTGGTCCATCAACACTCATAGGAGCTGTTTCATCTAAAATTATTTTTGAATGCGTAGGTTGTTCAATATCAACATGCCAATTAAATCGAACAATCCCCCGATCGCTAAAAAAATGTTGAAAGATTTCATACCAGCCTGCAAAGCCAATTATGATCGAAAATATGATTAAAAAAGGGAAGTAAAATTTTCTACTAATTTGATTTCTCATTAATACACAACCTTACAACCTAAACCATCTTTAAAACATGATTCACGAATGGCTTCATAAGTAGATTCAAGTGGGCTTGACGAATCAGGATAAAGTTTATCTTTTAAAGAGTAAAGTAGTTTTTCTTGTTCTTTTAGAGATAATTTCGTAATGTCTATTAAATTGTCATTCATATAATAGCTCCTTCGAACAGATTCTATTTATCTATTATACATTTTTTTCCAAAAGGGAAACAATGGATACGAAAAAAGCAAAAAAAAGCCGAACCTACTATTATATGGATAGCAGGTCGGCATTTTTCAATTAATTCTATTATTCTATTAAATTACATGTTTTTCTGTATTAACATTAGCTCCCTTGTTTCTTGAAAATAAATTAGCTAATGCTTCTGGCAACGCAATCATTGCTGGTAAAAAGATTGGCAGTAATATAAAGCAAAGTACTACTAGACCAGTAATTACCGCAATTGCTAATTCAAACAATAAAAGGATTCCAGATGGCATGAGTGTAGCAAATGTACCTCCAAGTATGATTACCGCTGAAATAATTACTCCACCAGTATGCTTAGAAGCTAATACGATCGCCTCTTTCGGTGACAAATGAGTATATTCCTTAAATCTCATCATTAGGAAAATACTATAATCTACTCCTAAAGCTACTATAATTATGAAAGTGAAGAATGGTACAAAGGATGAAATTCCTTCATATCCAAGCAAATCTATGAAAATATAGTTAATCATAAACATTGCACAGTAGTATGCTCCTAAAAGTGATGCAGTGATAAATACTGGTGTCCAGAATGATCTTATCACTAGGAATAATACAAGTAATACCCCAATAATAACGATTGTTGTTGTTTTATTTAAGTCACTACTCAAAATATTGTTCATATCATTTGTTGTAGCACTTGGACCCGAAACACCTGACTTTGCATTTGAAAGTTCTGTGCCTTTAAGTCCATTTTTAACAGCTGAATTTATTTTATTGATTGTATTTAAAGATTCTTTTGAATATGGATCATTCGCCAAAACAATTGTTAGTTTTGTAATCTTTTTATCTTTTGACATAAACATGTCTATTGATTTTTTAAAGTTCTCATCAGCCAACGCTACTTTTGGAATAAAGAAAGTTTTATTAGAATTAAACTGAGTTAAGAAATCATTTGTTTTTCCTAAACCGTCAGAAATTTTCTCTAAACCACCGTTTACATCAGAAAGCTTTTCCCCGAAAGTACTAAATCCATTAATGCCAGCTACTAACTGTTGCTGACCTGTTTTCATTTGACCAAGTCCATCTGATACTTTATTCATATTTGTTACAATTTTTCCAATTCCTGACGATGCTTGGTTTAAACCACTTTCAAGTTTTTTCAATCCATCTGCCATTTGATTTAAACCATTACTCATACTAGATAGATTACTGTTTGCGGTAGCAAAACCTGCAGTTACAGCATTATAATTAGCATTTAAAGTCTTGATTCCCTCTGGAGTAATTTGATTTAAAGAAGCAACTGTTTGATCAATTGTTTGCTTTAATGATTGGTAATTCACATCATCTTTTGAATTCGAATAACTACTACCTAGTGCTGTCACCATTGATTGCATTTGAGAAATTGCGCCTTTTAGACCAAGCAGCGCTTGTGCTGATTCTTGGTAATGAGTTCCTAATTCTTTATAACCTGATTGCATTTTCTCATAATTTTTTGCTAATAATGATACACCACTACTCATTTTTCTTAGATTCGTTTCGATGGTTGCTATACCACTTGAGATCGTTTGAGAATTACTAGAACCACTACCAATTCCTGCTTGAATTTGTTTTAAACCACCACTTAACGCTGTTACACC
Organism: Gottfriedia sp. NPDC058432; assembly: GCF_042721555.1. Classification (NCBI taxonomy): domain Bacteria; kingdom Bacillati; phylum Bacillota; class Bacilli; order Caryophanales; family Bacillaceae; genus Gottfriedia; species Gottfriedia sp. NPDC058432. Next base: position 27,028 of record NZ_JBHXLC010000013.1, read on the forward strand.
ATTTTGTAGATTTGTTGTTCCATCTACCATTTGGCTAACTTTTGAAAAATCCGCTGATCCTAGTTTATCTTGGGCTAAACTTAATCCGTCATGTATTTCGTTAACACCATCCTGTGTTTTTGAAATACCATCAGTTACTGTACCCATTTGGCTATCAACATAAAAACTTTCAATTTGTTTACTTTCAGGTTGTGTTACCGAAGATACTTGCTTAACACCCTTTATCTTCTTAAGTATTTCAGTAACATTATCAATTACTGCAAGTGATTGATTATTATCAAGTGATTGATTATTATCAAGCGCTTTGTCATTTTCAATAACGACTGTTGCAGGCATTGCCTGACCTTTACCAAAATGATCTGAAACGATATTAAAACCTTTTGATGAAGGATATTTATTTCCAAGTTCACCAATTGTATCAAAGTTCAGCTTCTCTTGATGGAAATACACCATTGGAGATAAAATCAATAAGATGACAACAATTGTGATGATTGGTTTTTTGATCGCAAAAGCCGACGAACGACCAAAAAACTTGTTTTCTTTGTGTCCACCAACATTTTTAGATGGCCAGAAAAGTTTTTTCCCTAAAACTTTCATAATAAACGGTGTTAACGTTAATATTTCAAGTAATAATATACATACCCCAATAACAACAACTACACCTGATTTATAAATTGGAGATTCAGCAAATACAAGTGCAAGGAATGCAATAAACACAGTTAAAATACTATAGGCAATTGTTTTACCGGCTGTTTTATATGTGTTTACAATTGATTCATCAACTGAATGTCCAAGTGAAAGTTCCTCTTTGAAACGATTAAAAAGGAGTATATTATAATCTGTACCAATCCCAAAAAGAATAAGAATTAATAGCATTTGAGTAAGACTAGTAATTGGAAATCCAGCTTTATCGATTAATTGAGCAGCTATTCCCATTGAACAAAGATAAGAAAATGCAACCGCAAGCAATGATACAAATGGTGTAACGATCGACCTAAACGCAATAATAAGCACTACTAAAATAAAAATAACTGTCAGCGCAGCACTTTTTTCGACTCCCGCTTGCGAAGCCTTTAAATAATCGTTATTGATAAAATCTTCACCACTTAAATAATATTTAACTGGTACTTTACTTAGCTTATTATCAATTTGTTTTTTAATATCATCTATTTCTCTTCCGTTCTTATCTAACTTATAACTCACCATTAGTGTGGTGCCGTCTTTTGATACTAATGAACTTTTTGCATTTGGAATACTAAAAGGATCAATAATTTCCGAAATTCTAAGTTCTTTACTGCTATCACGTATTCCTTTAACAGCATCACCAATTTTGTCCATTTCATCATTCGAAATTTTGTTTTTATCATAAAAAACAATCAGATTATTCGTTCCTTTTGCAATATCCATTTTTTTGAGGATATGATCTGCCATTACAGAAGGTGAATCACTATTCGCTCCTTCCTGCCCCTTATTCCGCAGTATTGCATTTATGTCAGGCTGAAGAACTGTTAACAATACTGTTGCAACTAGCCAAATTGAAAATATAATCCAACGGCCCTTAATGATTTTGTTCACTTAATCCCCTCCTCGTTAATTTATTTCTCTTTTTTTCCTTTTTCTTCAAGAAAATACAATACATCAAAGAATTCATAATTATCCATTCCATCTGTTTCCATCTTCTTCTTTACAGCTGTAACTAATAATCTCATTCCTTGTTCTACTATCTCCTGTTCATGTGAATCCAAAAAAGTTAACGCACTATTTAATGATTTATTTGCAATTTCAGTAATGCTACCATTTATTTCATCCGAAATATTTTCTGGTAATGAAATTTCCACGAATCGTTTATCTTTAGGGCTAGGTGTTTTCAACAAAAGCCCCTTTGTAGTAAGACGCTCAACGATATCTGATACGGTACTTTGCGTCATTTTTAGATTTTTAACAAGTTGTTTTATGCTCACTGTTTTATGCGCATACACTTCTCCAATCACTCTTGCCTGTGGAATTGTTACGCCATGTTCTTCTGAATGCTTTTGAAGACTTTTCATTAAAAATCGTTGTAAAAAATCGATTGATTCACTTATAAATTCGGCTCGATCTACCATTTAATCCCTCCGACACACAATACTTCCTGTACGATACATCTTATACGATGTATCGTACAAGATTTATAGTATTTGTCTGAACTGCATTTGTCAATTTAAATAAACATAAAAGTTAATTCCTTAAAAATTAGTTACTCCTGTTGTTAAAATTCAACTATTTAGGAAAAATATCCAATAAAAAAAAGCAGTTGATACTTCAACCACTTTTTTGTAAATTATGCTTTTTTTGAGTTATATTGGTACATTGTTTTTTGCTTCGGTTCTTTTATCGATAAATACACAGCTACAACAATTAGAATACTTCCTATGAAAAAAGAAGGATTAATTTCTTCATTTAATAAAAAATACCCAAATATCGTACCAATTAATGGCTGTAAAAAGAAAAATAATGACCCTGTGGAAGTATCGATATATTCAAATCCTTTGTTCCAAAGATAAAACGCTCCTGCTGTTGAAATCGTGCCTAAAAATATGACTCCCATCCAAATCCAACTATTTGATGGTAAGTCAGTTATGTGATTACTTTGTTCTATTATAGTAAATGGTAATGTAAAAATTACACCAAATACCGTTGCCCAAGTCGTTACGGTTAATGATGAGTATTTATTAGTCTGAACTTTACTTAGAACTGTATACAATGCCCAAGTTATTGCAGCACCTACTAAAATGAGATTTCCAAAATACGCTCCTAAATTTGATCCACCTTTTGGAAATCCAATTACAACAATTACTCCAATAGTAGCTAAAATTAACGATACAATTTTACGGTTATTAATCTTTTCTTTTAAAATTAAAAATGCAAATAATGAAATTAACGCCGGAGAAGCTGAAGTAATTAAAGAACCCATTGCTGCTCCTGAAAGCTTCGTACCAATAAATTGAAAACCAATTGAGCCAGTATAGCCTACTAAAGCTATTAGCGCGATTGGAAATAAATCTTTCTTACTAATTTTCCAGCTTTTTTGGAAGAAACAAATGATCCCTAAAGTTAGTAATGCTAAAAGAAATCTCATTTCAAGTAATAACCATGGAGAAATACTATCTAATACTACTTTACTAACAACATAGGTCATACCCCAAATGCTAGCGGCCAACGATAAACACAATGCTCCTTTAAAGAAATTCATTTAAAACTCATCCCCTACTTTTTATTCCAATCATTTTTCGAAAGTTCAAACATAATTTCGGTTACATATTGGTTTTTAAAATAAGAATTTTCTATTATTTTTATCTGTTGAAATCCTAACTTCCTCAATAATTTAATTGAGGATGAATTTTGCTCATCAGCAATTGCGTTTATTTTTTCTTTGTTTAATTCATTGAATAAATACTCAAAAATTCCTTGTAATGCTTCAAAAGCAAATCCTTTATTTTGATACAATGGTTCCAATGTAAAGCCGACTTCAACTTGATTTGCAGGATCTAATAAGGTATGTACACCTATATCCCCTATTAGTTGACCATCCATTTTATGTTCAATCGCTACTTGAACCCATGAATCAGGAATATTCATTTCAGCTGTTTTTTGTTTTTCTATAAAATTAATCGCTTGTTCGTATGTATAATTCTCCCAACCTTGATAAATCGCTACATCTGGATTTGAACGATATTTATAAAAGTTGCTAACATCTTTATCTTTAAACCTTCGAAGTTTTAATCGACTAGTCTCTATTTCAAAAAATTCTAGTTCGCTCATATTCCACCTCTAAAATTTCACTTTATATCGTAATTGTACATTCTATTATACTTAGAAATTTCAAAATATACATAACTTTTTGCACTTTGCTGTTTTAATCCGAACTTTCTTAAATCCATAGTAGAATTCTTTTTAGAATTTCGTACAAGAATTAAACGCACCACATAATTTAAACTCTAAAAATATAGTTGACACTTTTAACTGTAAATAATAAAATTACAGTATACTCATTTAAATCGAGTATGATAGTCAACCTAATTTATTTTCTTAGATACTATATTAGTACTCGATTTTTATCCCAACTGTAATATTTTTTATTACATTTTAAATATAAGGAGTGTAAATGAATGGTGAATCTATATGTAACATCAAGTTGTACATCTTGTCGCAAAGCAAAAGCTTGGCTAGAGGAACATGATATAGACTATAATGTGAAAAATATTATGAATGAATCACTTACACTTGAAGAGATTAAATCTATTCTTCGCATGACAGAAACTGGTACTGAAGAGATTATATCGAAAAAATCAAAAACGTTTCAGGAATTAAATATAAATATTGATTCGCTCCCTTTAAATGAATTATATAAATTAATTATAAATAATCCCAAAATGTTGCGCCTACCAATAATCCTAGACGAAAAAAGATTACAGGTTGGTTATAACGAAGAAGAAATTCGTAGTTTTCTTCCTCGTAAGCTACGAACATTCTCATACATTAAATCACAAAAAGTAGCTAATTAATAATAAAAAATTTCAATTTTCAACACATTTTATTACAGTACTAAATTAAATCTCGGAATATATAAAGAAATTAACGATTTTTAGGAGGCAGACCATGAATAGTGATTTCACTCTTGCCATTCATAGTTTAACTTATCTTGCGCTGCAGCCGGATCGGATGTCTACAAGTGATGCAATATCAGAGAGTGCCTGTGTCCATCCAGTTCGTATTCGTAAAGTGCTTAGTTTGTTAAAAAAGCATGGATTTATAAAATCGAAGGAAGGAACTGGTGGTGGATTTATTTTTGCTATAGATTTAAATGAAGTTAATCTATGGGATATTTATAGGATCACCTCTGAGGGGGCATTGCAGCCTAAGTGCCCAGAATCAAATGAAAAGTGTGTTGTTGGGGCAAATATGCAAAATGTTCTTTTTAATATTTTCTGTGGTGCCGAAAAACATCTTGGAGGATATTTAAAGCAATATACGATTAAGGACATTGTCGATCATATCAGATGATAAGTAAACAGCTACTAAAGTGAAGGCTATGCCTTCTTTTATCTGAAATGTAATAAAAAAAGTTACAGTTCATACTAAGTACTGTTACGATCACAAATTTTTAAATTGCAACTCTAAATAAGAAGGTGGAAAAAAAATGAACACAAATAATAATTCTATTTTAAAAACAGGTGACTGGGTTAAAGGTATATCAATGGGTGGTGAATTAGTTATAGGTTATGTTGAATCATTTAAAATTCATGATGAAATAGTAACTGTAAATGTAATAACTTCAGATAACAAAACGACTGTTGGGAAAACCATTCACATGCTAAATAAAAACGTTATGAAAATGCCTGATTCAAAAGTGACAAACAAAGAACAGATTCGCTTTCTAATTGACGTAGCCCTCTCAACGGGGGATGAGGTTTGGTTTAATGAGCTATCTTCACAGTTAAACTCTATGAGGGAACTTGTTAATAGCGTAAAATAAAGTTTTATTATACTAAAGTAAGGTTTAAATTAATAAGCATTTCTAAAGGTTGTCTATTTAGACAGCCTTTTTTTAGTTCAAAAATCAACATTTTAATTTAACAAAACCTTTAATTAACTTAAAAAACTTCCGATTAGACAGCCTTTCATTTATTAGAGACAAGCACCTTTTACAAGTTTGAAACATAAAAAAACTGATCAAATCATCGACCAGTTTCAAATCATATTAATATTGAGTTAATTTATTCAATGGTGTTTGAATAATTAATGGTTTTTTTGCAGGATCTAACCATTTTAAAATGGATACTACATTTGTTTTAGATGTAGCTGTGCAGCCTGCAGTATATCCTGAAGTTCCAGCTATGTGAAAAAATATTGCACTACCTTTACCTGGGGTTCTCGCAGTATTATAGTTAATAACAAATCCATAATCATATTGAGAAATATTCATTTTTTCAGCAGTTTTCCATCTACCGTTATTTTCTGATGCCAATTGCCAAGTATTATATAATTTACTATTTGAATCATCTACAAAAACATCATTTGAAGTAATTTTACGATATGACATTTTAGTACCTGGATTTGAATATCTACCGAAAGCTGTTGTAATTGTATATTTCCCTTCAGGTGTTTCATAATCACCTTCATGTTTACTACTAATCATGCCGTTTTTACCGATCACGCCTGAATATGTATGAAGTTTTTTCCAACTAGTACCGCTTTTTTCAAATGTTTCAATTAAAACATTTCTTGTACTTTCATTTTCTGCTGACACAATGATTAATTGCTTTGAAGTACCTAAAGTTTTCATTTTATTTACGGTCGTTGCAGACACTGTAGTTGGGGCTTTTTTAATATATTTAGTAGAAACCCATCCAGTTTTTGTTCCACTTTTTATTTTATACCAAGACCCACTTGTGCTTGTAATCGTAACTTTCGCACCCTTTTTAAGTGTCCCAACTACTTTATAACTAGTACTAGGACCACTTCTTACATTTAAAACGGATGCAGTTACTGTACCACTTATCGTTGCAGCTTCCACAGTCTTAATTGAACTCGGAGTAGTATTTCCATAGAATAAACCTCCAGTTAAAATTGATAGTGCTAAAGTCGTTTTGCAAATACTTTTAATCATTAAATCAGCTCCATTGTAAAGTAAAACTATATTCGAGCCTTAATTATACATAACTAACCTTACATAATAAGGACATTTTTATTACAATTCAATTAGTTTTATAACATTTTTCTTAAAATTATAGAAATTATTAAAATTTTTTCGATACTATTTAAATTATAATCAATAATGACAAAAAAAGAAGCCAATTTTGAATTTGGCTTCTTTTATATATATTAATGTCCTACCATCATTGAAGATTTTGACTCGTCAAGATCTGCTTTTGAGGCATCTGTATTTTGCATTTTTGGTTTACGTAAGATAATAGCTAACAACGCTCCTACTAATGCGATTCCTGCTGCTAGTAAGAAAGTATCACCAAATGCTGATATCATAGCATTTAATGGATTTGTTGTTTTTGCCATATAATCCTTTGTACTTGAAGTTAAAAATCCAGCCATACCTGCTACTGCAAATGATACCATTACTTGCTGTGCAGCTGCAGTTAAAGGAGTAACACGACTTACTAAATGTCTTGGTGCAGATTGTAATACATGTGTATTAATCGGCATCATTGATAATCCCATTCCAGCCCCCATCATAGCAAGTGTTAACATAATAAATGTATCTGATGAGTCTACTGAGATTTTAGAGAAAATGAATAGTGCAGATGTGATAATTGTTAAACCAACTAACGCCATCGGTCTAGCACCAACTTTATCATACATTTTACCACCGATTGGCATCATTAAAGCCGATGCTAATGCTTGAGGTAACATAATTAAGCCCGTTTCAAACGCCCCATATTGTTTAACTGTTTGTAAAAATAATGGAACAATTAGGAAAGAACCAAATAAAGCAATTTGCATTATCCATGTAATTAAAATGCTTCTAACAAAATCAGATGATTTAAATACTCGTAACTCAAGTAAAGGTTGCTTTTGGCGAAGTTCAACAAAGATGAAAAGTAATAATGCTACTCCACCAACAATTAAGCCTGTTAATGTTCCTTTTGAAGTCCAGCTTGTTGAACTTTGACTAACACCGTATGCTAACATTGAAAAAGCAATTGGAGCAATTATAATTCCTAAGCCATCTAAAGCAGGAACTGATTTTGTTTCGAAATTAGGTAAGAATTTAGCGCCAATTATCATTGCAATAATACCGATTGGTAAATTAATTAGGAAGATCCAATGCCAAGTAGAATACTCTACAAACCATCCTGAAATAACTGGACCTAATGCAGGTGCAAGTAACATTGGAATTCCAAGCATCCCCATAATTGACCCGATTTTTTCTGGTGGAGCTAATCTAAAGATAATCGCCATACCGATTGGTGCAACCATTCCTCCACCAACCCCTTGAATTACACGGAATAAAATTAATTGTTCAGGTGTTTGTGCAACTGAACAAAGCACAGAGCCGATTGTGAAAAACAAAATCGTAAATAAGAAAATTCTTTTTGCACCAAATCGATCAGACATCCATCCTGCAAGTGGTATTACAGCTGATAATGCTAATGTATATCCTGTAATCGTCCACTGCATTTTTGTTAAATCAGATTTAAAATATTCGGTAATGCCCGGTAATGCTACGTTTACTACCGTACTATCTAAAATAACCATGATCATACCTACGATTACTGCCATCATTGGACCAATAATCGTTTTTACGCTAAACGGCGTTTCAGCCGAATTTTGCTGATTATTCATATATTATCCCCATTCTTCTATATATTTTTTAAAAGCTGTATTGAAATTCGTTCAAATATTCTATTCTATTTATTAGTGCAAAAATCCATTTTATGATAAAAATGAAATTTGAACAGAAAGTCTATCATACAAAAAAACAAATAAAATGTAAATAGTAATTGTCCTTATTCCAAAAACAGTACTCACAATAAGTACAGTATATGTGAATTATATGTCCATTTCAAGTTTAATTTTTATTATTTTTATTGAATTTTTTGTAAACCCATTTTGTTTTCTACAACCAGAAAGTTTTTAAATTACTTTAAATTAAACAAATAAAAAATAGCCCTTATGATTCTATTCACAGGGCTATTTTTTAATCACTTTATTTTAATTATTTATTTTTAACATACTTCATCATTAGATGTGCAATTGTATGTTGCTCTTGTTCATCTGCGACTTCCCAAAGGTCTTTTAAAATTTGTTCTTCTGCATTTTTTGGTTCAACTTCATTTGCTAAGTAATTTCCTAAGCGATATGCCATTTCAGAAATAGCACCTTCACCAACACCTTTTTCACCTGTTGCATCTAAACGATCACCTAAAAAATCTTTCCATTGATCCCAGTTATCTAAAATTGACATCGTTTTCACCTCATAAAATTAGTTGTTGAAGATTACATAAATACTATTTGCATTTTTTGAAGTAATTATGTACGAATTATTATCCGGGTAATATTATCAGAAAATTAAAAAAAGAGCTGATTTCATTTTGTGAAATTAGCTCTTTTATTCATTTTATTTTTTATTTTCGTTCATAAAAAATATGGCTAAAGTACCAGGTCCTGCATGAGCACCTATAGCAGACCCAATTGAATTAATGACAAATTCCTTACATCCAAATGTCTCTGCCAAAGCATTTTTAATTTCGATTGCTTTATCTAGATCGTCACCGTGAGAAATACCAATTAATTGAGTTGATAAATTTGTCCCACGAGATTCCATAATTTCAAGAATTCTTTTTATCAATTTTTTAGAACCTCTTATTTTTTCAAGTGGAATTAACTTTCCATCTTCAACGTGTAATATAGGTTTAATATTTAATAAATTGCCTACAAAACCAGCCACTTTACTCAAGCGACCTCCACGCACCAAATATTGAAGGTCATCTACTGTAAAAATATGTTCAATATGTTGAATGCTATGTATTATCTTATTAACAACCTCTTCTTTTGTAGCTCCATTCATCGCAAGTTTTGCAGCATTAACAGCTATTAGCCCTTGTCCGATTGATGCACTTTTTGTATCAAATATCTCTAAATCAAAATCAGGAAATTCCTCGTCAAACTCATTTTTTACCATTACTGCTGATTGATATGTACCTGAAAGTTCAGAAGAAAAAGCAATATAAATACATGGTATATTTTCCTTTGCATATTTAACAAAAGTATTATAAATATACTCATACGAAGGAAGAGACGTTTTAAATACTTTTCCATTACGCATTTCATTAAATAACGTCTTTGAATCCAATGTTAAACCATCAAAATATTCTTTTTCATCTTCTGAATAAACTCGTAATGGAATGACATCAATATTATATTGTTCAATAATATCTTTTGGTAAATCTGCCGCACTATCAGTAATTATTTTTAAATTCATCTAATCATACCTCTATTTCAAAAAATTAGTTTATTCTATTTAAATTGATAAACTCTATTTTCTCACAAAATGCTTTACAAAAAAAACAAAATGTTTTAATTTAATTTTAATAATAATATTTGCCATTAACAAATTTATACCTTCTTTTTTTCGTATTCTTCACAAAAAATTAGTAATTTACCATTCGAACTTTTTATTTGGATAATAGCCATATCGATATTCTAACTGTTCTTTTTCATATTCGCTTCTTTTATTGCGCAGTGCATAAATAATTAAAATTGCTCCGAATACTTGCACCCAGCTACCAACAAGTAATAAATCTTCACCTAAAATAATTTTATCACGTAGTAATGCCGCATTTGCAATGCCGTCTATTAACGCGCCTAAACCGATTAATTGATTGCCATAAGCCTCAATTTTATCTAGTTGCGTCCCCTCGCTATATGCTGCAGTTGTTTCAATTTGAGCACCAATTGATTGAATGACACCTCCGAGAGCGTTTAATCTAAAACCTTCTCTTTCCATTCCTTCAATTTCTAAATGTGTTGCAAATGTATTTGTACCATTTCCAATTGCTTGAATCCAAGCACCAATCATCATCATTAATTCAAATTCTATTTCTTTTTCATTTTCTTCTTTTGCTCTCTTATATAATTTTTCTCTTCCAATAGCTTGAATGGAGTTCCCAAATGCTTCGATTGCATTACCTTTAGCGAATAAACTTCTACCAAAGTTTTCACTTATGATTTTTGTACTTGAAATACCAACAGCCGCCGTTGATGTACCAAATAATAAAAAATAAGCACCGATTAGGGGTAAATCATCAACTATATCCCTCAATTTGGCACCTCCATTCAAACAGTATTTAAATTAGTTTATTCAACTTTTGATTTAATTGACAATTAATATTGTTTTGATTAATATAATAACAATTAATATTTCGAAATTTAAAAGCTATGAAGAGAAAAGTAGTAAAGCTAAAATTATTTACAGAGAGCTCCTGAATGCTGAAAAAGGAGTAATAATCAACTTTATGAAAAAAGACTTGGAGCTTCGTATGGAACTAAAGTTCACTTTAGAGATGGTACGACGGGTTCTCCCGTTATAGAGATAGGGTATAAGCATTCGTGCCGTACCTAAATAAGGTTGGTATGGTAACATATCAATAAACTGGGGTGGTACCACGAAGTTAACAAACTCTCGTCCTCAAGATGATTAAATCTTGGGGGTGGGAGTTTTTTTATTTGTAATTAAAAGGTTAAAAAACAAATAATTTCGAGGTGAAAACATGCATTGGGCATATAAAATCGCAAATCAATTAATTGAAAAATATCCAAATAAAGAAACTTATGTATGTGCATCTGGCATAAGCCCATCTGGGTCGGTTCATATTGGAAATTTTCGTGAGATCATTACAACTTATTTTGTTGTAAAAGCTTTAAATAATTTAGGTAAAAAAACAAGATTTATCTTTTCTTGGGATGATTTTGATCGTTTTAGGAAGGTCCCGAATAATATCGATCCAACTTTTCATCATTTTATTGGTAAAGCCTATTCAAATATCCCTGACCCTTTTGGTTGTCACTCAACATTCGCTGAACACTTTGAAAAGGAATTTGAACATTCCTTATCTGAACTAGGAATTGAAGTTGAGTTTATTTATCAAAGTCAAGAATACAAATCAGGTAGATACAATGTTGACATTATACACGCTCTTGAAAAAAGAAAAGAAATTTATGATATTTTAATTAAGTTCAAAACAAATGTTCCAAATGAACGAGAACGTAATGATTTTTACCCGATTACTCTATATTGTGAAAGCTGCGAAAAAGATGATACTACAATTACCCGTTACAATGAGGAACTAAAAATTTTAGATTATCAATGTAAATGTGGATTTTCAAATCAATTATCAGTAGAAGTTGCAAACAAAATTAAATTAAACTGGAAAATTGATTGGGCTATGAGATGGATGAAAGAAGACGTTGTATTTGAACCTGGTGGAAGAGATCATTCATCTGAAACAGGAAGTTACAATGTTTCAAAAGAAATTGCTAAGGCCATATTTGACTATGACGCACCTCATTATACACCATATGAGTTTATTGGAATAAAGGGTCAAAATCAAAAAATGTCTAGCTCCTCTGGAAATTTAATAACCCCAGCTGAGTTATTACAAATCTATTTACCAGAAGTTATTCTCTTTATGTTTGCTAAATATAAACCAACTGCAGCATTTAATATTGGTCTAGATGAAGATGTGATTAAAAACTATTCAGAATTTGAACGGTATCAATCAAATTATATTGACCAATCTTTACAAGATCTAGATATTTGTCAATCGGTCGAATTTGCACATTTTGGCATAATTAATAAAAAACATCCAAAGTTTAATCATGTTGCTAGCATACTACCACTCGTTAATTACAATGTAGATCTATTACAAGACATATTTGTTCATAATGGAGAAAACTACTCAGCAAAAGAAATAGAGAAAATTAGTCAGATGGCTGAATACTGGATTAAAAATTACTATCCACAAAAAAATATCATTGTAAACGACAAACAAGCTATTGAGTTTTATCATTCTTTAACTGAAGAACAGCAATATTGGTTGAAAAATTTATGTGACTATCTATTAAATAACAAGCACCAAGATCAAACTGAATTAATGACAGAATTATATTCGATTTGTTATCATGACGAAAAAAAAGTGATGAAAGCAAACCAAAAAACTTTTTTCACAATGATCTATCAGCTCGTTTTAAATAGAACAAGTGGACCACCTATTCCATTGTTGTTTCAAGCAGTGAATAAAATTCAACTAATCAACTTATTAAACTTCAACGAAGGTTAATATATAAGGTAGTAAAAATAAAAATGGACTCAGGTATATACAATCTGAGTCCCATTTTAATAAATTATTATTGAATGCGATTTTTAAATGCTTCTTCTGTCACAATATAATCTTCTTCTCGATCTTCATGTTTACGGTCTTCAGGAGCGACTAGTGATCCTTTTGGATGAGTTGGTTCATGACCTTTTTTCTTATGATTAAAGCTTTTACCTCTTGCCATTATAAAAACCTCCTTAGTTAAATCATCATTAATAATATGAGTATTTCAACTTTAACTTATAGATGGTAGATTATTACAAGGAAGAATTTTATTAAGCTGTTTTTGATGATATGATAATAAAAAGGACTTAATAAGTTGAGGTAAATGATGAAAAAAGAAATTGCAATCAGTATTTCAAATCAGATTAAAAATTGGATGGTTTCAAATAATTCTTTATTTAATATTGAGGAAATACCAACAACTTTAAATACGTTACAAAATTTCCAACAATGGACAAACGGTAAACCTATTGTTTTTGCCTTTCATTTAAGTAAAGTAGAAGAAGAAAGCTATTATTTACTATTAATCGACTGGCATCGCAATGAAAATTTTTATTTAGTCATATATGTTGAAAATAAATCTACAACCGCTGCAGAAATAAGAGAAATTCGTGAGCAAGATGGACAATTATTTTTAGTTTGGAAATACAATCCATTAAAACGGGATGGTAAAAACGCTGAACGAAAAGCTTATTTTAAACAAGTATTTGGTTCACTTCAAGTAGAAATACCAATTCCGAGTACTTCTGTTGAAGTTGAACGATTTTTTAATGATCTCTACAAATTATGTCGAAACCGTCAAACAGCTGACCGAATTATCGATCTATATGATTTTTAAATTAAAATTTTGATTTTTGAACTAAAAAATGAGGTTGTCTAATTAGACAACCTTTAGGAAACTTATTCAACTCGGATTTCAGTACTTTATAAAGAAAAAGCCCCTGATTTCCAAAATTGATAGATAGAGTCCCTAACTTCCTGTTCCTCTACAACTTGAGAATCCTTTTAAAATTTTCCGTCCAGATACATATAATCTAAATATTGTTCAGTTGCCCCTTCTTTCATATGTAAGATTATATCGTCCACTAGTCATTTAAAACTCTTGTTTCACTAACTCTAATTTTTTCTTTCTTTCATTAATGATGCGAAAAGTATAGATCAAGCTAAATACAATTAATAAGATTACTACTACTGCTATAAAAAAATATAAATTCTTCATCTCTATTCCCTTTGTATTGGCTGATGATTTTGAAGTATTTTTATTAATTATACATATGAGGTTAATCTTTGTAACTTGGTGGAATTTGCACTTTTTATTTTGGAACCCAGACAATCTCAACGTCAAAAAAATGGAAATTAAGTATAACTAACGTTCATTCTCAACCGAAAGATAACCAAAACAAACCTAGTCCAATTTGAACTAGGTTTGTTTTGAAAATATTATATCGTTATAACAAAATTATTTTTTTCTCTTATATGTACTCTAAACATTAACGGAGTTTTGAAACCTAGCACCTTTTTTTAATAAAAGAGGAGTTATCATAAAACCGATAATCATACCTGCCAGGTGACCAGTCAAACTTGTCGACGGGATAATTAACGAAGATAGTAATCCAATTCCTAAAAATGTTATGACAAACTTACGATCATCTGAAAAGAGCATCTTTTTTCTAAATAATGTAATAAACAAATACATTCCTAAAAAAGCATAGCCAACACCTGATGCACCTGTCTCAACTGTATTAGGTGTATAGTTAAAATTAATAATAAGGCCTGTAAGAATAACCGATAATAAATAAAATAGTAAAAATTTAACTGAACCTAACGCTCTTTCTAATGGTCTTCCTAAAATAATCATAAAGGTCATATTCATAAAAAAATGAGCGTAGCTTCCGTGCATAAATGCATAAGTAAAAAGTCTCCATATTTCACCTTGTTTTACTAGTTCGTGCTCATACCCACCTAAATTGATGATATTTTCGATTGTATATCCACCTAAAAATGTCGTAATGATCGCTAATATAGTACATAAACCAACCATAATAGTTGTGATTGGATATTTCCTAATAAACGTTTTGAAGTCTTCTGTCACCAAAAACATCAATCTTCATCCCTTCTTGGAGCTATTATCAAGTTGTTATTTATATTTTCTATTACTTAATTCGACATTTTTCTGTAAATTCCTATTCTCAAATTAAAAAAACATACAAAATTTAGAGAATAGAAATTACAGGATAAAGGTTTGATATTTCGGCCCTATTCATTTGTTAATATTAAAGGAAGGTATTTTTGAATGATTTTTAATGGGGTAGAAGTATTAATATATTTTGCACTTGTAAAAACTGCTACTAATTGATTTTTTGGCGAAATAATGATAAATTGCCCTCCATAACCCATGGCAAAATAAATCGTTGAATCAAGTTCCATTAACTCTTTATTTTCAAGCACCCACCAATGGTATGCATATGAACCAACATGCGGATATGTATGGTACTTCGCTTTTGTTGATTTTTCAATCCACTCACTTGAAATAATTTGTCTATTATTCCATTTTCCTTTTTGCATCATTAAAATCCCAAGCTTTAGTAGATCATCTGTCGTTAAACTTAAACCAAATCCACCAATATTTATTCCTTTTGAATCTTCATGCCAAATAAACTCTTTTATTCCTAACGGATCAAATAACATACTTTTTGCGAAAGAAGATAGTTTTTCATTTGTTACCAACTGAATAATTGCACTTAGTACTTGTGATGCTCCAGAATCATAAATCATTTTTTCACCTGGATTATTAACCATTTCTTTTTCAAGTACATATTGTATCCAGTCTTTACTATTAATCATTGGAAATGGACGCCCACCCCATTCGCCCCACTCTTGCCAATCATATCCAGGTGTCATTGTTAGCAAATGTTCGATCGTAATTTCTCGTTTTTTCTCTTCGATATTTGGAAAGTATTTAGAAATTGGTACATCTACACTTTCTATAAATCCTTTATCTATTGCAATTCCTATTAACATCGATAAAACACTTTTCGTAACGGAATTAATTTTGAATAATTTTGTTTCGCTTTTTAAATTTTTATAAAAATGATATTTAATTTCTCCATTTTGATAAATAAGGCAAGTAGAAATGCGTTCTTTTGTTAATTCATTTTCGAATTTTACATAATTCATAGAATTTGTTTTCAAATCATTTCTCCTTTAAAGTTGATTTATTAATTTCCTTCTATTTTAATCATTAATTCTAAATATGTATATTTTTCATAACTTCAATTCAATTTTATAAACTTAATACCCTTTAAAACAAAATCGAGCTGCGATCGCAACTCTGAAATGATTTATTTAATATCTTTTATATTTTCTTTTTAATTGATCTTTAATCAAAACATGTTTCTTTTTTAGGATTTTGATAATATTCAAACATTAATTCTAATTGAGCAGCAGTATTTCGATTGAGGGAAAGGTCTGGTAAGTACTCTTGATCAAAGAAACCAATATCACTTGTTTCTGTTCCAATAGAGGCATTACCCCCAACAATTTCACATTGTATAAATAATTTGTAGTAGTGATATGAATGTGGTGGATGGTCATGCTTTGTCATGTCTAAAACTGCTAGTAGTTTCTTCACTTTAACTTCATAGCCTGATTCTTCATAAATTTCTTTAACTACATTTTCCGAAGCTGATAATCCAACGTCACAAAAACCACCTGGTAAAGACCATTTATTTTCTAGCTTTTCTTTTACTAATAATATTTTGTCATTTTTAAATACGACACCTCTAACATCAAGCTTTGGTGTTGGATACCCCCGTTCATTACGAAACAATCCCTCGATTTCTTCAATTTGTAATTCTGAATAATGATTTAAAATATCAGCACTTATATGTCTTAGTTCTTCATACCTTTCTTTATCAAAAACATCTTTCGTAAAGGTCAATCCTGCTTGAGAAATTGCTTGGATTCTCTGTGCCCATTCTAGCCATTTTATACTAATAGGAATCCACTTCCTTTTCTACTAATAGGTAGTCTTATTAACAATCTATACTTTGTCCTAACTTTAGTTTACGCATAATTGCTTCTCTTTGACTTACTAAATGCCTATATAAAAAAAGAAAGCTCTAAAACCTTAGAGCTTTCAGACTGCCCGCCAAACGTTCGCTTTCTTCGTTGCTTCTACTGTTAAGCGGTGCTCATTACCGCAAAGTGTAACTCCGCTCCTCACCAGGCTTCGCGCCTCGAAAGGCAAGCACTTGCAATCAGTCTGAAAATCAAATTTTTGTACTTTGTCTATATTTAAATGATCGAATCTTCCATCGTTAAAACAACGGGACAATGGTCACTACCCATAATGTGGGAGTGAATTTCTGAATTTATTAGCTCATTTTGAAGTCTATTTGAAATAATAAAATAATCAATACGCCATCCAATATTTCGTTCACGGACTTTTGCCATATAAGACCACCAACTATATGAACCTTCTTTAGTTGGATTTAAAAATCGAAAGCTGTCAGTAAAGCCACTTTCTAATATTGCTGTCATTTTACCACGTTCTTCTTCCGTAAAGCCAGAATTCGTACGATTTGATTTTGGATTTGCCAAATCGATTTCATTATGTGCGACATTTAAGTCCCCGCATAAAATGACAGGTTTTTGTTCATCGAGCTTATTTAAGTAGTTTTTAAAATCATCTTCCCATTTTAATCTTATTGGTAATCTGGCTAAATCTCGCTGAGAATTAGGCGTATAAACATTTACCATATAAAATTTCTCGAATTCTAAGGTTAATACCCTTCCTTCTTGATCTTCTTCTTTACCGTTAAATCCAAAACTTACATTTAAAGGTTTATGTTTCGTAAAAATTGCAGTACCTGAATAACCCTTTCGTACTGCAGAATGCCAAAATTGATAATAACCCGCTAATTCCAACGTTATTTGATCTTCTTGGCACTTCGTTTCTTGTATACAAAATAGATCCGCTTTTTGTTCATTAAAATAATCTAAAAATCCCTTTTGCACACATGCTCTTATTCCGTTTACATTCCAAGATATTAATTTCATACTTTTTTCTCCAATTTACGTTTAGGTTTCGGTTTAGGTTTTACTAATGATGATCGATAAAAAAGCAATACTTAATTACATCTGGTCTAATACGCTTTTATATTCATCTGATGCTGACTTAAATTTATCTAGGAGATCAGTTAATGTATCTTTAACTGTAGCTTGACCTGGTAAAATTTTATCAAAATTGAATTCAATTTTTAAATCCTCATTGTCAATCGTAATACTTTCAACAAACAATAATATTTCTTCAATACTGAATACTTTTTGGGTAGACGACTTATTTATGTTATGAATTGTTTCATTTAATTTATTTATCTCAGCTTTAATCTTTACAACATCATATGAGTGTAAATCCGTTTCAAGTTTACTGCGTTCATCCTCAAGTTGTTCAATCTTTCTTGATATAGCCTTTTTAACCTGTTCTGACGATTCTATAAGTTGTTGGATAAGTGTATCCACAATAGCCTCTATCTCCGTTATACGAGTTCGTAAAGCCTGTTTATTATAATCTACTCGATTCAACTTGTCCTCTAATAGACTAATAGAGTAACCAATCCATTTAATTAAATCAGTTTTCTTACTATTAAGTATTTCATGCAGCTTTCCATCACAATATGGCTTAATGAACGATTCTAAACGTGATAACATAATTGATTTATTCTGACATGTTCCAAGTCTTCTACGTTGTCCACAAGCGTAAAACACGTATCTACGTCCATTCTTGCTAAGACTACTCTTGATGTATCCTTTACCACAGTGACCACACACTAATTTTTTACTAAAAATATTCTTTGAGTTGTTTTTACCTCTACCGTTTACGGATCTACTATCCATAATCTCCTGAGCAGAATTAAAAATCTCTGTTGTAATGATGGCCGGTAAGATACCTTCGTGGTAAATCATTTCATCAACATCTTTAACTTTACGTTTCCTCTGCTCTTTTGTGACATCACCTTTACTGGACATTTGCAAATAGGCATTCCCAGTGTATTTAATTTGACGTATCATTGAGACGATTGCATCTGCTGTCCATCTTTTGCCACTTGAATTAGGTATTCCATCATTATTCAAAAGAGTAGCTATCTGTCTACTGCCTAATCCATGATTTATATAAGAATCGAATACTCGCTATACTACATTTGCTTCTGTGTTTACTATTGATATTTGCTTAGTAACTGCATCATACGAATAGCCATATAATCGTTTACCTGTTAAGTGAAGCTTACCTTCTGCAGCTCGTTGACGTAATCCGAATCGTATCTTGCTGCTTCGATCAACTGATTCGTTCTCTGTAAAATTGAGAAACATCTGTAGTAAGAATCTATAATTCTCACTCTGAGTATTTATATCCACATTCTGAAAGTAGACGTAAACACCCTTTTCCCTTAATGAATCAACTACATCTATTACTCTTGTACTTCTGCTAAATCGACTTACATCCTTACAGATTACCAGTGAATGCTTCGGTTTTCTGTTAGATGGAATATATCGAGTACTAATATCATCTGTGATTATGTCAATACCAGAATCATAGAGCATCTGTTGAAACCCTGTACGCTTAATCATATTAGTTCCACTTACTTCATCAACATACATATTGACTAAGTTATATCCTCTATCTCTACAGTATTCTGTGTAATACTTTTGTTGGTTTTCTAATGAATTAAGTTGATCATCTGAGCTAGTAGATACCCTTGTATATATAGCAACCTTCATTTTTTCTGTTTCGCCCATACTTATATCACCTCATTAAAAAGCATAATAAAGTTATTTTATCATGATTTTCGATTATCCTGCATATATTAATAAATTACACAATAAAACCATCTACTTTTTAAATTAGCAGATGGTTTCTACTATTAATATATTACTCTAAAAATTATTCTTCTTCCTCTACAGTTACTTCTTCAAAATCATTAGTGTTATGTATTTTTGCTTTTAGTACTGTACCGTCTTCAAGTGTAAACGTTAGTTCAGGGATAGCAGTTGTTAATTGTGCTAATTTTTGTAAACCAACTTCGATTTCACTCTTTCTATTATCACAAACAACCTCAAATGATATATCACATTTAAACTCAGTTCCTACATAGAATTTTCTTTCACTTAATTTTGCTTCTACATTAACCTTTGTCATCCAAATCTCTCCCTTTAATTAATTATTTTTTCTAATAAAGTAACATTAGTTTCTTCCTTTATTTCCTAGCATAGAAATTTCTATATAACTTAGTTGCCGATTTCTGATGTTGATAATTAGAAATTCCTTGTAGTAGCATTTTCTTTTGATCACTATTTAAAAATAACCAATCTCCCACAAGGATTATCAATTTACACCTCCAACTGACTACATTCCGTTGTCTTGTATTTATAATAACCCGACTATATTCCGTTGTCAATTTAAATTACTACACTTTGTAGTCAAAAATTTATATAATGAATTTAATTAAGAAATGAGGCGATAATGTGACACTTAGAGTCAAATCAAATTTAAAATCAATTTTAGATCAAAGAGGTATATCAATTAGAAAGTTATCTGAAGATAGTGGAATTCCATTTGAAACGTTGAGAAGGCTTTATAACGACGACACGAAGCAATATCAAAGGGATACAATCGGAAGAGTATGTGAAGTATTAAATGTAGAAGTTGGTGAGTTATTAGTATTGGTAAATATTGAGTAATTATTGAAAGTCGTTATGATTTATGTAGAGATAAAATGGTGTTCATTCTATAGGACGACCTCTTTCTTGATTTGATAAAAATTATCTATAGTTGAAGATGAGACTGAGCGTATATTAGAGATAATAGATAAAATAGACTCAATTGATAATTTACCAACAGAAGAGGCAAATTATTCCTTTTTACAAAACAAGATTTATTTTGCCAAAAGCAATAGTTCAAAAGAATATAAAGAACGAAATAATCTTGATAAGAATATAAAGATAACTTTGAAAATCGAATGGAAATAAAATGAGTGATTTATCGGAAAAGTTAGCCATTTAAATATCAGAGCGCTTAAAGAATTAAAGAAGCTCTAATTGAAATCGCTGCTTTACACCCCCACCTAAAAAATGGTGGCAAATTTAGAAGAAAAATAAGCATGGAGCAAGCCATGCTTATTTATAAAGTCAATTAAATTTTATTCATATCAATATCTAATCCTGCTAATTTCATTTCCTTTCCGGCTTTATATCTCCATGCACCCTCAGAATCTAGAGGGATATATAAAACCCCACTAAAATCTGAAGGTATTTCAACGTCGTCTTTTCTCAATACAACAACCTTATTTCTTCCTAATTTGCCAAGAAAATAACCTAATTCAAGCATGACGTTCTGGCGCGCCCGAGGTTTTGCCCCTTCCATATCACCTTTTTTAAAACCTACATCGTCTGGCGTGAATAAAACAATAGCAAATTTGACATCAGAATATTCTTCTATCTTTTCGATAACCGTTCTGCTTCCACTACCCTGTTCATTTAAAATGATAGCTTCTAGACCCTGTTTTTCTACAAAGCGAGCTACTGTTTGTTTTACTTCATTATCGTGACCATGTACAATGAAAACTTTAGATGAAACTTTTTTTAGTGGCTTTAGAACACGACTAAAAGGTTCAGGATTTGGGTGTTCGAGTGTAGATACCACTTTATGAGCAAGACTATTCGGGAGATTTTGATTAATATCATTAGTAGCATTATTATAATTTGTAGAAACAGGATAAATGTTTACTCGTTCCAGTAAATACTCTAAATATTCACGAACATGCTCTAGTTCCCCTTTCAAAGCGTAAATTGCATCAAGTGGATCACCAAAATTGTAATTGTATTCAGGATATAGTTGATTAAATTCTTCTGCTATAATGTCATTGTCGAACATATAAAGTAATACATCGTAGGTTAATTTTTTCCATTTCTCTAACCCAGCTTTTATTATTTTGAGATCTAAGTCTGAAACTACTGTAGAATCTAGTTTATGCTTAAATGGCTCAAGCTTTTCTATTTGAGTAAGAATTCTATCTTTGGCTTCCAATTTCTGTATAATTAAAGCTGTACGTTTATTTCTCTCTATTCCCATTATCTCCGTACCCCTAACATTATCAACTTTGTGAGATGTGTCCCTCTTATTATCGCTCTTTATTGGCTCACGACTAGGACTAACAGTTCGTATACTATTAGATTCTATAAAATGATTTTCGTCTAAAAATTGCTTAGCTATATCATTAGAAGAAACAGGATAATCATCTAATTGTTTATGTAATTTATCTAAGTAAGCATTAAGCAAGTCTAACTCTTCATTATGCCAAGAAATTTCATATTCAAAATAAGTAGATGCAATAATCATTGAAGAGTTTTTAGGTTCAACTCGCATAAATTCTTTAACGATTTTTTCATCATCAAACATATAAAGTAATACTTCGTATGTATGCTTTCTCCATTTTTTAAGACCTTCTGTAACTTGTTTAAAGGCTTCCCTCGTAATTATATGAAGCTTAAAATTTTGTAGTTTTGATTTTTGTGCAAGAATTTTATCCTTAGCCTCATTTGTAGAAATTTTTAATGATGTACTTTTACCTCTATCAATTCCCACCATTGATATCCCTAACTTATGTATATTATCTATTTCTTTTGCTTCATTATTATGACCAGGTATAGATACAGGAAAATATGCTAACCGTTCAAGTAACCTATTTAAATATTCTGTTACTTCATTAAAAGTTTGAACTACTGCTTCTCGTGTAAAAATTAGATTTATATTGCTCGCTTTTTCTCTTTGTTTAGGGATAGCCTTTATAAATTCCCTAGCAACACTTTCATCATCAAATATTTCCTTTAATAATTTATATGTACGGTTTTCCCATCCATTTAGTTTATTTGTAATATTCCTTAACCTATATATGTCTGGATGTAATTCAATCCGTACGAATGAACCAGCTATATGTTTTAGTTCATTTAATTGAGTTTGAATTTTACCCGTGGCTTCCTCATTAGTTATGGTTAATTGTGCATTGTTCTTTATTTCCATTTAATAGTACCCCTAACTTTAATATCTATTTTCCCTAAAATATGACAGAATTTAACCAATGATTTTTTCTTCTTTTTTGTTTAATTTTTTCTTAAATATAAATAACAATAATCAATAACGCCCGACAAAATGGGTATAGCAAATTTCTTTGACTAATAAAACATTTTCAGTATAGATAGTACAACACTCTTTTAATCTTTTATTCTATCTAAATAAAAATTTCCAATTAATTGGATTTTATCATAAATTTTATATTGGAAATGGTCTTTTAACATTTTTTTTGAAAAATTTCCAAATCAGTAATTATGCATATGATATTAAAAATTAAATAATGTTTGGTAGGTGATCTATGAAAGAGCAAACCTTTGACGAGCGTTTAGAAGAAAGCATTGAAGAATATCGTAATCAAGCTGATGAGAAGAAAGATAATACTAAAAAACGTAGAAATAAAGAACAAACACTTGAAGACAAAATAAATGATACTGTAGATGCAGCGAGAGGTAAATTTGAGTTAAGCAAAGTAAAAAGAGAAAAACGGAAAAACGGTGAGCTTACACTTAATGAAAAAATTGATTTAACTATAGAATACTTACGTAAAGACGATTAAGACTCCTATAATCTAGGAGTCTTTAAATTTGTATCATTAGCTATTTTTTGATTTGCGTTTATCAAATGGAATTTTAATTATTTGCCAAAACATTACTATTATTCCTACTGAAGTTAAAAATACAAGTACTATTTCATGGTATTGGGTATGCAATGTTAAAGAGAAAAAATCAAATAAAAAATGTTCTATTATTAATGGAAGTATACTTTTATAATACAACATAAAATAAAAACTAGGTATTGCTCCGATCATTAGTGGTATTCCTGCAGTTAATTTATAATTAAAAATATGCAAATGCCCGAAAATAAAAGATGCCAAGATTATAGCAATAAATATCCTAGTGTTATTTGAAAATTGTACAAGTAATAGAAAGAAAGAAATAAATACTAGAAGTTTTAAAAATTCTTCACCCACTGCTACAAAGGGTAACGTAGTTAGCATTTTAAAATAAACTTTATCTGTAAGAATCAACTCACTAATGCCTTGTGGATCGCTAATATTAAAATAACTCATTATTTTAACTGAAATCACCGAGAACACTGCACTTATCATGAATAATATAATTGATATCTTCATAAGTTTATGAAACTTATACTTTTTAACATTAAAAAACGTACCAATGTCCCTATACCCTATTATTAAACATACAAAGGTTAATACAATAGGAGAATAAATATTTGTATTTATTGCAATAATCATACTTGGAATTAATAGAAAAAATAGCGTTGCTTTAACAATTGGAAAACGAGTATAATTTGGATTGTACTTAAGTCGATCAAATAGTCGATAGATTGCGATATTCAAATTGTTTACACTTCCTTTATATTTAGTTTGTACATTTATATATAATTAGACGAAAAAGTATGATTATTTAAATCAAGTTTCTTTTTAATGACTCCTCTATCCCCCCTATACTTTTTTCAACTTTAACCCATCTAAATGTTCGACTAATGGTTTATTTAAGCTGATATACCGCTGACCAGAAATCCAACCATAATCATAATGAACTAAAGTTTCACCTCCACATGATATTTTTAACTGTACTATCTTAGTATCTGCAACACCTGTTTTCTTTTGTTTGTTAAGTTTAGCTACAAATGAATAAACACCGAATCGGCCGTTGATAGTGACAGGATCTTTCTTTACGATTTCTGATTGATAGTTCATAATGACCCTCCTAAACTACTAAATATCTTCAATTACATAAACCTCACATACTACACCATGTTCACCTGCTAAGTTTTCAAATAATATCTTGCGTGAATTTAATGTTGTATAAATTCTAAGAACAATTTTCTTTTTATTTTTAATATAAAATAGTTCGTTCGATTTACCGTATAACTCCATTTTCATTCTATTACGAACCATACTTTGTTTACGATCAATCTCAATACAATAAAGTGTATCTGCTTTAAATATTGCATCTGGAATGATTTGTTTCTTAATAAATGATGATCTATTTGAATACCTTTTTTCATTGGATTAGTACCAACATAAGAAGCACCGTTTTTAGATAAATAATAAACATGTTCATTAGTCCATTTAGTCACTGATAATTATTCCATCTCGACTAGGCTTTTCAGTAGCCTTTGAGCGTTTCTTATTCCTCCTAGACTGTGAATTCCTTGAAGCTGCCTTCTTGTTGCGAATTTCAGTGTTTTCAGACTTTGAAGTATCTGTTCTATACGTTCTTCGTTTTTCTTCTTCATAACCTTTTAAAACCTCCCATACCGTACTATCAGAAATATACGGTATTTGTAGTTCTGTCTTTTTATCAGTTTTCATAATTGCCCGGCCGGATAATTTATAAGGTAATTTTTCTAACCCTTTTTCATCAATTACAACATCACTTGCAACTGCAGTTGTTAATCTTAAACCTATACGACAATCAGCATTTTGTTTAATTTGTCTCGGTAATGTGTCACCTGTAGGATATTGAGTAGCAAAGATCAATCTATAACCTACTGCACGACCTAAACGAGCAATTGAACTTAACATATCTTGACAAGCTAAAAGGATTTTCCTTGTTTCTCCATCCCCTTTAGGTGCTAACTCTTCTGCTTCATCCACAATAATAAACTTTCTTTTTCTATTTAAATCTTTAACGTTTGTCACATAACCATTTCTTTTAAGTTCTTTAATTGAATTAAACATATCATCTACGATATCTTTCAATAAAAGTACAGCTTTAACGTAATTACCTGCAATTGCTTTGACTTGCTTAACATTTTGATACCGACCAATTTCCAATTTTTCTTTTAGATCAATAATGTAAAATTCAACATCATCTGGATTCTGCAGTATTAATTGAGTGAACATTAATTTAAGTAATACCGTTTTGCCGTAACCAGTACCACCACCAATGACAATATGAGGAATTGATTCAAAATCATGATAAACGTCTTCAGTAAGTGATTTACCAATAAACACTTCATAAGAGTTAGATTTTAGTACGTTTTTATGCCATTTGTATTTTTTAATCAATTCATTATGAAAAACTTTTATTTCTAATTGATAATTCGAAAAATCAATTACAACCGGTTTGTTTAAACCTTCTGATAATATTTCCTGAAATTGAATGATTAGTTTTGATGGGATTCCTAGAGGTAGTCTATAAAAGAAAGATATATGATTGTCTTTTGGTACAGACTTTTTAAATGTAGGATATTTTATGATGTCTTTTTCTTTAACACAAACATTCGCTATTTCAAATAATCTTTTAATTGTTTTCTTATCATATGCTCTCGGTTTTATCACACCAACAGAAGCACCCAGGCCAACAACGATAGATGCAGAAACAATAGAAGAAAATAAAATAATAATCACTCCTTAATATCCTATAAAGGATAGCTACTATGAAAACGAATAGATAAAATAGAAGATAAATGTTGATATAACACTGTTGTTTATAATCGTGATAGCTATTCACCCAATAGCATTAAAATCGAATAGGAAAAACGAATAGAAAAACTTATCGATCACAAAAGGATATTTACAACTTTAACGAATACATAGATGCCAGTAGACACGACACAAACTGGAAAAGCATACTTGATATATCTTGATCGAAAGATGCGAATTTTTTCAGCGTAATCTGTATCTTGTAAATAATGTTCAGCTATTAAGACAACTAGACCTATACCAAGCATAGTAACCAGAAAAGTAGTCGGTTCATTAGGTATAAAAGCTGCTTCCGGAAGTAATCTCATGTCTTGTTTTACTACTTTATGTTGTTTCCAAGATCCATTCATAAAATCACGAAATGGAATTGTTTCTGCTTTCATAGTTCATCACCATACTTTCTTATTTCGCTTTTGTCATATCCTTGTTTGATTAACCACTTTTCAACTGCATAAAATGAGCTGGAATTATAAACATCCTCTGATTCTTCATTGCTTAAATAACCTAAATCTTCATTATGATCCATAAAAACCATTTTCACTTTATTCATGTAATCCATTGTTTCTTTTAGATGATCTACATTCATCAGAATTCCTCGCTCTCAATCAAAGCGTTTTTACCTGCATAACGATTTGGTCTAAGTCGAATTGTTCCATCCCACTGGACAAAAGGTTTAAACATTACTTCTAATTGATCCCAATGCGTTTCGTATTCTTCAAATTGATCCTGCTGAATTAGTTTAGTTACTTTCATAAATCCCTCATAAGATGGATCATCATATACTTCATGTCATTGCATATGGTGCTGAATTGCTCTCTCTTCATCCTCATCTTTAGCATGATTAAAGTATCTTTCTAAAGCTGAAGAACTGTATAAATAAGGTGTTTGATATAAAGCTCCGTAATACATTCTCATCCCTTCACTCCTCTCATTTTGTAAAGACGCTTGCGAAGTCTTGAGTGAATTCGTTTTTGTTGTCGTTTGCTAAATCTTATGTAGGCATTTGTCTAATATTGCAAGTACCATTTTATTTTTTTAACAGGACAATCAGTTTTGATATAGAAAGTTATTTATTAGGTGATGAAAATGAGGAATAAATTAAGAATGATCCTTGCCGAAAGGAAAATTAAAAAAGGTGAATTTGCTAAGGATGTAGGTATTACACATGCAACATTAACGTTAATTCTTAAGGAAGAAAGAACCCCTACATTACAAGTAGCAATGAAGATTGCACAAGAATTAGAATTAAATGTAGAAGATATATGGTATTTTGGCGAGGAGTAAGGGAATACTCTTACCGAGGTGAATAATTATGCCAATATCAGTAATTGTAACAGTATTAGGATTCCTTATATTTGGTGTTGTTGTTATACACATAAACAATAGATATTTAGATCAAATAAAGAAAAAAGAATGGAATCAACTTAAGGTTTATAAAGAGAAACAATAATTATATCAAATGAACCATAGAGATTTTGAGTATTATGTGGCTGCCTTCCTTCAAATAACAAGAGATTTTAAAACCCAGGTTACCCAAGCAAGTAAAGATGGCGGGAAAGATATTATCGCTTATGACGGAAAAGAAAAGATTTATATAGAAGTGAAACACTGGCAAGGAAAGGTAGGAAGACCTGCTATACAGAAGTTAGAAGGTGCAATGAGTGCTGATCGTATCAAGCGTGGTTACTTCATCACTTCATCAGGTTTTACAAAAGATGCCCTCGCATACGCAAATAAAACAAATATTACATTAATAGATGGAAATGAATTGATTAGACAAATGCACTCATAAAGAGCTCACTTCGGTGGGCTATTTTTTATTCGTTGAAAATCCCATATATGTTCCTACAAAAAATACCATCACTTCCTTATTCGAATAAATATTAAAAACACTCAATTTAAAAGTTGAGGATATTTGGAGTATAGAAGAATAAAAATAGCCCCTGTCATTGACAAGGGCTTAGTTTTTCTTAGTCAGTTCGTGTAATCTAATAATATACCTTAAGTTCTCTTGTTCGTTTCGCAATGAATACATTCTTGGCCGTAACGAGTTTAAAAACTTCTCATGTTTTAATACTTCTATTCTAATTTCCTTAGTATGATTCGCAAGTTGTGCATTTCTAATTTGTTCATTTTTACCATCAATCGATCCATTAACAATTAGTTCTGATTCCAAATTAAATAATTTCATTTTCCAATCTAATAACTCATTCGTAAAGTAATAATACTCCTCTTCTACTCTTTTTAATTCTCTATTTACTTCCAGAAGTCTTTTGGTGATAGTCTCGAAGGTGTTCATACCTGGGACTTCCCTCCATTCTTGGACAAGCACCTGATAGCGGCTGAAGCACTATCAGTGTATGCCCTGAATATAGGAAAATTGCCTGTACTATATTATTATTGGAAAAATCTTTCTAACTAATTTGTTTGGATTTTTTTGTGTTAATAAAATAGCGCCAATCTAGACGCCTTATTTCCACGTTACACTTTTAAAACTTGGATACTTTTCGCCTTCAATTAGCGTAAATCCTTCCGAATCAACAACGACAATATTTACAAAATAGCCATCGTAAACTTTTCCGTAATCTCCGCTGCTTTTCGGGTTGCTGCCATCTACATAATTCGAAATTACTCGCAAATACGAATCTGCATATGATTGCGCTAAACTTTTACCGGATTGGCCGGACAACTTCGCATCATCTACTGTTAGTGTCATATTAATTTTATTTCCTTTTACTTCGAAAGTTGCGTCTTTAATATTCTCACGAGTCTTCATATCGCCAACGGTTGATTGAATCGCTGACTGCGGGATTTCTTTATATTTGGCTTCCTTTGTCGTCGACTCTTTTGCCGAGCTACATGCACCTAATATAAGCGCTGTTAGCATCGTTAAAATAGCAACGAAAATAATTCGTTTTCTCATCTTTATCGTTCCTTCCTTGCGCTTTGCTACTCATATAATATTCGTCATTTCACTAACATATCCTTTTTTGTTAGAATTAACAGAGTATATTCGAGGGAAGGAGCATACCTATGTTCCCACTTAAAAACTACTACAAATCATTCATCAAGAAAGAAATTGTTGGAATGAAAAGAGATGCTGCATTAAAGCGTCTAGGAAATTTACTAGCTTGCCCTCTGATCAGTAAGGATACAAAGGAATCAGTTCACATTAGGTATTTCACTTGTACAATGGAAATGAAACCAAATATGGATAGATGGTTAGGAACAATTGCATTGAGGATTGAAAACGGAGTTGTGAAGGAATCTGCTATTAGTGTGCCTGGAGATAAAAAGTAGTTTTTAAGTTTTTTATTAATATACATACTTCGGAGTAGTGTTGAATTTATGCAACTTAATAACAAAAATATGTGAGTAAAATATACAGATTGAGGATTCCAAGGAATAGATACATAATATAACAAAAATCCCTGTATCCTTAATTGGGTACAGGGTAATTTTATTATTTAACAGTTACTTCTCCAATTGCATAATTAGTACTTGAACCACCTAACCACGGTGATTCTTGGGGAATAATTTGTATTGTTAAATTACTTACCCCTGACACATCTAAATCAAGTTCTGTTAATAAGTTGGATTGATCTACATCTTTACTGAAAAGTTCTTTACCGTCACCAAGTACCTTTAACTTAAAGTAATCAGCTGCATCGGTTGAAACCGTAGTGTCAACAAAACCTATTCCAGTTTTAAAATTAGAATATCGCTTCTTTAAATTAAATGCTATTGTATTAGTTTTACCATTATCACTAACATTAAAAACATATCCCTTAGGTATTTTAGTGCCACCATAAACATATAAATTTTTATTCTCGCTATATTTCAGATAGTTAACTTCTCCTGAAACATAGTATGGATCTCCTACAACATCTTTTAAATAATATCCATCTGGCTTACCTTTAATATAAGTTAGGTTCTTAGATTTATCATAAAATGCAGGAAATCCAAATGTTTTAGAAATTAAATTAACTGGAGAGTATTTAACACCTTTAATTTCAACTAATGATGGTACTGAATAGTTACTTTCAAAATATGTAGTACTTAATTGTTCAGATCCATTCATCAACTTACTACTAGATATAAAGTAACTCGTACTCTTCAAAGATGTATTTTCTTTTTTTAGAGCTGCAATTTCTTTATCTTTTTTAGATATTGATGCTTTAAGAGATTTTATGTCTTTATCTTTCTTTGAAACTGATGATTTAAGCGATGCAATTTCCTTATCTTTGCTAGTAATTATTTTTTTTAATCGAGTAATTTCTTGTTGTAATTTTTTCACACTACTTGTTGCATAAGTTGGAGACGTAAAACTTAAAGCAGTGAAAGTTAATGTTAATGCGGCAATAAGTAAACCAATTTTTCTTTTACTCATTCTTTAATTCTCCCTCCTTTAATGATACAGACACAAGTATACAACAATTCAACTATATTTATAACTGATAATTCTAAATATTACATTTATAAAATTTTACATAATTCTACATTTTAGAATGGAAATATTGTTATTAGTTACAAATATTAAAATCATTTGTAACAATTTTAAAATTACCATATTTTACCTATATTATAATTTCCTAATTTTTGGTAATATTTCTATGAATTTGAAATATTGGAGGAATTTTCATAATGGGGAAAACAAGAATGAAAAAAGGAATGTTCATAGGTTCAATCGTACTAGCATTCTCTTTAGCTACAACAACAAGTGCTTTTGCAACAACAGATCCAACAAAGGCTCTAAAAACAAAGATTACACAATTAACAAACCAGGTTAACAGTCTAAAGAAGCAAGTCACTTCTTTGACTAGCAAAAACAAATCTTTACAATCTCAAGTCACTTCTTTGACTAATAATAACAAGTCTTTGCAATCTCAAGTTAATTCTTTAACTAGTAAAAACAATTCATTACAGACTCAAGTTAACACTATTACTGGTCAAAAAAACACATTACAGTCTCAAGTCACTACATTAACAAATGAAAATAAAAAATTAAAAGCTCTAGTGCCAACAGTTAAAGCAGGAAAGATTTTCGATAATGGTGTTGCTACTGGACAATCAAATTTTGTTACAATGGGTGGAAAATCCTATGTAGAAATTGATAGCATAATTCCTACATTAACTGGTTATACAGATATCAATTATAACTATGATAATACAAATTTATATTTGGGCGTTAAACCTGTTAATGGTTCAATTAGCTTGACTAAGCTTACACCTTATAGTTATTCTGGTGATGTTCAATGGAATAATTGGTATGATGATATCTTTAAAATAAACAACAAAGAATACCTTGAAGGTCTAACTGCACGAGTTTATGATGGTTTATTTGGAGAATTTACATACAAAATTGATAATAAGTATTCTAAACTAAGTTTCAAACTAGGTATTGATGACCGTACAGAATTTGCATACAACGCAAAAGTAATTATTTACGGAGATAATAATCCTATTTTTACATCTAGTAATATAAATTATTTAGATGATGCAATTGATTATTCTATAAATGTAAAAGGATATAAATACATAAAAATTAAAATGATTGGAACAGATTATGACAACTCATATCCAGTAATGGCTAATCCAATCTTAACTCCTTAAAATAACATTATTAGTTTAAGGAATCTATATATTTAACAATAATTAAATACCTCTTTACCCAGTTATGGGTACAGGGGTATTTAATTATTCTTGTATCGTTTCTAGGATTCCATCTTGAAAATATAAGTACTTATTCCCATCATATACCCATTGTTCTGTCACTCCGTATGCATTTGTAGTTTTGTTAATGTCATAAGGTTTTCCCCAAGATAATTGAATTACTTTTTCTTTGGTCATTCCGATTTTTGGACTCATAGTGATTTTAGTTATTTTTGCATCATTAAAATATAGCATTGTACCATCATTGTAATACCATATTGCAGAGTATCCATCTGTAAAATTTTTAACTTGATCAGCTAGACCAATACTAGATTTATTTATAGCATCTTGTTTACTCATTTCAATGTATGGAAAAACTTTTTCAGATTCTTTCTTTTGTGTTTCATTTGGTTTAGTTGTTTCAGATTCTTTAGCAGTTGCTACTCCTTTATTATCGTTTACAGTTTGACAACCAGCTAAACCAGTTAACATTGTAATTACTGCAATTGTTACAATTAATTTTTTCATCACGCACTCTTTTTTACCTATTACTATTCAAACAACCTATACAAAAGTCCTTTTAATATTTTTCTACAAAAAACGTAAAAAATGGAGCTTACCACTTAGTCAATTTAGACTGAATGATAAGCTACAATAACGATCAATTAAAATAATTTACTCCAAGTTTGCTGTCCAACAACTCCATCTACATCAAGACCTTTTCGTTCTTGATACTCTTTTACTTCTTTTCTTGTTACTTCGTCATAAACACCCGTTACTGGTACTTTCACAGCACGTTGAATACGTTCCACATCCTTACCCTTGCTACCAACTCTTAATGGTTTATCAGGATAAGGAACAATGTCTTTTTCAATGATTTCGGCTTTAATAACAGTATCAGGCTTAGTAATTTTAGGTGCAACCCAATCTTTCTTTACTTCAAAATGTGGATTGTCAGGTTGTTTCCAAGTGCCACCCCATGTAATACCTAACTTTTTCGCAATCTCTCCTGCTTTTTTAAGAGTAGAAGAATCATATAAATCTTTAGGTTTATTTACAGCAATATCCCATGCTAAACGACCTGTATGATTACTTGAACGAGTCCAAGTAACTTTCTCACCTTCTCTTGTTCTGCCATAAGAGTAAAGGTAATCTTGTCTTTCTTGTGGACGATATGTTTCTGTAATGAAAACATCTAAATTTGCTTTTTTACATTCATCAAGAAATAATTTAAGTGCTTTTTGTGCTGCTGGTAAAAGTTCGTTAATATCTCTACAAGTTTTTGTCACATCAGTCATTTGAAGTCTCTCCTTTATCGAATGATTTCAATTTGTCCTCTACTTGAGCAGGAAGTACTACACCAACTGCTCTTAAATTCTCAACAATACTTCCACCCTCTTTATAGATAAATAAAGCAAGTGTAAAGCCTGTTAAGTAAAAATTAAGACCTAAAAATATATCAAGCCCTAATACAAATACAATTCCTACTAACTCTCCGATCCATCGGATTTTTCCATCTCTCATAGTTCTTGATTTATATTCTGAAACGCCTTTCCAGGTCTCTAATAATCCAGTTATAAAATCTAGAACTTTTACAAGAAAGTAAAATAACAAAGCTCCTTGAATTAGGCTAGGTAATATCGAAATTATATAATTATGCATTGTTTCAACTCCTTTTTTGACATAAAAAAATACACCTATTTATTAGGTGTTTCAGACTGTAGACAAACTCGATGAAAATCGAGTTTGTCTACAGTCTTTTTTGTTTTAAAATAGAATTAATAAAATTTCTTGAGGTGAGATACATGCTTTCAAAACATCATTCAATTCAAAGAGATCAATTAGAAATGATCGCACTTGACCAACTTGTACCAGTCAATCACTTAGTACGAAAAATAGAAGCATCAATTGATTTTTCTTTTATTTATGATTTGGTGAAAGACATGTATTCTCCTGTTGGGCGTCCAAGCATTGATCCAGTAATTTTAATTAAA
This sequence comes from Gottfriedia sp. NPDC058432, assembly GCF_042721555.1. Taxonomy (NCBI): domain Bacteria; kingdom Bacillati; phylum Bacillota; class Bacilli; order Caryophanales; family Bacillaceae; genus Gottfriedia; species Gottfriedia sp. NPDC058432. Next base: position 61,135 of record NZ_JBHXLC010000013.1, read on the forward strand.
TTAACCTTTATTCAATATACATTTGGCATTCGCTCCATGCGTAAAACGATTGAAGAAGTGGAAACAAACATGGCTTATCGTTGGTTTTTAGGGTATGGCTTTTATGATAAAGTACCTCACTTTTCGACCTTTAGTAAAAACTATGAACGCCGATTCCAAGATTCCGATTTATTTGAACAGATTTTCTATCGTATTTTAAAATTAGCTGCCGAGAAAAAGTTAATTAGTTCAGAGCACGTTTTTATTGATTCTACGCATGTGAAAGCGAGTGCGAATAAGCATAAATTTGAAAAGAAAGTCGTTCGTAAAGAGACTCGGGCTTATTAAGATCAACTCAATCAAGAAATTAATGAAGATCGTGAAGACCATGGAAAAAAGTCGTTTCTCCCGGACAAGTTTGAGAAAGAAGAACAAAAAGAAATCAAAGAGAGTACAACCGATCCAGAGAGTGGTTATTATGTAAAGGATGAACGGACCAAACAGTTTGCCTACTCTTTTCATGCAGCTTCAGACCGTAACGGCTTTGTCTTAGGTAGTATTTTGACTCCGGGGAACGTACATGATAGTCAAATGTTAGAACCATTAGTAAAAGAAGTGATCGAGAAAGTCGAAAAGCCTACTGCGGTTGCGGCAGACGCAGGATACAAAACACCAGCTTTACCATACACACGACCACGAACAAAAGAAGGTTTTTTTCGAAAACACGAGTATGTTTATGATGAGCACTATGATTGTTATATTTGTCCTGCAGGAGAAGTTTTGACTTATTCGACAACTACGAAAGAAGGCTATCGTGAATACAAATCACCTAAAAAGATTTGTGCGACATGCCCTTTTTTAGCGCAATGTACGGAGAGTAAAGACCATCAAAAAGTGGTGACTCGTCATATTTGGCAAGAATACATCGAGGAAGCAGAACACCTTCGACATCACGAAGAAGTAAAACCAATCTATGCGAAGCGAAAAGAAACGATTGAACGTGTTTTCCCAGATGCGAAAGAAAAGCATGGCATGCGATGGACAACTTTAAGGGGACTTAAAAAATTGTCGATGCAGGCGATGCTTACTTTTGCATCCATGAATTTAAAGAAGATGGCCACCTGGACATGGAGTGGCTCAAAAGCAGCATAAAAATGAGGATAATAGTAGTCTATTCTCACTCAAAATACAAAAAAATGACAAAAGGGGTTCGGAATAAGACCATTCCGAACCCCTTTTGTCGACAATCTGACTACTTCTAATAAGAAGTAGGTTTTTGTTTTGGATTCTTTATTTTTATTTTTCCTAAATAAATGCTAGCTCATTTCAAATTTACCCCAAAAAACAAAAAAGAAAGACTTTTCAGTCTTCCATAGTTATATTAACACTCGTCTTCCTTTAATTAATGGTATATGTAGTCTCATCCCAGAAAGTCATAGTACAAATTTATTTTATTGTCTCTTTTAGAAACAGGATAGTGACCACACCAATTATCTATAACATGCTTTATAGCCTTCTCAGAAAATGGAACATGCACAACCGTCTTATCTCTTAGTATTGCTGGACATCGATCGTAGTCAAGTCCATTTTTTTTATTAAGATTAACCGCAGCAATAGGTATTCCCATTTCCTGAGCTAATTCAATTTCCCATCTTACATACTTAAATAAATTTTTAGTCTTTTCTCCGACCAGTACAATTAACAGCTTGGAGTTTTTCATTCTTTCTTTTAAATTTTGTTTTATAGTTATCTCACTAGACCAAGGTCTAATGGTATTGATTTCATGTGAATTATAGAAACCAAAATCAAATCTCGAATTAGCATTCCACATTTGTAAAGTTCTATAGTAATACATATCAGTATCAGCATCAAAGCAAATATAAGTCTTATTCCTATACACCATTGTATTCCCTCGTTTCTTTAGAAGCTTTAGGTATAGATTTACTTAATATAAGTGTTATAAAAATAAAAGTATTTATTGTTTGTGATATTTCCACAAAAGTACCCGATTTTGTTTTAGCTCTTAATAAATCACTATCGATTGCAAAAGATTTAGAAATACTGTATAAAAAGCTATTAATTACTGTCCTTTTTTCGTTAGCCAATAGAGTAAAATGAACTGGTGCCAGATTATAATATAAATAGGTATAACATAGAATCATAAAACCTATTGAAATAAAAAGATTTAGAAACCTTCTTCTTACCCGATGAATTGTAAGATACTCTTCATAAATAGCACCTTGATCCCACATGTGATAATAAAAATAAGTAAAAATGTTAGTAATTATTAAATACCAGGTAACGCTTATTAAGAAAATGGATACCCTATTCTGTGATAGCAAATAAATAACTATTAGATATTTAATCACTATAAACAAGTCTATTACTATATTTCTATTTCTTCTTTTCTTTACCCAGATAATGTTCTCTGATTTGTTTTTAAAATATAACCACGTAAACCAATCAGAAAACAATTTTATCAGTTCTATAATATTAAGATAAAACAATATTTTTATGATAAATTGAATAAATGGGTAAATGAATCCATTATCTGTACTTCGCTCTTTTCTTCTGTTACTATACATGAATGCTCCTTTTTCCTAATATTCTAATACTAATTATCTGATATTTGGTAATATTAGACAATATAAATTTACAATTGCATAAAATTTATAATTAAATAAAATACCTAAAATTCTCGTCCAAAAATCCAAGACCTATCAATGCCTTCTGAATTACACTGGGATATTTAGATAAAAAAGACAGAAAAGGAATTCAATCCTAATCTGTCTTTATTTTTGTTTTTTTATTGCTTTTCTTCGGTTTCACTAATGATGAACGATAATCAAACTGGTGTATTTGCCCATGATAAATTGAAGTTTTCTCATATAACTCTTCAAATGATGAGATCTCATATTCATTCGTTAAATGAAGAAATATTTTCGCACACGCTTCAGCATCCGCTAATGCATGGTGATGATGGTCTAATAAAACACCGAATTGAGTTGATAAAGTATCTAATGAATATCGGGATTGTTTTGGTAATACCTTCTTTGCAAGCTGCAGTGAACATAGTAAATTATTTAAAGCTGAAGGTATACCATATCTTGATAAATTATCTTTTAATGCATATCCATCAAATGGTAGATTATGTGCTACTAATGTTTTCCCTTCAATTTTATCTTTAATCGTTTCATAAAATTCTGGGAAAAGAGGTGCATCTTGTACATCTCTTGGTCTAATTCCGTGAACAGAAATATTCATCGAATAAAATTCTTCTTCAGGATTAATTAAAGAGTAAACTTGGTCAACAATTACTCCCTCTTCAACAAATACAAAACCGGCAGCACAAATGCTATGTCGATTATAATTTGCCGTTTCAAAATCAAACGCTACAAATGATTTCATATTATATAACTTCCTCTATTTAAATGATAAATCTATTATAAGCTTTTTTATAAAAAGATGCATTTTTATAATAACGAAAAAAGTTCACATTTTCGCCATAATTTATTGTACAATAATAAGATTAATAGTCTATTAGTTAGTAAGAATCAAAGGATGTTGAAAATGAATTTTGTAAAATTGATAGTTCAAATAAGCTTTCTTTACTTATTATTTTTTATTGGAAATATAATTCAGCAACAATTTCATCTGATTATTCCGGGAAGTATTATTGGTATGTTGTTATTATTTTGCTTACTATTTATACCAGTCTTTAACGAAAAATGGATTGGAAGTGGTAGTAATTTTTTAAGTAAACACTTAACGCTTTTGTTTATTCCAGCTACTGTAGGAATAATGAATTATTCTTCCATATTAAATTTTCACGGTTTAATTTCTATTATAATTGTATTAATTAGTACAGCAGTTGTATTTACTATTACTGCAAGCATTAGTTCGTATCTTACTTCGAGAGCCCATAAAAAACAAACAAATGATTTATTAATTGGGAGGGATACGAATGAAGGACATTAAAAGTTTGCTATTTATCCTCTTAACCATTTTATGTTATATTCTTGCAAAAAAAATGTACGCTAAATTCACTTACTCGTTAATGATTCCAATCGTTACCTCTACTACAGTTATTATCATCATTCTTGTAAATCTTCATATTACTTATGAATCGTATATGCTTGGAGGAAAATGGATTAATTTACTTTTAGGTCCTGCTGTTGTTTCTTTTGCCTATCCACTATACGAGCATCGGTCAACATTAAAGAAACATTGTCTTTCAATAATAGTTAGTGTATTTGCAGGAACAGTTGTCGGTCTACTTTCAGGTGTATACTTATCACTATGGCTCGGATTAAAAAAGATCATCCTGCTTTCTTTGGCAGCAAAATCAGTTACTACTCCTTTAGCAATGGGGATTACTTCAATTATTGGTGGGATTCCTTCTTTAACTGTAGTCTATGTAATGGTTGCTGGTATTTCAGGATCGATGTTTGGCCCTTTTATTCTATCAAAGCTTAAAATAGATCACCCTGTTGCGATTGGAGCTTCATATGGAATCGCATCGCACGGAGTAGGTACAGCCAAAGCATCAGAATATGGTAAAATTGAACAAGCAATAAGTTCAATTGCAATGACGCTTAGTGCGATATTCGCCTCTATTCTTATTCCATTTTTCATAAAATTAATACTAAAATAAGACTTCCCACAAGGTACTATTTTCCTTGTGGAATATTTTTTGATTTTTACAGAAAAGTATTTTTCAAAACAAAAAAGTGTCTCAAAAGTACGATAACTTATGAGACACCTAATTCAATAGTTTTTTAATTTACCAAGGTCTTCCCCAACCCCATGGACGGCCCCAGCCCCACGGACGATGAAACCCCCATGGTCTTCCCCAGCCCCACGGACGTCCCCAACCCCATGGTCTTCCCCATCCCCATGGGCCAAATGCTGCTGCACCAAATAAAAACGGAAAAAAGAATGGGAAAAACCTTTCATCCTCTTGTTGCGGTACTCCGGAATATGGATAATATGGTTGCTCAATTTGCTGACGATAATCATACATTCTATATCACCTCCATACTATCTAATGTACGGAGATTAGCTCATTTAGGAGCAAGGTCATGTATATAGGCAAAAGTACAAAATTCTCAAGTGATGAGTACTGTCACTCTTTCCTTCTTATCCTAGATCATTTTGTACATTTCATATTGAGAAATTTTTTCTTTCTTAAAATCTAGTTTTTGCAAGAAACCTTCAAGGCTATTGTTATTTGGTATGGATGTTGAGAAAGATTTTAAATTTAGTTCATTAGCCGCAGATTTTAATAAGGTAGTTGCTATTTTTCGATTACGGTAAACTTTATCAGTGATCAGGATGCTTATTCTACCATTTTCATTCACTGCTAAACCACCTACATTTTCATCGTTAACTCTTGCTAGATAATAACTAAAATTAGTTAGTTTTTCTAAATAATCAATGTCATTTTGCCAGTTTATATGAAAATCCCAATTTGTAATTGTTTCTTTGAAAGTATTAAATTCAACTTTATTTACTTCTGTACTAGATTCTAATTGTATTTGTTGTAAACTTGTTAAATCTGATTTAGAAAAATAAGAAAGGTCATAAATCTTTTCATATCCTAGTTTCTTATAAAAATTAATTGCTCGATCGTTTCCAACAATTACTTCAAGGAATAGTTGTTTACATCCGTTTTTCTCTGCTTCTTCTTTATGCAGTTCAAATAATTTTTGGCTAACACCTAATCCCCTATAATCTGGACTAATAGCCAAAGTTCCACATCGCATTGTTTTAATTGTTTCATACATTTTAATACCGCCTAAAATCACACCTACCGCTTCATTTTCATAAATTGCCACGAAAGAATGCTCAGGTTTGTTACCTTCTGGACCAAAAAACAAATTGACAAACTGCTCCTTAGAATAATTGAATTTAACGATATAATCTGAAAAACCGATTGAAAATGCTTGATAAGCTAATTCAACGTCTACTTCGCTACATCTGAAATAATTTATTTTTTCAACTTCTATACTTTTTTTCAATTTTGATTCCATAAATTCACGTCCTTTTTTATTTAGAAATGGTGAGTTCATTTTCATTTTGTTGATTTTGATCATAGTTAAAAGTAATTTTTTTGTTAAATAGTAAGTAGCTTGTTACACATAAAATCATAATGATTAGACTTCCATGAAACAACCAAACAAGATGTGGCATTGATAAAAATGATAATAATGGTGATGCAGCTACAAAACCAATCGTAAAACCAACCCTATTTAACAAATTTGCGACTCCGAAGATTCTACCTCTTATGGAATTATCGGTTTTTTGAATCATTGTTGAAAAATAAGTACCTGCAGCATTATCAAAAAAGCCTGTAAAAAATGCAAAGAAGAATACTACCCATAAAATATGATTCGATAAAAATAAAATGAAGCCGATTGATGTTAAAACTGAAGTTCCGTAATACATAAATAGATAATGTTGTTTTAACCAAGAGAACTTCGGAATTAACCAAGTTGAAAGGATTCCGCCAATACCCCAAGTTCCCCAAATGAGCCCTTGATAAAATGTTGCATGTTCCGAGCTAATTTTTTCTGCTAATATTGGTACTCCGACATTATGAGAGCTTGCTGAGAATGTTTGAAATAGAAATACAATGAATACGAATACTAATAGAGGTTTGATAAGCACATACGTTTTTACTTCTTTTAAATCATAAAATAATTGTTTCCATTGATTGTTAACACCTTTTTTAACCGTATTTTCCCATTTATAAAAGATTAGGACATATGCAGATAAGAAATAGGAAAGAGCATCTATTCCAATGATTACTCGAAAATCTACAATGGTTGATAAAAATGCTGAACCTAAAAATCCAATAACCATACTAATTGCAGCAAGTCGCGAAATAAAAGCATTTATTTTTAAAATATTTTCTTCCCCAAATATTTGGGGTAAATCAGCACTAAAACTAACTGAAAAAAAGCTTCCTAATGCGCCAATGATAAATGCTACAATCGCAAACATTAAAGGTGAAGGGAAAATACATAAAAGTAGTATACTCAATCCTCTAGTAATATCGCTGAATATCATTAGCTTTCTTCGATTATATCGATCTGCAATTACACCAGAAAATAAACTTGTTAAAATCCCTCCACAAACGCGAAGGGCTAAAACCGCTGCCAGCCATGATGTACTTTTCGTCATCGAGTAGATGACCGCATTCATAACAACCAATTCCATCATACTACCTATATCCGAGAACGCCTTTGTATATAAAAAATAGACTTTCTTTCCCATTAAAATCCCTTCATTCCACCAAAATTAAAAACTACACCCCTATTAATACATAGACAAACAAATAATTCTAATTTGGACTGAATTCATCGTAATTCCTCCTTTCCAATTAAAACTGACTATTAAGTTTATTTTATTCTATGATTAGTGTATGTTGTTTGCTTTATTTTTAACATAAAAAATTTTCTGAATTAAAATTTTAGGTAGAAAAGTATTTACCCTCTCTACCCAAAATTTTAATTTTCAATGACTATATAAGACATAATCATTTCTTCGGCGACTTTAAATTGTGCTTTGTAAATTTCATCTTCTTCTACAACTGAATAATGTAAGCAAATTCCATCGATATTAGCCCAAAACAAACTAGAAATAATATCAGGATCGATTGTTTTCTTAAATTCACCAGATTCGATTCCTTGTTTAATAATTTCACTTAAAAATAAACGATATTGATTTTTATACCTTTCGATCATTATGGCTTGTAGATTTTCATGCCTTGCTGAATTAATCCAAAACTCCATATGCACTCTAATCATATTTCGCCATAATTCTGTTAAAGAAATTTCACTATACATTTGAAATAACTCTTTTAACTTATCTTTTGATGAACTAAAGTTTTGAAAACGTTGATTAATTTTTTCAAATGTTTGAACTGTTCTTTCTTGCATTAAAGTTAAATAAAGTTCTTCCTTACTTTTAAAATAATTATAAATTAGCCCTTTACTCGTTTTGGAATATGCAACAATATCATCCATTGTTGTCGTATGATATCCTTTTTCTCCAAAACATTTTAAAGCACTTTCAAGAAGACTCTCCCTTTTGCGTTCTTTGTAATCATCTGAGACTTTTGGCATTGAACACATTCCTTTACTCATTAAATATATTTAAACTGACTGATTAGTTTAGTTTATCAACTAAATTATGGAATTTCAATAAAATATTCATAATAATCACACGATTTTTTTAAAATTCATAGGCTCTATTAAAGTAGAGTGTTGATTTTCTTATTCTACAAAATGGCAGTTTAGTTGAATAAGGATGAACCGAAATTCTTTGAACAAAAAGGTTAAATTCCCCCAAATTATCTAAGTCGAATGAAGTGTATAATTAACTAAGGAATTATAAAAATGGAGGAATTGTAGTGCGTTGGGTAATAAATATTTTATTTGTTTTATTACTGTGTGGTTATTTTATATTAGATAAGAAAGGTGTCCGACAAAATAAAAAGTTAACCAGAGTCATTTGGATATTAATAGCACTTATTTCAATCGCCCTATTGGTGATTAATAATCTAGATTACTAAAACAAATTATATTGAACTTTCAGGTACACCAAAGGCAAATCCTTCATCTACTTCCGAAGGCTCCAAATATTTAACCCAACCTTCATATAGGTTTGAAATAAAGTTTGACAAAAATCCCTTTCAAATCCTCATATTAGTCAAAATAAGAGAATCCATTTCGAAAAATGATTGATCAAAATGGATTCTTCTCTAACAAATTTCAATTTCGTTTTTATAAAAAAGTTTGATCATTTTTTTCCAATGTTGTTCAACAATCGGTTTTGGTTGAAGACTCGATTTCAATATAATTTTATTATTATTCGAGCGATACGGCAACGATTTCTGTTTTATGGGGCCATTTTAAACCAGCCGATAATACTTCAAAAGCTTCTTAATGAATCATTGCCATACCAGGAAAAACGATGTTATCACCGGAGAAATGTTATCGGCACATTCGGCTACAATAGTCATTTACTTTACGAATCGTTGCCACTCCCCAAATTGAGGCCACACTCACTTCAACAGTCCGTCAACCCCTACCGCTAAACCGTTTGATCGCTTCCTCGGTCACCGGCTGGAAGAGGTTAACTAGGTTGCCATCGGGATCACGGAACAGCATAGCACGGTTCCCCCACGGCATCGTGGTCGGTTCTTTTACCCACTCGTCGACAAACGGCTTCAAGCGCTCGTATTTTGCATCGACATCGAGGACGCGGAACTCGATGATGACAGTGTGATTATCGGCTGCCACTGCGGAACCAGTGCCGAACAGTGGCACCGTCTGGGTGTGGCCGATCGCCAGGGTACACGAAGGCACAACGAGTTCGGCAAAAACAGGTGCGGGGCGTTCCGCCGAAACCTCCAAGACTTTCTCATAGAACTCGACGAGGCGATCCACGTCGTCGGTAATGATGCGTACAGAAGCAAAATTCATAAGATATCATCCTTCCTAAAATAAATCTGATTTAATCAGTAACTGAACCATTTGGTCCAACGGTCATCCTCCACGCCTGATTGCTGCTCGATTGATCCATAGTGTCCTCCAACCGATGCAAGACAACCTTCGCATTAATCTCTCACTCCTTTACGTTTGCTTACTCTGATTATAAGAAAACGCTACTGACAACAGTATGTCAGTAGCGTTTTAACATTTTTTCGGCTTCCTCACGAATCCGATTTCGGAATGATTCAGGCTCCAATACAATCACACCCGCTCCCCAGCCAAGCACCCATTGAAGCAATTCTTCCAGTTGACGAACACGTAAGACCACGTACAATCCATCTTGATGTTCTTCCATATCCTCTATGTAATGATAGTTCGATTCCTTCACCCTATCTGAGATGTCAGGGTTAAATTGAAGGCGAACTTGTAAGTGTCGATCATCCGGAGGGGTATAATCCCTTAAGTTAAAATATGCCGGCAGTTCAAATCGTTCTTCCAGATCAATAAGTTTCGTCATTCGGGACAAGCGAAAATGGCGAATGTCTTGACGCAGATCACAGCGGGCCACGAGCATCCACGATCCTTGAATGAGCACCAATCCATAGGGAGCAACGGTGCGAACACTATGGCGATTCCCCTCAAAATCTGCCAGTCTTTTTGCATAATGAAAGCCGATTTTTCGCTCGTTTAATATCGCTCGACGGATCTTTTCTAGATATTTCTTTTCTTTTGACGGCTTGACCTGTTTATCAGAAATGAGCAAACGCATAGACTTGCGTGTACGAGATGCTTCGTTGCGAACGCTCTCCGATAGAATGGCCTCGATTTTACCGCGAGCGGCTTGAGCCCTGACACGATAATCATCATCAAATTGTTGTTCGATAAAGTCTGTTCCAATCAACAAGCTCACGGCTTCTTGTACATTGAAACTGATCGGCGGCAGGAAATAGCCTTCCATCAAGGAATATCCTGACCCTGGGGCTCCTATGATCGGCACGCCCGCTTCACTCAGCGCCTGTATGTCGCGATAGATGGTCCGTACGCTAGTTTCAAATAGGGTCGCCAAATCTTCGGCCCGTACTATTTCTTTACGTTCCAGCTCCAGCACGATGGCTAACAAACGGTCTGTTTTGTTCATTGGTTGCCCCCTTGAAAGTTTATTGCAAAAGTAATAGTATCACATCTTAATGGAGAAGATGATTTAACGAATTTGGATAAAAGAGGTATTTAAATGTCTGTCTCAAATTTATCTTATCCAAGGTCCTCAACCTTTTTTTGTTGTTAATTACAACAACGATTGTATCATTATTTATAAAACTCGAATACCAACAATAGTAGGATTTACTAATGCAACTATCCTCCAAATACATAAATAAAAAAGCAGCCAATGGCTGCTTTTAATCTTCAACTATTGCATGCGTTAGTTCAATAACGATCGGCTGCTTCGGCGGTCGTTTTTTTTATTCAACAAAATGGAAGTATAGTTCAATAAGAAAAGGAATATATGAGTGGAAAATTGAATTAATATAGTAGTGTTTGAGAGGTAAATTAGGAGGAACATTTTGTGAGAAGATTATTCTTGTCCATTTGTTTATTAGTTATTGTAGTAGTTTTAACATCCTGTCAAAAAAAAGAAGACGGAATGACTTTTGAGTCTATATATACAGATAAAGAAATAACTAAAATCGTATACGGAAAAAATGGGAACTTTAAAGAATTAACTGACCTTGTGAATATTAATATGTGGGTGAATAATGTCAGGAAGATTAAGTTTATTCGTGACGAAAATCAAGAAGACCGCGCTGTCCTTTTACTATTTGACGACGGATACTCAGTAAAGGCTTATCATAAAGATAAAGAAATTGGAGACTTTAAACTACTAAAGTTAAAGGGCGAATACTACAAGAGTAATACTCAATTTAATGAACAAGTAAAAACTTTATGCAAATAGAATTTTGAACTTCCTTATGTAACTAAACGCTAGCGTTAGTTCTATAACAGAATTAGAAGAATAAAGAGTAATTAGAGTATTTACAAGTTGGATTTTTGGAGGTTGCTATGAAAATTAAAAAGAATCCAGTTGAAAACCTCAATGATGCAGTTAACAATTCAATGTCTGGTGACTTAAATGGAATATCAAAAATAGGATGCTTTCCTATGATTATATTAGTGGTTATTCTATTCTTTATATACCTTTTGATAAGATTAACAGGTAATTATTAACCATTTATTCTTTATTGAACTAACGCAGCGTTAGTTCAATAAGAAACTCTAAAGGCTGCCTAAACAGACAGCCTATTCATAAAAAAAGTGACTAAAAAGTCGTTAAACTCTAGTCACTTTATAAAGGATAATTAGTTTTGTTCAAGTTTTGCTTGAACAGAAGCTAACTTACCTTCCATTGTGCTTTTCTTGTCTCGACGATCATCAATTCGAATAGTCGTTGCAACTCTTGAAATGCCATTTTCAAATGGTACCTCATGCATTTCTTGTACAACTTTTAATAATAACGGTAATTCGCCTTCAATAATTGTATTCATAGGTGTAAGCTGGAATTTTACTTCGCCATTATACTTTTCTAAAACTTTATGTATATTTGCTACATACGCACTCACACTAGGTGTATCTGTGCCAATTGGTACGATTGAAACGTCAATAATTGCCATTTTTGTATTCTCCTTTTATATCAATTTGTTACATGTATATCCTAACATGTTTATGATAATAAAGAAAACTCGACGATTGGCGAGCTTTAAGGCGAAGACAGAGGCGTAGTTGCACTTATACTTAATTCCTAAAATTTGCAGGCAACGTCGAGTCCCCTTCATAGCTGCAAATTGATAATTTCTTAATGTGAAATGAAAAATTTAACGATCATTTATCTGCTGGCAAACATTAAACAAAAAATAGCTTTATACATCAAAAAATTAATATCCCTTTTCAATCTTCACTATATTTCTTAGTTTTTCGTTATTTTCTATTGTTGAAAGTGTATTGACAAAACACTTAACACCATCATTTGGTAAAGTAACTGCCGAAATATGTGGTGTTATTTTTACATTAGGCATTTGCCATAATTCAGAATCGGCTGGAAGTGGTTCAACAGCAAAAACATCTAAAATAGCTTTTCTAATATACCCATTTTTCAAAGCTTCTTTTAAAGAGTCCTCACATACAGTTGCTCCTCTCCCAACATTTATAAAACCTACATTATTTAAATGTTTAAATGTATTCATATCTATTATATTTATCGTTTCATTCGTAGATGGAAGAACACTAATAATCCAATCTGCATGATCTAAAATTGTAGATGCTTCTTCGAACGGAACTACTTTTTCAAAATTTGGTTTTTGACTACCACTCATAGAAACTCCATATACTTTCATTCCTAAGCTTGATAAAACCTTTCCGATATAGCCTCCAATTTCACCTGTACCATAAATGACTACTTTTTGGTCTTCTAAAGATTTTGGGATATGAAACTCCCACTTATTTTCATTCTGTAAATTTGAAAATTGTTCATGTAATTGTGAATCCTGGAGAATGTAACTTAAACAATATTGACTCATTTTCGAACCAAAAACATCGATTGTTCGCGTTAAAAGTACGTCATTCTTCCATTTAATTTTCATAAAACTATCTACGCCCGCTGCTAATGAATGAACCCACTTTATGTTTCCAAATTCAAAATTTGGTGTTGGACGAAAACCAACATATGTATCAGCCCACTCATAATCCTCTTTTGTTACTTCATCTTCAGGTAAAAAACGAAACTCTTTTGATAGATTATATGATTCAATAATATCCTTAAGCTTATGTTGAATTCGGCTAGTTACTAATACTCTTTGAATTTCCATGTCCTACACTCCTTTTTTTGTCTTAAATAAATTTTAGCATAATATTTCGAAAAGAATAAAAAGAAAACACTTCGCTTATAAAATAGGAGTCACGACCCTTTCGTTCCATTCGATCGGGGGTATCTCTACAGTGCATAGCTTTTTTAGATGACCTATTGAATCTTTTCAATTGGTCATTAGCTGATTTAAATCAACTTTTTAAGGGATATTGAAAGAATAAGAGCATATTTGCTAGTTTTCCATTTAAAATGTCTACTATTGTATAGTTTTTTATGTCATAATACCCTAACTGGTAAGGGTAATTTTTAATCTTATTTGCAATCCTTAAGGATTTAATTGCCGTTTTGCTGATTTTAATTGCTGTTTTGTCATTTTTATTTACGATTCTCAAAATTTATTTGCAGTTAGTCCTTATTTTGCAACTTTTTATCTTTTATTTGCACTGATGTACTCCTTATTTGCGATTCACATAGAATTATTTGCAGTTCAGTCTTAATTTCACTAGATTCATTTTTGTTTAATTTTCAAATCTTATTTGTCACAAAAAAAAGAGGTTCCCTAAAAAAATTTGGGCACCCTCATCTGTTTAATATCTTCCTTATAATACTTTACTTAAGAAGCTTTTCGTGCGCTCGTGTTTTGGGAAATCAAATATTTGCACTGGACTGTTTTCTTCTACTATGAAGCCTTGATCCATAAAAATTACGCGATCACCAACTTCACGAGCAAAGCCCATTTCATGTGTTACAATGACCATTGTCATTCCTTCTTTAGCTAGTTGCTTCATAACTTCTAAAACTTCTCCGACCATTTCAGGATCTAGAGCGGAAGTAGGTTCGTCGAATAACATAATTTTTGGTTCCATTGCAAGTGCTCTTGCGATCGCAACACGTTGTTTTTGTCCACCAGATAGCGAGTCAGGATATACATTAGCTTTATCTGAAAGCCCGACTTTTTTTAATAGTTCAAGTGCTTTCGTTTTAGCAAAGTCATTCGGTCGATTTCTTACTTTTTTAGGTGCTAGAGTAATATTTTCTAAAACTGTTAAATGTGGAAATAGATTAAAATGTTGGAATACCATACCTACTTCAGTACGAATTTTATTTATATTTGTTTTTTTATCTGTAAGATCGACGTTTTCGATATAAACTTTTCCAGCTGTAATTGTTTCTAACATATTTAAACATCGAAGTAAGGTTGATTTACCTGAACCAGAAGGACCGATCACAACGCATACTTCACGTGGTTGAATTGTAATGTTGATATCTTTTAATACTTCTAGTGAACCAAATGATTTTTTTAGTTTTTCTACTTTAATCATCCCGTAGTCAACCTTCTTTCAATGCGATTTAAAACAAAGCTTAATGTTAAAGTTAGGACTAGATAGATTACCGCTGCAGAAATATACGGCTCCCACACTTTATAATATTGCCCTTGCATTGCTCTACTCCAATACATAAGTTCAGGTGCAGCAATAATAGCTGCAATTGAAGATTCCTTTATTAAGACAATAAATTCATTTCCAAGTGGAGGGATCATACGTTTAATAGCTTGAGGTAAAATAACATGTTTCATAGCTTGTACATGCGTCATTCCTAAGGAGCGAGAAGCCTCCATTTGCCCCTTATCAATTGATTGAATTCCAGCACGAAAGATTTCAGCAATATATGCTGCTGCATTTAATGATAGTGCAATGATTGCTGCTGCGATCGCATTTGTTTCTCCTATAAAATACGGAACTACCCCAAAGTGAATTAATAAAATTTGTACAAATAACGGTGTTCCTCTAAAGAAATTGATGTACCAAACAAAAGGTAGAGCTAACCATTTATTTGATTGCATTTTACCTAATCCAATAAATAATCCGATTATTGTCCCTAAGAAAATTCCTGCTAAAGATAAGCCAATTGTTAATCCAGTTCCTTTAAGGAAAAACGGTATGTATTCTTTTATAATTCCAAAATCAAATCCCATTTCTTTTCCCCCATTTAGATAAAATTGCGTAACACAAGTGCCCTGTTACGCAATTTTTAATTTCCTATTTATTTTCTTCTGCTTTTAATGTTTCAAGATCTGGCTCTGATCCAAAATGCTCTTTATAAATTTTTTCATAAGTACCATTGTTTACTACTTCTTTAATTGCTTTATCAAGTTTACCTTTTAATTTACTTCCATCTTGAAGTAATAGACCGTAATATTCAGGTTCAAAGCTATCTTTATCATCAATAACAACTAGCTTTTTATCTGGATTATTTTTTGCATACGCTTCAAGAACACCATTGTCCGCAACTACTGCATCCGCTCCTCCACTAAGAAGCTCTAAAATTGCTAAATTGTTATTTTCGAATTTTTTAAGATTTTTATTGTTTTTACCAAACATTTTTTCAACAGCTTCTTGACCTGTTGTACCATTTTGCACGGCTACAACTTTACCCTTCAAATCTGCGGCCGATTTAATACTACTACCTTCTGGAACTAGAATTTTATTAATCGATAGAAAATAAGGTGTGGTAAAATCATATGTTTTCTCACGATCTGCATTGATTGAAATTGAAGACATACCAATATCAGCAGTTTTACCACCAATTTCAGCAAATAATGGGTCCCATCCAGTATTCACAATTTTGATTTTTACCCCAGCTTCTTTCGCAACTGCATTAGTAAAATCAACATCGAATCCTACTATTTTACCGTTATCAAGATATTCAAATGGTGCATAGGCAGCATCAGTAACAACTCTTAACGGTTTATCTGCTGATCCGCTTGTTTTCGCATCCTTACCACACCCCGATAAAATTAGAGCTGTCGTTACAGCAAATGCAAACGATAGTTTTTTAACCTTTTTCATTTCAATACCCCCAATTATTTTTGATTTATGTAAGTAAATTTCTGATTAGAATAAATTTATTGAAAATTTGGTATATTTAGATTTTTAATTATTATATCTATTCTTGTTTAAATATGCAATACTATGTCAATTATTGCCAAATCCCTCCATTAAGCAGGTTGATTGAAAGGATTTATAAAAGTAAATTTTTATATTACTAATGTATCTATAGATAAATATATTTCATTCAAAAAATTCTAGTCAAAATCTTTTTAGTAAAAATAAAAAACCGGAAACTTTCGCTTAGTTTCCGGCACACTTTCATCTTTATTTAATTAAAATTGATAACTCAGAATATCCCTTGTTTGTTTTATGAACTTCAATTACTGCAGGCATTGCATCCTTTACATCTTGCACATGTGAAATAACGCCAATTAAACGGCCAGATTTTTGAAGCTGAATAAGGGTATCAATTGCTTTTGATAACAACTCATCATCTAACGATCCAAATCCCTCATCTATAAACAACGTATCAATTGATACACCACCTTTATGTGCTTGAATAATATCTGCCATACCTAGCGCTAAGCAAAGTGATGCATTAAACTGCTCTCCACCAGATAATGTTTTTACATCCCTAGCAAGACCTGTATAGGAGTCATAAACTTCCAATCCTAAACCACTTTGTTTCCTTCCTTTTTCAACTGCATCTTTCCGTTGCAATTGAAATTGACCATTTGATAAATGATCAAGTCGAATATTTGCCGATTCAATAATTTGTTCAAAATAATCCAATAAGACATATCGCTCAAACGAAATCATTTTATCATTATCGCCTTTTGTAACTTTATATAAATCCGTTAATCCTGCTAACTTTTGTTCAGCTTTTACAAATTCCTCTTGATAATTTTGCAGGTCAATTTTCAATTGACTTAATCGTTTATTTAATTCTTGGATCCGAATCATCTCGTTAACAATAGCGTCTAACTGCTGAGTAATTTCTTGTACCTTCATTTTAAGTTCACTTACATCAATTTTTTTCATCGATTGAACTTGTTTTTCAAGCAACTCTTTTTCAGTACTTAATCTTTGAAGATTCTCTTCGAACAATGATAAATCATTTCGATATTGATCAACCATTCGTATATGATCAATTGCACTAATAAACTCAGATTCTCCATTAAACTCGTACTCGGATAATTTATCATGATAAAGAATCGTTGTTTTTCGAATCTCTTCATTTAATTTTATAACTTCATTCTCAAGATGAGTGCGAGTAGTTTCTTTAATCGTCTTCTGTTCAGTTAGGCTTCTAAATTCTTCTTCAATTTTTGAAATTTTAGCTTTTAATATTGAAATACTTTTTTCAATTTCATTTTTTTCCATTTGCCATTTTTCAAGAGTTCTTAAAGGTTCTGGTAATTTTGATTCAATTTGTACGATCTGAATTTTCAATTCATTTAGTTCATTCGTAAACTTATTCATTGCCTCAGTCTTCTCAGTAACTTTTAAACTTATGTCCCTAATTAATTCTTCTTTTGTTTTTATTAAATGATTAATTTTTTCGAAAGCAGCTTTCTTCTCAGTCAGATTAGTTAAGTTTGATTTATTCTCATTAAACTCATCAGCTAGAGCTTTAAGCCCTTCATTTGTAAAATCAAATTGTCCATGCTCATCAAAAAATGATTCTTCATCAATTTTTAATGAGTTTTCTTTACTTTTAATTTCACCTTGAATTGTTGCTAGTTCAGTCTGAAATTGATTTACTTGCATTTTTAATTTTTCGGCTACTTCTTCATTGACAGTCCCATTAAATTTAGCAAGCGATGGGTGATGGGTACTTCCACAAACTGGACATTGCTCTTGATCTTTTAAATCTTTCGCTAAAAAAGCAGCTTTTTGCTGATGCATTTCAATTTCAATTCTATCCAATTCATTTTTTAATTTTAGATGATCTAAATTTTTTAGTTGATATTCATTTAGTTTTTGCTCTAATTCTTTTTTTGCAAAAAAGATTCGTTTAGCAAACCCACCTTTTAATGAGATTTCCTTGTTTAATAAGGACAATTTCGCCCATTGATCATGAATACCTTCTAAGTCATGTAGTTGCTGCTTTAATTGAATTAATTCTTCGTTCTCTTTCTTTAAACCATCTTGTAATGTCTTTTCTTCATTTTCGTATAATAGAATCTGTTTCGATTTATTATGAAACGCTACCTTATGATTTTGAAAATGTTCTACATCTTCTTTTAAAGCTAATAAATTACTCAATTGGCTTTCTAGGCTACCTAATTTTTTTTGCTCTTCAGGTAAAGTAGCAACTTCCGCAGAAATTTTTTCAATTTTAATAAGTGTTTCTTTTAAACTCTCTATTTCGAATAATAATTTATCGTTTGTAACTTGTAGTGAATTTTTTAGTTTCTCAAGTTCAGTTTTTATAGGCAATACTTTTTCAGCATTTGTGGCTAATTTTATTTTTATTTTTTTATCTTCTATTTCTAACTCTTGACCTTTTAACATCGTTAATAATTCAATTACTTCATTTAATCGATCAATATTTTTATTATGAGCTTCTGCTGAAAATAACTTTTGCTGGCTAGTTTCTAATTGTGATTTTTGTATTTTCTCATTTTCTTCAAGTCTTTTTAAATCTTCTATTATACTTGATATATGTTCAGTCAATATCTCATTAACAAGATGAAGATTAATTTGAGAATCGTCGGAAATTTGAATTCCTTTTTCGCTTAACAATTTTTCAATTACTTCTAATTTAATAACGATTTTCTGCTTTAAATTAGTAAATTTACTTTCCATGGTTCTTCTAGCTAAATTCAGAGTTTCAGTTACTTTTTCAAATAGTTCAGTTCTGAAAATTTTTCGCAAAATTTCTTCCTTTTCCTTTGTATCCGAAACTAATAATTTTCTAAAT
Organism: Gottfriedia sp. NPDC058432; assembly: GCF_042721555.1. Classification (NCBI taxonomy): domain Bacteria; kingdom Bacillati; phylum Bacillota; class Bacilli; order Caryophanales; family Bacillaceae; genus Gottfriedia; species Gottfriedia sp. NPDC058432. Next base: position 80,227 of record NZ_JBHXLC010000013.1, read on the forward strand.
TCACCTTGAGGTAGTAATACGATTTGTTTAAATTGATCTGCATTGATCCCTAATAATTCTTCTACTTTTTTATTGACGATTGAAGTTTTATTAAATTCCTGACAATAAGGTACTTTTTCCTCATTCTCAATTTTATAAAACTCTATTTTATCGCCTGTAATACTTTTATTTTGTTTCTTTTGATGTCCTTTTTGTCTAAAAATATTATAATGGTTTCCTTTTAATTCAAATGTCAATTCAACACTGGTATATAGATCATCATCTGCAAAATGACTTCGAAGTAATGTTTGGTCATTCCTATTTTCACCGCTCGCTTCTCCAAAAAGAGCAAAACAAATCCCATCAAATATTGTTGTTTTACCTGCACCAGTTGGACCAGTTATTGCAAATAATCCTTTTTCATTTAGTCGACTAAAGTCAACATATACCTTATCCTTATAAGGTCCAAATGCATGAAGTACTACTTTTAACGGCTTCAAATCTATTCCTCCCTTACAAAGATTTCGTGAATAATCTCTTTCATATATTGTTCATCTTCAATTTTCAAATCTTCATTTTTCATTTCTTTATAAAAAGATTGGAACAACTCAAGTTGATTTTTTGATTGTTTTTCCACTAAACTCAGTTGATTTGTTTGTTCTGTTTGTAATGTCGTTCGCTTTCGACTAACATGCATTGCATTTGGATAAACTGTTCTGATTTGCTCCATCGGATGTACTACCATATGCTCATCAGTTAATTTAACAAATACATAATCATCATTCACAGAATGCTGTCTGATTTCCTCAATCGTTCCTTCGATCGATCTTAAATCTCGATTTGGATGAAAATCTTTTTTAACTATTGATAGCTCACCGTCAGCTTTTAATTCAACAATTAAGCAACCTTTTTTATGGTTTTCTTCAGAAAGTGAGTATTTTAATGGTGATCCAGAATATCGAATTGATTGATTTCCTACAAAATGTGCCCGATGTAAATGTCCTAGAGCTGTATAGTTAAAATGTTTAAAATTATGATGTGATACGTATTCAGCTCCACCAATAGAGAGGGTTCGTTCTCCCTCTGTCTCTTCATCTGAAGGCTCACCATTATTTGTAACGAATGCATGTCCAACAAATACATTTCGGACTGTTGGGTCTAATTCTTCATCTCTTATTTTATTGATGATTGCTTTCATAGCGTCATCATGTGAATGAATATCATCGTTTTGTAAGATATAACGTACAATACTTGGTTCGGCATACGGAATTAAATAAAAATGAACTTCACCCTCTTCATCATTTAAAATTACTTTCTTAAATGGAGTTTGAAATTTCCCTACTAAATATAAGCCTTCTTTTTCCATAAAACGGCTACCAAATTCAATGCGTTCAGCGCTATCATGATTTCCAGCAATCGCAAGAATAGGCGTATTGCATTCAATTACAATTTTATGGAATACTTCATTTAATAGTTCAATCGCCTCAGTTGGAGAGATACTTTTATCATATAAATCGCCTGCTATAACAACTGCATCTGGCTTTTCTTGTTTAATTATTGAAATGAATTCATCTAATAATAAATATCGTTGGTCTTCTGTCATATGTACACCATGTACAATTTTACCAAGGTGCCAATCTGCTGTATGAATAAACTTCATTAAATACACCTCATCATTTTATTTACTATCATTGTTACTAATTTTTAGTACAACTTTTCTATCTTATATTTTACATCAACATACGAACATTTGTATCCTTTTTAATCACATTAATTCTAAAAATGCATTATTAAGTTAAAATAATTGAAATACTAATAAATATGATTCAAAATAAACTTATCAAAGCTTTAGGAGGCAATTATGGAAAGAATAGAAGAAGTAAAAAAATATGAGGAAATAATTAAAAGTGAAAAGCCAATCGTGGTGAAATTTTATGCAACTTGGTGTCCTGATTGTACACGTTTAGATGCTTTTATCGGAGACGTTATTGAAGAGCACCCATCATTTACTTGGTACACAATGGATCGCGATGAATTCCCAGAAATCGCTAGTGAACAACAAGTAATGGGAATTCCGAGTTTACTTGTATTTAAAGATGGCGAAAAAATTGGCCACTTACATAGCGCAAATGCAAAAACGCCAGAATCAGTTGAAGAATTTTTATCAACTTTTGAATAATATAAACTTAGTTAAATCATGATGTGAATGGGAATATCCCTAAACTCTAAATAAAATAAATTAAACCACAAGGTAATCCTTGTGGTTTTTCGTATGGTTTAACTTTTTTGTACATACCTTTTTTCCTGGCCTACATGACTTTAACAATTATAGGCAATTTGGACTTGATTTAAATCATATATATCTCATGAGGTAATTTATTGTGCTTAATTTAATTGAAGATGTTGTTCGCTTTCCTTAAAGCACTAACAGGTGGAAGAACGGTTTCACGATTATTTAGAACATATCCTTTTAAAGTGTTACATGCAAGTAGTGTTTTAAATGGAATCGATTATGGTTTTTCTGATCAAGAAGGTATGTTTTTTAGAACAACGATTGATACGAATACTAAAATCAATCATTTCCCCTTATGAAGTAGTTGTCAATATAACATATGGCTTTCGCTCTAGAGAATTCGATAAACGTACTGATGCTACAATAAAATATACATTATTTTTATATCAAGTGTATTGGCCTTAATTTCTCTCGTAACAAATAGTACTCAAAAAGAACACCTATATCATCTCGATTATAGGTGTAATTTTTCCTATTAAATTAAAGCTGTTGTCTTTCATGTAAATTAATAAATACATTTTTACAAATACTGTACCATGCATATCCTACTAACCATCCTGCAATAATATCTGAGAAATGATGTACATGCAGGTAAATTCTGCTCATTGATATTAAAAATATCATGAAAAGAACGATAAATTGAATCAATTTTTTGTGTTTCATCATTGCAGGTTGAATGACTATTAAAATAAAGCCTAATGTTAGAAAGAAGGATGTTGCCATAACTGCATGTCCACTTGGGAAACTAAATCCACTTTCCACATAGTACATTGAACTTGGTCGTGGTCTTTCATATAGATCTTTTAAAAATGAAACAACCACTCTAGCTGTCAATAAAGTAATAATTAATGATATACCAGTCCAAATACGCTTACGTATAATTGCATAAACTAAAACAATGACTGCAAATGTTAAATACATTTTTGAAGATCCAAAATCTCTTAAAAAATAACAAAATGAATCTAGTGCATCTGTTCGAATGAATTCAAAGAATTTAAACGCTGAATTGTCCAAACTCCGAATTATGTTCGAATCATAAATAAGTCCTAAAATAACAAATAGAAAAATAGAAGTAAAAATTAGTATCCAATTATTTTTTTTCATATAATCCTCCAATATAAATTCCAGATCATGCAGTTAAATGCTTGTACTTTCGATACACAAAAGAAAAACGACGAGAGCTCCCGTCGCCACTTTCATGACTATTCTTCTTCCTCATCAATTTCATCAATCATACATTTTTCCAGTAAGTACTCAAAAGTAATATCCGCTAGTTCTTCAATTTCCTCTTCCTCAGGAACATATCCTCGCTGAATGAGCTGTTGATAGAAAAATTCTGCTATTTCTTCCGTATCAATAACTACCTCAATTTCTTTCACTAGCATCACCCCTTACTAGTTAATATGTGAAAAATGAGAAAATATGAAAAAAACCTTACTAAGCACAAAAAAATATTAATATGTAACCTTTAGCATAATACAACATTGACAAGCATATATTCAATTAAAACATGTTAAAGGAGCGAGATTCCAATGATAAAAATGGACAAGCTAGCTAATTTAAAAGAAATTATGGTTAATGATGAAAAGTTTGAAGAAGCCGTTGAAAAACTGACGACAATTGCATTTTTTATTTTAATAGGGATAGGCATACCTTTTATGATTCATATAATTCTACAATTATTGTAGAATATCCTCTCTCTCAATTTGTTTTCTTCTCTGAGAATTTATTTAAATTTTTAAGCACTAGATCCATCACAATTTTATATTCTTCGTCTTGGAAGATTGAATATAAAACAGCGTAATCATTATATATATCTAATAAACCGTCAATTATTTCTTGTTTTGTTGTTTTATTTCTGTTTTTATTAAAATCATTCATTGAGCGAAGTTTTTCTAAATCTAATTTTGTAATGCCATTTTTATCATTTCTTAGTTTTTTTAGAATTGCATTTGCAGTTTGCGCTGATGCAATAAGAGTTAAATCTGTTTCATCGGCTTCTAACCATTCTCCATCAGTAATACGCGCTAGTTCGTAAATTGTATCTTCCCACGCGTCATTTTTATATCGCCAAACCTCAGTTCGGTACCCAACAATTCTAAAAATTTCTTTTTCATAACCATTTACTTGAACAAGATCCCCGAAAGAAAATGAATAATTTACTTCTATCCATTCTTTTTCAAGTTTTTTCCCATCATATTCGTTGAGAAGCTGAAGAGTATTCTCAACATAAAGTCCGTCATGATTATTGACTTCATAAACAAAAACGCCATCCATCAGTTTAATATTTATTAACTTTCTATTTTTATTGGCTATTAAGACAAAAATACCACTCAAGTTTAAGTGAGTGGCTTATCAGATGTCTTTATTTTTATCTCGTCATTTTTTATTTTTAAAGTTAATTTTAGTAATGCTTCTGCAGCTAGCTTTGCATTTAATGTTCCAATTTCTTCATATTTAAACTGATCCATGAAGAAACACCCCTCTATAGACTATTCAAAGGTCTAGTCTATAGTTCTCTTAAGTAGGAATTGTAATCTATAAGAAAATCAGATAAGACATAAAAAAAACAACTCTTCTGATTTAAATGAGTTGTTTTGAGTGTGAAGACAAAGACTGTTTATCATTAGCTAATTGCATTTTTCCTTATTTATTAACAGATGTAAACATTTTAAAGCTATCCTCAATACGATGGTTAAAGCTTGTATGTGCTGTTCTTAAATATTCCAAGTAATGTTCATTTAATGATGACCATACTCGATCTCTTTCCTTTAAACTCTCTATGTAGTATTTTCCAGTTTGTTCATATTGTTCTTCTAGCTTTTCCATTAACTCAACTGAGGCTTTGTACGGTGTAAATAGGAACTCACCAAATTTATTTACCGTTTCTTCAAATAGATTCACACTTGATTGAATTTCTTGGGCTGCATTTGAATTTGCAATTTTAATATTTGATGAATTTACTCTTAAATGATTATTAAAGGACTTTACTTCTCCAAATAAACCATTTACTGCATTACGATATTCCTCATTAAATTTCCTTGTTTCTTTTAACACTTTAACAAACGAATTTAACTTTTGTTCTCTACTGTCTCTTAGATGAATCAAACTACTTTCATATTGATCCCAAAGTGTATTAAAAAAAGGATCCATAAAATATTTTTCTACTTTCTCATCTTCAATTTTTTGAACTTCCACCTTTGATTTTGAAGCTTTCTGTATCGTCAAACTTCTTCCTCCTCTTTTGGTATCGATTTTTTCTCTATTTTATCCTCTCTTTGTAATGGAGGAATGTAGAGTTCTAGAAAACTAGTGTACATTTTGAAAAATTGATCTAGCATTGATTGATAAAGTTCGAGTTGTCTTGCGTTACCTGTTAAGTATGCCTTCCCAGCCTCAGTAATTGAATAGCAGCGCTTTGCAGGTCCGCTTCCTTTCGTATCCCATTCCGATTGTACAAGATTTTCTTTCTCTAGTTGTCTTAGTAATCGATATAAATTTCCTTGGTCAAGTGTTTGAAACCCGAATGCGTGGAGCTTTTGAATTAGATCATATCCATGAAGTGTCATCCGACTTAGGAGTAGAAGAATAAAAGGCATTATAAAATTCTTTGATGGAGTAATATTTTTATCTTTATCATTGTTCATTGGTAACACCTCTATAAAAAATCTATAGGTGTATTTTACACATATATGAATATAGCGTCAATACAGTCAATATAATTTATTATAAATTTTCAAAAAACTTCAAACATAGCGTTTATTCGTTAAATATTTTAGTAAAAAAGTTACAAAGGAGTGATAAAATTGTACGTTATAAAAACGGAAAGTATCAAACTGTATTATGACCGGTTAGGTACTGGAGAACCTCTCGTATTAATTCATGGTCTTGGAGAAGTTAAAGAAAGCTGGTTTAAGCAATATGAACTAGCGAATGAATTCGATTTAATTATTCCTGATTTGAGAGGTCATGGAGAAAATGATTTAACTGAAGGGATCTCAATTAAGAATTTTGCAAAAGATGTACTTGATTTAATGGATGAGTTAGGAATTGAAAGTGCGCATATATTAGGCTTATCTATGGGTGGGATTGTTGCCCAAGAGATGTACCGCCAAGCACCTACTAGATGTCGCTCTTTAATTCTAGTTAGTACATTTCATTTTGCTCCAAGATTACTAGGATTATGGTTTATTCAATATAAAGAGCTTCGTTCAAAAATTTTCACTCCACAACAGTTAAAAGAGATGACAGCAAGAACATGCCTTTTTTCATGGGAAAAAGAGTCATTACAACAATTCAAACAATATTATCGCCCAAATCCAGAAGGTTATGACAAGTCAATGAAAGCCTGTTTTAAGGTCGATAACAGAGAATTGTTACCAAATATAAAAGTGCCAACGCTTATTATTGGTGGTCAGTATGATCCGATTACTCCAGTATGGCTTCAATTAATAATGCATAATAGTATTCCAAATTCAAAATTAGTTATTTTCAAAAATACTGGCCATGTATCCAAAATGGAAGCTGCAGAAAAATTTAATCAAACGATTCGCTCTTTTTTAAATAAACAAGTAGCTGTTAAGATATAAGATTAATTTCGAACAAATTAGATCACCTATTTCAGCTTTCTTTTACCTAATAAAGTTTTTTATAAATACGTAAAAAATGACCTTTATAAAGGTATTGCATCTAATAGTACTATTCTAAAAAAAGCCTCCATATAGTTTAACAAAAACGGGAGGCTACCAATATGTACGAAAATTGGCTGGATACATTATCATCTAATGATTTATTTCTGACCTTTCTATCAATCTTAATTGGTGCAATAGGTGGTTATGCCAATATATTATTAGCAAATGAAGGCTACATTAGAAGTTATCGTTTTAAAGATTCTGATGGTAGAGAAAGATATTCACTAGGTTCTAAGCGAGAAATAATTCTTGGAGCTATGGCAGGTTGTATATCGTACCTTATTGCTGTTCTAACGACAGATGATCAAACTCCTGTATCTATTATCATTTATGCTTTTATTTGTGGAGTTAGCGGCGGTGCATATTTAGAAAAATTGGTTGATAAAAACGTTAATAACAAAATCATTGATTTTAGTTCAACGCTTGAAGAAATGGAAAAAGAGAAAAATAAGAACAAAAAGACAAGTGCCCCTTCGACTACCATGGGAAATATGCATCAAACTGATACTGGAGTTGTCGATGGAATAGAACTAAATAATGAAAATGACAGCACGAATGATGCAACGAATGAAGAAGTTGATTTTCATTACAATATTTTAATGAAAAGGTTAAAATGTGCAAGAAGTACTAAGGAAGCTGAAAAATATTTTAATGAATTAGTTAGTTTGATCAATAGCAGATAAATAAAAAAAAGTTCAGTTCAATCTTTTCGAAGATGGTAAACTGAACTTTTTATTTTAACTTTGAGATTCTCAAAAAGTAATAACCGAGTGGCAGATTTCTAGAGGGAATCGTTTCATTGAAGATAATTAATGTGTTAGATCCATTCTATTTTAATAGTGGCAATTTCCTTACTTCGAGTAGTATCATGACTTGAATCCATATTACTACTAAACCATATTTTATTAATAAATACTTTTAAAAATTGATTACATAGTTCAGGATCAATTCCTTCTAAATCGTCCAGAGTTTCAATGATCTGCTCTATTTTTTGACGATCTTCTTTTTTGTTTCTTAAATTCTCTATTTGAGTCTGAAAGAGTTCAATTTGCTCATTCATTTGATTCTTTTGAACGATTAGTTCATTTTTTAATTCTTCAAATTCATTTTTAGTAATTTCTCCATCCATTCTCATTTCTCTAACATTATTATGTCTTTTTTGAATTTTATCCTTCTGTTTGATTAACGAAACGAGTTCAGTCGTTAATCTTTCTTCTAGTTCGATTGTTTTCTGAGAATCTAGTATTTTTAACGCATTCTCTAGCTCTGATTTTTTTTCTTTAATACTCTTTAAAACAAATTCTTCAACTAATTGATATTTATAGCCCCGATCATTACATTGATTGTTTGATATTTTATTTGAACATGATTTTATAAAATCAATATTTGAACGATCTTTTTGAATATATCGCTTCCGCCCACAGCAATTACAGTATATTAAATTTTGTAACCTACGAATTGATTTTCGGTTTGGAAAATAAACATTTTTATTATTTTCTAATATAGTTTGGACGGCAAAAAATTGCTCCTTTGTTATGATTGCCTCATGCGCATTTTCAATAAAAACTTCATCAATAATTTTATTATGAATACGCCTTCTAGCCTGAATTGCTCCATAATATACAGGATTCGTACGTAGCTGGCTAATATGTGATGTAGTAAGGATTTTACCTTGCCTACTTCGCCAATTTAACCTATTTAATTGTCGGGCTATTTCATTTACTGAAACACGTTCTAACGATTTATCGAATATTAGTCGAATGATTTTCGCTTCGTCTTCAATTATTTCTAATTTTTTTTCCGAATTTTTACGATATCCAAGTGGGGTCTTATTACTCATTACCCATTTTCCTTGCTCCGCTGCTGCTAATCTACCTCTTGATAACCGCTTCTTTATCTGTTTATATTCAAAATTAGCCAATACTGCTTGAAATGAAAATAACATTTCATTCGTTTCCTGGGATAAATCTATTTTACCTTGTGGGGTTAATATTTTAATATCATTTAAGATCAATACTTGCTTAATTTGTTCCGCATGAGCATTATCACGTGAAAGACGATCTATATCCATAATAATTAAATAATCAAATTCATGTATTTTCTTAAGCAATAAATTTAATTGTTCCCGCTCTGTATTGACACCGCTCGAAATTTCCTGATAAATGATATATTTTAAACTATGTTGATTGGCAAGCTTGATCAAAGCGTTTTTATGATTAAGTAAAACTTCTTCGACTTCTTTTTGTTCTTCGTTTCTTGAGAGTCTGAGATAAATAGCTGCTAACATAAAATCACCTTAGTATTATGCATTTTACTTAAGTGATGAATTCCCAATAAAAATAGAAAGTTTATATTTGTTATCTTACCGACAGTACCATATAACGTAATCACGACAATATCATCTACGTTATATTTGGGTTGTTTTTTCTTCGTCATACTTCTTACCTCCTTCTCCATACGTCGTGACTAATTCGTTTTTACTGTATACTATGCAACCAATAGATAATTGTCTGTCATTTTCATAGTAAATAAAAAAAGGGAATAGCCTATTTTGTAGGTAAGAAATTAATAGCTAGTTTCAAAAATGGTAGAATCAATAAATAAAGGTGAGATTATTAAAGGAGGTTTCAAAAAAAAGATGCAACTTAGTTAACCTAAGTCACATCTTATTGATCTTCTAAATATAAGTTCCATGCTTCATCAAAAACGCTCATCGATTGATGGAAAGTTCCATCAAACTCTAAATACGAGCTAATTTCGTCATAGCTTGAAGAATGTTTTGGAAATGAGTGATCATTAAAAAGATGATCTGCCAATATTCCAATTTCATTAGGAATTTTATAGTTTCTATGCTTCATCATATAATGGTAAAATGACTTTCTCATGATTCTCCCTCAGTTTTATTATTTATTTTGTCTCTTTTTCTAAAAATATTGTTTCTTTTTAAATATACTTTATACAATAACAGAGTTATTTTATATTTTAAAAATACTCGTTCTATGACGAGAAGTCAAAATAATTTCTTTTTAATAATCTCGGCTGCTTCATTAATTCATCAAATGTAACTGAAACCGGAAGTAATTTTGTTGAAATAAGAAACAACTGATCTTCTATTGATTTGACCATATCTTCCTTCTGATAGGTAAATTTGCACTGATCACAATGAAATGATGGTACTCCAGTAATTGTGATTGCTCTGGAACCATCCGGTAATTCCCAATGTACAACTGATTTTGTTTCCTGTACATTCTCCTCACCGCACCAATCACATTTTAAAGTATTATTCATCTTTCTTTACACTTCCATCCATTTTTTGAATTTGTGATTGAAACTTTTTCTCCTTTAATTCATCTCGTTTTTCGCGTTTATTTTTTAATGAACTATGTGCTGGATCCGTTTGATATTGTTCTCTCTTTTTCATTCTTTCTAAATCTGAAGGAATAAGACTTTGCACCTGATCATTCATGATACTAGCAATACCAACCTTAGCTGCCTTATTTAAATAATCAGGGTAAACTAATGAAAAATAATCTTCTGCAGTATCCTCTTTATAGTTTTCAGGCTCTGGATAAGATGTGATGACACCTTCAAAATTTCTTAGTACTGTTTTTTTACTACTTTGAGAGACGATATAGTTTGGTTGAAGTGAGATTTTACCTCCTCCACCTGGTGCATCTACTACGAATGTAGGTACTGCATAACCAGATGTATGCCCACGTAACCCCTCAATAATCTCCAATCCTTTTGCAACTGGTGCTCTAAAATGACCAATTCCTTCTGATAAATCACATTGATAAATATAATATGGTCTGACTCTTATTTTTACTAAGTCATGCATTAACTTTTTCATAATTGGCACGCTGTCATTAATCCCTGTTAAAATAACTGACTGATTCCCAACTGGAACGCCAGCATTTGCAAGCATTTCACATGCTTTTTTTGCTTCTTCTGTTACTTCAATACTCGTATTAAAATGTGTATTTAACCATACTGGATGATATTTTTTTAATATTTCACATAAGTTGTCGGTAATTCTTTGAGGGAAAACTACAGGCGCTCTAGTTCCAATTCTAATAATTTCCACATGATCGATTGCTCTTAAATTTTTTAAAATATATTCCAATATATTGTCATTAATTAATAATCCGTCTCCACCTGAAATCAGTACGTCTCTTACTTCTTCATTTTCACGTATATATGCTATTGCTTCATCTAATTGTTTTTTCGGTACTCCCATACCAATTTGCCCTGAAAATCGACGTCTTGTACAGTAGCGACAATACATAGAGCATTGATTTGTCACTAAAAAAAGCACACGATCTGGATATCGATGAGTTAATCCAGGAACTGGACTATCATCATCTTCGCCTAGTGGATCTTCCGAATCATATTTTGTTTTATTTAATTCTTTACTAATTGGTACAGACTGCATTCTAATGGGACAACGTGGGTCAGTCGGATTCATTAAAGAAGCATAGTAAGGAGTAATATTTAATGGAATGGTTTTAGTAGATATTCTTACCCCTTCTTCTTCATCCTCCGTTAAATCGATTACTTGTTTCAAATCATCCAATGTTCTGACTGTATTTGTTAATTGCCATAGCCAATCGTTCCATTGTTCATCTGTAACATTTTTCCATAGAGGAATATCTTTCCAATGTCTTTGAGGTTTATAAAGCTGATTTTTCATTTATGGTCCTCCTTGTTTAATAGGACAATTTAAATTTACTAAATTAAGTAAAAAATTCTAGTTATATACCTACTTCTTTATATGCACTAAATAAAAAGTTGGTGAAAAAAGTAAAACTCAAAAAAACAGTATAAATACTGTGTAAAAAATGAAATAAACCGACTAACTAAATGTTAGTCGGTTTCTGTGGCTGACGCTCAATAGTTTTTAGCAAGTTACAAAAGACGCACCGATGATAATTAATAAAATAAATAACACAACGATTAACGCAAATCCTCCGCCGCATCCAAAGCCACCGCCGCAGCCGCCGTAGTAAGGTGAATATCCCTTCATAATAGATTGCCTCCTTCACTTAACTTTTAGAAATCACAATAAAGTATATGTAAGGGTCACAATCCTTGTTACATAGGCATTTGTCTATATTTAAGGCGAGATTAAATAGATTTTTGGATAACAACTTTTTCTCAAAGAGCCAAACATAAGGGATTATGAATGTTTAAACAATTTTCGAAAAACAACTTTAAGTAATAAAAAAGTCTTGAGAAAATTCTCTCAAGACTCTTTAACTTAATAAATTAGTGATAATATAAATGTCCAAATACAAACAAATGCTAGCAATCCAAAACTATATTTTAAAGTCATTTTTGTTAATGTCGATTCATTACCAGTTTCACCTACTGCAGCAGTTGCGATTGCAATTGACTGAGGTGAAACTAGTTTTGCAATTACCCCACCTGCAGTATTTGCTGATACTAATAATGAAGGATTTGTACCTAAAATATTACCAGCCGAAACTTGAATTGGAGCAAATAAAGTATTGTTATTCACGACAGAACCAGTCATAAATACCCCAATCCATCCTAAAATTGGAGATAAAAACGGAAATGCGTCTCCAGTGTGTGCAACTGCTTGACTTAAAGCACTTGTTAATCCTCCATAAGTCATCAATTTTGCGATACTAATAATTGCACAAATCATAATAATCGGTATCCAAAATTCTGAGATTGTTTTTAAAAGTAGAGATAAACCTCTACTAACATTAATTGATTTAGAAGTGAAAATTGTAACTAATCCTGCTAATAATATTGCAGTACCTGTTGCTCCGATTAGATCAATGCTGACATTTATTGTTGAACCTGGAACAACGAATTTTATAACAGTAGAAGATAGAGCTCCTCCAACAGCGAATAAACCTTTAAATGATTTTAAGCTCCAAATTAATACGAAAATTGTTAGTAAATAGAATGGTGACCATGCTTTAATCACATCAGCCATTGAATAAGATTCAATTTTAAATTCTTTCCCGTTTAGTAAGAAAATATTTTTAGGTTGCCATTTTTTAAGAAATAATGCTAAAACGCCCATTGTTAATAAAGAAGGAATAATATCTGCTAACTCTGGACCTAAAAAGATTGTCATGATTGCTTGAGAAACTGTATAAGTAATAGACGTTACTAAAATTGCCGGTAAAATTTCTTTAATTCCTTTAAATCCATCGATTAACCAAATTAACAGAAATGGAATCGTAAAATTAATAATCGGTAAAGTTAATGCTGTCATGATTGAAACTTTCATTGAAGTTACGCCATGTAAACCAAATGTATCAATAATTCCAACTGGTATTCCAATTGCTCCAAACGCTCCAGATGCTCCATTTGCAATTAAACAAAGCATAGCTGCTTGCAATGGTTTAAAACCGACTGAAACTAATAATACCGCACAAATAGCAATCGGTACTCCAAAACCTGCTGCCCCTTCAAGAAATGCGTTAAAACAAAATCCAATCAATAAGAACTGGATCCGCTGATCACTCGAAATACCAACTATACTACTACGTAAAATATCAAACTTCCCAGATTCTACTGTTATTTTGTATAACCACACAGCCATTACAATGATATAACCAATTGGCCATAACCCTTGAATAGTTCCTTGGGTTACACTTCCGATTGATTCACCAATTGGCAATTTAAAAATTGTAAGTACGATTATAAACGTAATTCCTAGGTTTAATAAAGCAGCATAAATACCTTTCATTTTTAATACGGTTAAGCATAAAAGAAATAAAAGAATCGGTACAGCCGCAACAAGTGCTGAAATTGCGAGATTATCAAATGGATTAAAATTATCTACTAACATTTGGTTTACTCCCTTTGTTTAGATTCTTAGATTTTACCTATAAAATCTAGCATCAAACCTAATTATTTTGTTAAATAACTTCACAAACTTTATTTTTATTAATATTGCCTTATTAAATCATTAATATTTATTTCAACCGTTATATTTTTTGTGAAAGTATTCACATATAGTGATAAAAAAATATATATTTTTACCTAATTTATTCGTTTTTATTTGTGAAGAAATTAACAAAGTAAATTTTATACTATGTAGTATTTCTTAACAATGAACAATTATTTCTATTTATGGAAAAAAACGGTATATATCAATTTTCCTTTTTTGTTATGTATTTTCAAAATATTAGAGGGGAAATATAAACTAAATTACATAAATAGACCAACAATCATATAGAAGGAGTAATTTAGTCATGTCGAAGTTCTTGCGAATATGCCTTCTTTCTTTTCTTGTTTTCTTTCTAACCAGTTGTCAAATTAGACCATCGAATCACGACCAAAGCCAATCAAATCCACTAAGTGAACAAAAAATCAGCTTTAAAAATAAACTTTTAAAAAACTCATTATTTTTCCTAGTTATTGGTGTTGATTCTCGTGGCGAAAAAAACTCACGTTCAGATAGTATTGCAGTAGTTCAATATAATGTTGAGGATCGAACTCTAAAAGTTGCCTCAATACTGAGGGATTCATATGTTAAAATTAAAGGTTATAAGTATGATTATGGAAAAATTAATCTGGCTTATTATTTAGGTGGAGAAAAACTACTAAAAGAAACAATTTATAATAATCTCGGTATTCCGATTGACCATACGGTTATAATTGATTTTAAAGGTTTTGTTGGGATTGTAGATACACTTGTTCCAGAGGGTATAACAGTTAATGTTAGTCAAGCAATCATTAATGATATGAACTTAAAAATGAAACCTGGAAATAATAAACTACACGGTCAACAGCTTTTAAAATACGTACGATTTAGACATGATCAAGATAATGATTTTGGAAGAGTTCAACGCCAGCAAGAAGTATTGTTAAAAGTCGTAAGGGCCGTTAAAGAAAAGTTAAATACTTTTGGAGGAATTGCTAGAGTACCTCTTTTACTAGACGAAACAACAAAATATGTTTCAACTGACTTAAAATTAGATGAAATACTTTCGCTTGCTTCTTTTGCATTTTCTCAACCAATTGAAAAAATTGATCGCCTAAGTATTCCTGTAGATGCTGGTTTTACAAACGAAACGGTCGAACATTCAGGAGCAGTCCTAAAAATAAACTTTTCTAAGAACAGACAAACAATAAAGCAATTTTTTAAAGCTCCTACACCAGTCATAAATAGTAAAAATAGTAATAAAAAATTGAAAAATAAATGATATTTTGAATTTCACAAAAAAGAGAAGGTTATTATCCTTCTCTTTTTGTTTATTTTTATTTGTACTTTTTTATCCTGTAGTGACTTAGTAAATTATTGATTAAATGAAATCACTTTATACGTATCCGATGAGTATTCCAAAATTGTAATACTAGCGTTTTTTATTTCTAATTCAATATTAAATTCTTCTGAAAACTTTTTTACAATATTTCGAATTGTATTTCCATGAGTGACAATTAATACATTCTCATCGTTTTTATTATTTTCAATAATTAATTCATTTAATCCTTTTTCAATTCGATCCCATAGCTCTGAGTAATTCTCGGCATGATGGTATGGATCAGACTCTTTGATAAAATTTGTAATATCTTCTAGGGAACGATTTCTTAATAGTTCTCTAAAGGAAGAATAACCGTGATCATTTGCAACTTTACCTAAGGCTACTGCTGAGAATTCTCCTTCAAAACTACCAAAAAAGGACTCTCGGAAGGCTTTTGTTTTTCTTATTACGGGAATTTCGTAATTGTTCTGCTGTAAAATTAGTTCTGCCGTTTCAACAGTTCTACCAGAATCGCTAGTATATACACGGTCAAATTGGATATCTGATAATCTATTTCCACATTCAATCGCTACTAGCTTTCCTTCTTCTGTTAATGGACTATCGGCCCATCCTTGCATTCTTTTATAACGATTTAAATAAGTTTCACCATGTCTAATTAAATATAAATGAATTCTATTTTCCATCTAATCACCCACAATGTGAATTTTAAAATCTAGTTAAAGATTGATCCTTATTTGCCAAAACCTTACCTAAATAAATCCCACTAGCCGCTGCTTGAGATAATGAGTGGGTAACTCCAGAGCAATCTCCAATTACAAATAATCCATCTAAACTCGTTTGAAAGTTTGAATTTGTTTCAATAATTGGTGAGTAAAACTTTCCATCCATTCCGTAAAGGAGTGTATCCTCATCAATTGTCTCTCCAATAAATTCTTCCAACTGATTCAAAAATCCTTGTAAAATATTCAAATATAAATTAGGAACTTCATTTTTAAGGTCACCACAATCAGCATCTAATGTTGGTTTTATACTGTTTTTTTCCATTTTCGCAATTGTTGTAGGCTTGCCGCTAAGTAAATCACCTAATCGTTGAACGACGATGCGATCTGACCCACTATTTATTTTTCCAATAATTTCATTAGCGTAAAGATTTGCTTCATTTAGTGATGGAAAATATTTAGGAGTGAATAAAGTAAAATTTAAATTAGTTGTCCCTGATTCTTTTTCCTTAAAATTTTGTCCATCTGGCATCACTAATCCTTCTTGAAACTTTCGAACGATTCTACCTTTTGGATTCATACAATATGTAGTTGAAATCAATTCGTCATATTCAAAAGCAAGTTTAGTTTCAAATGTATCTTGTAAAATTGAACGAAGTTGTTGTTCTTTCATCTCGACTCTAATCCCTAAATCTAAACGAGTTCTACCTTGTTTAACTCCAAGTGAAGCACACTGATCATTTAACCATTCTGTTCCGGATCTACCTGTTGCAAATACGATGTTTTTAGATTCGAATTTTCCTAAATTAGTATCCAAATAGAATAGATTATTCTCCTTTTTAATATCTAGAATATCAACTTCAAAGCGAATATCAATCTTACTAGATAATTCCTTATATAGTCGTTCGAATATTTCTGTTGAAAGACGTGTACCGAGATGTCTAACTTCAGTAGTTAACATATGTAACTTGCAACCCTCGGCTTTTTTAGCCAAATTTTCATTAACAGTCGAATACTTTTCTACAGCCCCTCCACCATAAAGGCATAATAGATCGTCAACCTCTTTCATTAATTGCTCAAGATGAACTCTTCCTACTTTTTGAGCTAATTCTCCCCCAAAATCACATGAATAGTTGAATTTCCCTTCTGATTTACCAAGTCCTGCAAAGCCATAATATTTACCACAAACGTCGCAATTGCATATTCCGCCTTTATCTATAGCACAGGCCCTTTCTTCTAAAGACTTTCCTTTTTCCAGTATTAATACTTTCTGATTTGATTGTAATAATGTATATGCTAAAAAAATGCTACTTACACCTGAACCGATAATTGTAATATCATACATCTTTTTTCACCTTCTTGATTTTTTCACTTATTTTAATTGTACAATAGTTACTATCTTTAAGTGAAATTCTCTAGTTTTATTTGATAGAAATTATTTATATAAAAAAAACACGCCTTAATTAGCGTGTTCAAGAATTTTTATTCTTATCCTTATCTCTAAACTCTAAAATGGCGATCACAAACATACCAAAGCTAATCATCAGTGATAAAACTTCGAAAGTAATAATAGAAACCGCCTCCTTACTTTTAAGCCTTCCCGGAACCAAGTTTGTCCTATACATTCAACCATATTTTTTTATATTAAATTTATAACCTCTCTTAAAAAAGGGATTAACATGCAGGATTAATCATTGTTACATTTAATCCAATTTCTTCCACAAACTTTTTAAGGTCTATTTTTTGTTAATAATTGGAATAATAGTTTCGACAGGAGGAATACAAATGGAACATTTCGAAGCATTTTTGAATAGTAAGAATTGGATTGATAATGATTTAGATGCAAGATATATAAATATAAACCACCCTTATGCGATCTTAATTTCTGGAGAAGAAGGACAAATTACTTTAAGAGGAAACACCGGTTTTGATAACGGTCAAAACGGAGAAGAAATCTTCTCTTTTACATCATTAAAAGAGCTTCAAGCGTGGTTTGAAGATAATATTGGTGAATGAATTCGTTTTATTTAATAAATATCCTACTCATGCCAAAATCTAAAATTATTGGCTGAGTTTTTTTATTTTATTGCAATGTAAAACGCTGAGAAAATCATTTACCCTAAAATTTAATTTTTTGAAACTAAAAAAGCAGATATACATAAAGGATATTGAAGCATTTGCAACGAATAATTTTCTTTGGAGGTGTTTGATATGAGCAGTATAAATAAAGAATTAAATTCTACTAAAGATGATTTGTATTTAGAGGTAATCAACGAAATGAAAGGAATCCAAATCCATTTGTTAGAAGAGATTACTAGGTTAAACAGCGAAGTTAATTTTCTAATATCAGTTGTTCTACCAAATATAGATCGAGATCATTTAAATAATGATCAATTGGCCATGTTCGGAGAAATCGTATTAAATAAAAGAAGTTAAACACAATATTAGGTTTGTGAAATTCTATCAAATGAAAAAATGATAAATCCTTGAAGCAATCAATTCAAATTATGTTTTCAAATTACTTCTCTTTTACCTCTTATAACTCTTACCACTTATGATTGATTGTTGGATTGTAGAACACGAATCCAAAGAATTTGTATTACCTTTAGATAAAGCGAAAAGCAAAATACTTTTTATTTGAATGATGTAAGTCTATTTCTGTATTTAATTAATCAATATTCCAAAGTATTTACCGTTTACTCTTCAATCTTTTTAGAAAAAACTTTACCATTGTTTAATTGACACCAATCCAAATCTGTTGTGTCTCTGTATTTTTCATTAAACTCATCTATCGTAAGGAAAACTTCAATATTACCTTTTTCAAGTTCTAAAAGAAGCGTATAAGGAGTTAAGCCGTAAACATTAGAAACAGCAATTAATTCACCAATATGTATTTTTTCAGAAAAATCAATTTTGTCTTCCATTTCAATCTCTCCTTACCCTATAGAATTTAAAGTCCAAAGTACTTTTATATTCTGCCCTTAATACAAATTTATCTTCAAAATACTTCAATAAGATTTTGATTAAATTAACTATAAGTACGAGACCGACTTCATTACAAATTGAAAAAAGTGAATTTAAAAAAGTAAAAATGACTCAAGTATGTTTCTTGAGTCATTTTATTTTTGGCTTTGCTTACTGAAATAATTGTATTAATAGTATTATTTTTTATTTGTTTATGTTTTATTAATTTTATGATGCAATTATTAATACCTCGCTTCTATTTAAGAAAATAAATTATGTCTATTCCTAAAAAAACTTCAATTTGTGATTTATATCACAAATTTATATCAATATATTTGGTAATCTTTTTTTAGAAAGACAAAACAACAAAAATCTTACGGGGGTACTAAAATGAATCAACCATTTAATGAGTTATCTAAGATTAGTGAGATTGTTACTGAATTCCCAAAAGCAAGTGATCTATTTAAAACATATCGAATTGATTTTTGCTGCGGTGGAAATAGACCTCTAATTGATGCGATTGAAGAAAAAAATTTATCAAAAGATGAAATTTTAACAAAACTAAATACACTTTATCAAGAAACAAAATTATCAAACGAAGTAGTAATTGATATTAAAGAAGCATCTAGTAGTGATTTAATCGATCATATTATAAGCAAGCATCATCGTTTTTTAAATGAAGAATTACCTCAATTAAGCCCATATGTAACGAAAGTAATGCGAGTTCACGGAGAAACTCAACCTCATTTAGTAAGATTACACAAACTGTTTTTTGATTTAAAAACAGAATTAGAGCAACATACTTGGAAAGAAGAATCAGTGGATTTTAAATTAATTTTAGAATATGAAAAAAATCCAACTGAAGAAAATTACACGAAATTAAGTAAAGTCGTTGACGAGTTAGAAAATGAGCACAGTTCTGCAGGGGATATTTTAAAAGAATTACGTGAAATCACGAATGACTATACTCCACCAATGGAAGCATGTGGTACTTACCGCCTGGTTTATCAAAGACTTGAAGCTCTTGAGGCTGATACATTCCAACATATCCATTTAGAAAATAATATATTGTTTAAACGAGCAATTGTTAGGGCTTAAATAAATCTAGTTTATATAGGAGCATGACAACTCATGCTCCTTTTTTAGTTAACTTCCGCTTGCAATTCTTCTATATTTATTACAAAAAAACCCTCTGAATCAATCGTAACTAATTCCTTTTTTCTTAATTGGTTTATCGTACGGTTTACTGACTCTCTGGATGAACCAATCATATTAGCAAGTTCGCGATTCGTAAAATGAGTTGTTAGTTTAGATTGATTTTTATCTAAAGATACCCCATTCGATTTACATAGACGTAGTAGTAACATGATTACTTGGTCATATGTATTATGTAGTGTTTGTTCAACTAATCTCGCTTGTAAGTCAATAATTTTTTCTCCTAAAAACTTAAATAACTTAATACATAATTCAGGATATTTAATCAGAATTTCCTCAAAGTCAGCGATTGGAGTGACAATTAACTCCGCTGTTTTGAGAACTTCAACATGAGCAGGGAAAGTTCCTTTTCGAAATAAACCAACATGTGGAAACATCTCGCCAGTTCGGGGTATCGAAACAATTTGTTCTCTACCCGACGGATCAGTTATATGTATTTTTACTTTTCCAGAGTGTATAAAAAACACTCGATCAAGTTTGTCACCTTGCATACAGACAAATGATTTTGCTTTATATATTCTCATATGTGAAATATCTACTATAGATTGAAGCTCCTCATCCGATAGATCTTTAAAAAGTGGCACTTTTTTAAAATGATTAAAAATCACATCTGACATTCAAAATACTCCTCTATAAAAAATTCCTAATACTCATTTAACATCTATTTTGCATATCAACTACAAGTATTTACCTATACCACTTATATAATTAATAAAAAAAGACTCCTTTGATAAGAGTCTTCATTTAGTTCAGTTATTTAGAAAAACTGGAATAAATTTAAATTCATTTACATTAAATAAACCTTTTGTCGTAATTTTTATACTTGGAATTACAGGCAGTGCTAGAAATGATAATGTTAAAAAAGCGTTAAATGTATTGTTTGGTCTAATTTGAAGTAATGATTTTTCAATTTGGAGTAAACCTGCTTCTACTTCTTCTGCAGATTTATTACTCATTAAACCGCCAATTGGTAATGATAATTTGGCAATTACTTTTCCAGAGGATACGACTACAATTCCACCGTTCATTTCTTCAATTGTTTTTATTGCAAGATACATATCAGCATCATTCATACCGGCAACGATTAATTGGTGTGAATCATGAGCTATTGTTGTAGCGATTGCTCCCTCAATTAAATTTAAACCTTTAACAATTCCAAGACCAATCTCTTTTTCAGAATGGTAGCGATCTAATACTGCTATTTTACATAAGTTTTCAGCGACATTTGGAACAAAATAAGTATATTCATTTGATAATTTTTCAATTAAATGATTTGTTACGATACTATTTGGATTAATTTCAATTATATTAGCAAGCGTTTTGGAGTCGGTTTTTAATTCGAGATCTTCAATCTTTAGATCTCCTAAGCTTACTTTTGAATCAATTACATTCGACTCTTCACTATTAATTAGTTTACTAATTTGTTTGTTTTTAACGATAAACTCATTTTTACACCATACGTCCGTAACTTCTACTGATTCTAAGTCGTTTAAAAATACTAAGCTTGCTTCATATCCAGGAGCAATTGCTCCTTTTTGTTTTAAACCATAACATGTTGCTGGATTTAATGTTGCCATTGAATAAGCAGTCACTGGGTGAATTCCAAATTTGATTGCTGTACGAATACAAAAATCAATCGAACCCTCTTTCATGATATCGTCTAAATGTTTATCATCAGTGCAATACATAATTCGCTGGGCATTTCGATCATTTACTGCAGGTAATAAATCCTTTAGATTTCTTGCAGCGGACCCTTCTCTAAATGCAACATATAACCCTGCTCTTAGTCTTTCCATTACTTCCTGTACATTTGTACATTCATGATCAGTTGAAATACCTGCATAGGAATATGTGTTTATTTCATTTTTAGATAGTCCAGCTAAATGACCATCGATTGGCTTTTGATAAGCGTGAGCTAATTTTAATTTATCGATCATTTGTTTTTCCATCGACATAACAGCAGGATAATCCATTACTTCAGCTAAGCCAAGTACTCTTGAATGTGTCATAAAAGGCTCTAAATGTTCTGCATAAAGTATGGCTCCCCCGCGCTCTAATGAGGTTGCTGGTACACATGACGGTAACATAATTCTAACGTCTAACGGAATATTTTCTGATGCGTCTAACATCATTTTTATTCCATCAACCCCAGCAACATTTGCGATTTCATGAGGATCGGTAATAACTGTAGTTACACCATGTGGTAGTACAGTTCTCGCATATTCACTAGGTAAAACCATCGATGATTCGATATGAACATGGGAATCAATAAAGCCTGGTGATATATATTTACCTTCTGCATCTATTACTACATTAGCTTCATAATCACCTATTCCAACTATTTTTCCATTTGTAATTGCAATCGAATCTTCTATTATTTCTTTCGTAAAAACATTTATTATTTTCCCATTTATGATTAAAAAATCAGCCTTTTCAGCTTTTGTTGACGTTTTCATCTCATGTAGATTCATGTTTGTTTCCTCCTAAATATTTAGGAGAGAATATGCTATGTCATATCTCTCGTAGTCAAACTATATCGGCAGCTTGGTAGAAACTTTTGGACCGGTTATTTCCAAAATTATACGAGCGTATTAAGAATCACTTTATTTTTTAGTGAGACAGACGAAAAAACAAGTTTTAGGACGATGTCTTCATACTGAATCATTTAAAGTGAATAAACTTAATTAGCTAATATTTAATTGTAAAAAACTATATTGATAGTATTCTATAAAATTTTGAGTCTAAAAAGCAATAACTATTTTAAGAGTTTTAAATATAAAATAATTCATAATTTTCTCGTTAATGAATACTATTTTAAATGGGATCGTAGGATGGTAATCATAGGAGGTATGTAGTTTGAAGAAAGTGGTAGAAAAAAAACGAATAAACCCGAATATTTTTAATCATTTTTCATCCTATTCAAAAAAAGAGGACAATTTGTTCCCCGTTAATTATAATCGATTTGATTCGTTCCAAAGGCTAATAAAAAATAATTCACCAATAATTTATAAACAGGAAAATATAATAAAGCAAAATTTAGCTTTTATAAGACTCGTTAATGTTTTATCAAAAAAAATAAGCTTAGACATATATGTTAATCGTACTAAATTTATTTCAAATTTAACTTATAAAGAATCAACTCACTATTTAACTTTACCTTCAGGAATACAATTTGTTGAAATTTTTAAAACGAATGATCAATCAAAACCAATTCATTCTGAACAACTAAATTTACTTGCTGAGCAAAAATATACGATTGCTATTGGTCATAACTTTGACCAAATCTTACTGTTTTCATATATGGATAATAATTCCTTGCCACAAGGAGAAGCTAAAATTCGCTTTATTAATTTATCCCCTAATTCACCTAATCTAGATTTTGCAGTAAAAGCTGGTGAAGGCGATGTTGTTTTCCCAAATGTCCCATACCGAAATGCCTCAGAATATTTGCTTATATCACCTATGACAGTTAATTTGGAAATACGACTAACAGGTACGAAAATGATCTTATTTCCTCTCTATAAATCAAAGTTTAAAGAAAATATAGTATATGATTTAATTTCAGTAGGGTGTGTTGAAGATGATCCAAGATTTGAAGTCATTAAATTATTTTAGAATTATTATTACCGATAAAGAATTAACGGCAGGAGATCGGTAGCTCTGGTTGATAAAAAACAGGATTGTCAAAATTAGACAATCCTGTTTTGTTATTTACTCACTAATCTAACAACACTCATACTATTTACGTACTTTGTAAGCTTACATTCACACGAAAAATCTTTAGTTATTACCTAATAAAAAAGAACGACCTATAATAGTCGTTCTAAAGTTATTTATTTAATAAATCATTTTATTTTTTTGGTCTGCTCATTTTTATTGTAAGAAAAACAATAAGCACCAGTGACACCACAATAATAATACCATTAAACCAAATTTTCGTTTGAAACCACCGAGGTTTTTCAGAATCTACGATAGGCGAGACAATCATTTGTCCTTTTAATTTCCCTAACGTTAAATTTTCTTTTTGAATATACTGTTTGAAGTTCTCAATATCATACTTTGGTGCTTCTACATGATCGTTCCCATAAAGCAACTTGTATGGCCCAGTACCCGTGTCCTCAAATATAATCTTATCCAAAAAATATTCGACCTTTATTCCCTTTATATCCAATGGTGGATTGTCTTCGTTATTAATTTTTATTGTAAAATATGGCTGCGTAATTGGAGTTACTGCTGTGATCGTAGTATTGTTAATTTGAACGTTTTTAAAATTAATATTATAAATCTCGTTTTTACCATCAACTTGAATTTCATTATCCTTCGGGTCATATACAGAATATGCACGAGTAAAATTATTTTCAACGTCAAACGTTATTGTCTTGATTTTAAGTCTATTTTTATTCTGGATCGTAATATCCGTCAGCTTAGAATCCTCTTTAATATTAAATGTGGGCTTACTAGTTTTCTTATAATCACTCCATTTAAAATCGTAAGTTTTATGAACTAAATGTAGCTGTTTAAAAATCAGATTTTCAACATTATCTAGCACTTTTACTCGATAAAAACTATATTTATGGACAGTGCCAAGATTAATCATTTTATTTTCTAATCGATCAGTCCGGTATAGGTCATTTTTCTTTATATACTCCCACAGATTACCATCATAACTACCATAGACTTCTACATGCTTTAAAAAATCTAAATTCGGCAAATCGATCAGTAGTGTATCTCCTTGAATATCCTCATTTTCTTTTATTGGTGTGATACGAAAATCCAAGATCGTATTTTGATCTTTCTTTGCTGTATTCACTAAGGTTGAAGAATAGACTATGTTTTGCTCCTGCGATTCTTTATAGCCATTTTCTATATAAAATGGAACAAACTGCCCCTTACTGTTTACGATTCGAAGGTCATTTAAATTCTCATCTGCTCCTGCATATACTTCTTCATCCAAAAAAAATGATTGGTATTTATTATGATCTGGTATATCAATTGACTTGGAAAAATGCCAATCCTTACTATTATCCTTTGCTTCGATAACTGTAAAGATCGGTAACATAAAAACCAAGGAAGAAATACTAGTAATTAAACTAATTTTTTGAATCAACTTGACCATGTTGCTCCCCCAGTCTTGATGAAACTCTTTGATAAATAAATGACACGCCAATAAGCACAAACCCGAAACTGAAATATGCGATTATCTTACTTCCCGAAGATAGAAAAGATAAATCAAAAAAGATTAACTTTCCTGTTGATACAAGAGTTAGTCCAAGACCTAATCTTCTAATATACATATATCGCTTACGGAAGCCATATAAAATATAAGAAATTGCTAACAATAAATATAATAAACTGATTGCTAATCCTACCTTATTTAATTGAAGCTGTATATTTATGAATACTGTAAGGATTCCTATTAAGTAGATTCCTAAAAT
The DNA here is from genome assembly GCF_042721555.1 of Gottfriedia sp. NPDC058432. Classification (NCBI taxonomy): domain Bacteria; kingdom Bacillati; phylum Bacillota; class Bacilli; order Caryophanales; family Bacillaceae; genus Gottfriedia; species Gottfriedia sp. NPDC058432. The sequence continues at coordinate 105,772 of NZ_JBHXLC010000013.1, forward strand.
TAAAGGATACAATTCACTACTTTTAAATTGTCTAAGAATATATGCAATTAAGAAGTCCCGACTGCTGAAAAACACGAAAATATTAACACCAATCAATATACCTAAGGCAAGATATTCGACAAATGTATTTTTTGAAAAATCTTCCTTCAATACCGGGAATTGAATCGTTACATAAATACAAATTAAATACCCGATCATGTATAGGAATAAGCAATAATACTTCACAATACCGTCATAAAGGACTTTCATTTTAGTAAGAATATATGCAAATACAATCGTAATAAATGCTTGTAGTAACCCTTGATAAAAGGAATAATGTGTAAATTGATCAGATACATTATTGCTATATACATTGTCAATCTCATACATTAAATAAAACCATATATTAACTAGAGTAAAATATTTAAACCAAGTAATTACTTTTAACTCGATCGGTCGAGAGAAAAGTGGTACATCACTTCGATTTTGTTGTATCGCATAAAATAAAGTAAGAATCGACATACCAATAATAATCGCACTATATTTAAAATCAAAATAATCATTGTTAATATCTAGTATCATATTCATTCCGATATCAATAACAAAAAATGATCCAATACATAGAAGGAATATGCCCCAACCAGCTCTAGTTAGTTGCTTGAATTTATAAATGCTTCCATAAAGGCTTAACAGAATCCCCTCAATAAGCCATCCTATAGATAACCACTGGATTCCAAACTGGAACGGAATCATTAAGATCGCAAATGTTAGTGATGTCGCATAAAATAACAACATCGTTTGTTTTTCTTTCTTCATGACTTTCTCGATGAATTTTCCCAAACCAATATACACAAGGCTAAAAATAAGTGCTAATAAGCCTCTTAAGTCCTTTAATCCCGCTTCGTCAAATAAGAAGTATAATAAACCGCAACTAATCACTGTGTTTAAAGACAATAATACAACGTCAAGTCTAGTAAGCTTTGATTTGTATTTAAATGGATACAATAAAGTGATACCAAGGTACATTAAAAATGTAATGATCGAGTACAATATGCTAATTGATTCATTATCAGCTAACCATATTAATGCCGCTAAAGATGGTGTGTTAAATAAAAAGCTAATGTAATTTACAATCGTCCAACGTTTTCTAAATGAAACTAACAATATGCAAAGATTTAATAGGAAAAGATAACCCATCGCTGTGTAAACAGCATTTCCGTGGAGGCCGAAAGCCCACATATATGAAAATAATGGAAGATAACCTCCTACTAGTCCGAGTGAACAAATAGTCCTTGAATGATATCTTAATGATAACAGTACTGCGGTTAAAGAAACTAAAATAGATAAAGTCAATCCTACATAAATGTCTATTATATGTAATAAAAAATAACTATAAAAAATCGATCCATACAAGACCGAAATTCCCCCTCCTAGAAGTCCAAGAGCAAACGTCTGTTTTTGCTTTCGGAAAAACACTTCACCACCTGCAAGCATTACTGCTCCAAGCAAGAAAAATATACTCCCTTTCATATAGCCATTAAACCAAGTGGAATATGAATATTTAAATGCAGCCCCAACACCTAATATAATTAGGAGAATTCCAAGTTTATTGATCCAATTCAAACCGATTTTCATTTCGATTTGATTTTGTTTTATTCGTTTCTGAATAATTTCTTCATTTACTTCTTCTGAAGAAAATTGGTCTAAACCATTTTTGACATTACCGATTAGTGTTTTCTCTTCTTCTGTTATTAGCTCACGATGCAAAATAATTTTTTGATCTAATTCTGAGGAAATTTGCCTAAGCTTCGCTCTAAACTCATCTTTTTCTACTTCTAACTCAATGGAAGCCCTTTCAAATAGACGCCTAATTTTTTGTTTTGCATCAAATTCAAAGGCATCTAAGCGGTTATGATGTTCTTTTGTTCTTCCTTCAAAATAAGTTTCTAATTTCTTCCGAGATACTTTAATAATATTGAGTTTCTCATCAAGGATTTGTTCCATCAATGAATTTCGTAATTTAACATTCTCTTCTGACTTTTGATCATACTTTTCCTGTAATTGAGAGAATTGAAGCTTATACTCTTCGTAATACTTACGTAAAGTTTGATTTTCATGAATCAAATCACTTGATTCATACTGCTCAATTACGGTCTGATACTCCTTTATCAACTCGTTCTGACTATCTTTCAAGAATATTAGCCTATCTTTAAAATCATCCATCATTTCCTCCTCCTTGTTTTCGAAGATTATATAAATTATAAAAAGAATACAAAATATTACTTTTTATATGACACTTCCGGTATATACTATTTCACTTTTAGTAGTGTGATAACACTTAAATACTGTTAAAACAAAAATAATTGAGATAACAACTTTAGAAGATTGTTTCATTGTTCAAATACCATGGCCTTTATTGACTGTTTGCTAATTCGGAAAGGCGATTCATTACATCTTCTTGATCAAACGAACTATACCATCGATAGTCTGAATCATCTAAAATACGATAATGTTGACTAATTACATTTTGTTGAACACGATAGACGCCTTTTTTCTCAACTTCATGCCAAAACAGTTTCCCTCCAAGTGTTTTAAATTTTGGAGTATACATTTCATCGTGTGCCAGTGTTTCAATAACTTCAAACGGTTCATCACCAAAAAAATTCTTTAAAATCATACTATCCTTGAACAAAGCACAGACAGCAACTGTATTTGTCCATCCTAATGATGTTCGTTCTTTTTCAATTTGAACGAGAGTTTTTTTGGAAATTCCAAGAACAGTTGCCATTTTTTCTTGCGAATACCCTTTTTCTAGACGAATCAATCTTACATTTTTTGAGATGAGTTCGATTAGTTTATCTTTATTCATATTAATCACTTCCAATGAAAAGTTTTAAAGCGATGATGTGTTTTAGTTCAAAAATTTACTCCCACTCACCTTTAGTGTAATATTACACTTTGTGGAACTTTTTGTAAATAAATGAGTTGATTTATTTTTTAAAAATTTTTCAGAATACAATCTTAAACATCATGAGTAGTGGTTTAAGAAAAGGATCTTCTTTTTTCTAAGATCCTTTAAAGATAATGATCTAGCGTTTCTTTATTATTTAATGTTCGAATTACACTTTCCTTTTTCAACATAACCCTAATCAGATTCTACAATAGGTTAAGTTAATTATACATTTCAAATCGACTTCTGTAATTTGGGGGAATTTTACCTTTTTCCATAGGATTTCAAATTATCCTCGTAAACAACCTAGCAATATACAACTCCATTATACAAAATAAAAAAACTCGGACTTATTATCCGAGTTTTTTTATGCCTCTTTTGGCAACGTTATGTAAAATGCTGTCCATTCGTCATCAGAAAAACATTTAATTTTCCCATCATGTTTTTCAATGATTTGTTTACATACAAATAAGCCAATTCCAGTACCATGATTTTTTGTCGTAACAAAAGGTTCAAAAATTGTCCGTATGCTTTCTTCACTAATTTTAGGTCCATTATTTCTTATTTGAATTTCAATCTTATCCTCTAAATCTGAAACTTGATAATGAATCGTTTTTTGCCCATCGTTTTCAGCCAATGCATCGATTGAATTCATTAATATATTAAGTAAAACTTGACGAAGTTCATTTCTGAAACCTGGTATGTATATTTTTTGAGATATTCCTTCTTGTAAAATGACATTCGAATTTACAATACTCGGATATAAGAATTCTGTGATTTCTTTAAATAAATCATTAATTAAAAAGGATTCCACGATCTGATCATGATCTTTTTTCGAGACATGAAGAAATTGATCAATTCTAAAATTTAATTGATGCAATTCATGATCTATGATGTCTAAATATTTTAATTGTGGATGATCTCCTTTAAGTAATTTTACAAATCCAATAATTGAAGTAAGTGGATTTCTAAATTCATGAACGAAACTAGCAGACATTTGTCCTAGGATTGTAAGTCTCTCTTTGTGAGTCTCGTCAATGAACTGTTTTTTCTCTTCTATATCTTGTGTAATGAGATATGAATAATGTTTTACTGTAAAATAAATAAACTGGTCAAAAACGTAGTTAATTTTATTAATGAGTGGCTGAAGTAGACTAATACTTTCTTCAAATTCAGACAAATGTTTAAATAGTTCACTTCTAGCTATATTTGAGTTATACACAAAATCTCCGATGTTAGCACTTGCTCTAGCTCGTTCAAGGGCGATTTTATGCGCCAAATCTTTGACTTGATCCTCACTTATTTTACCCTTAATAAATAATAACGTAATGTCAATCAATTTAGTTCCATTAATGATAATCTCGGATTTAAATGGATCATTATCGCTAATTACCGCTTTAGCGACCCAATTCTTTACTAATGTAGGCATACTTTCCTGTATGAAAGCGCTATACCTACTCTCTATTGACATATCAATAAGGAACACCTCCAATAAAAATCTATTAATTAAATAGTAACAAATTTTTAAATATTCGTTAAGTAAAAAAATAAAAATTTGTCGAATTTATTACGACAAAGTAATATTTTTTACAATATTCTGATTAAAATGTAAATTAAATTGATGAATATTTCATTCATTTCTTTCAGCAACTGAACCTTTACAATTGTCACTTAGTCCTAGTTATTATAAAACTAAAAGTACGCAAAAATGTCAATAATATGGTGTGTAGAATAGAATAAAGTTAGATACAATTAAATTAATAAACTGAAAGTAGGTATTTCAATGGCTGGAAATAAAGTTGAAGATTATTTAATCAAAGGTATCTATGGTGAAAAGCAAATAAAAATTGAAGAACGAAATATTTTTTTAGGCACAATTCGTGAAAGAATTGAAATTGCGTTAACGACAAGTCAAGTGATGGCAAATTCAATCTATCCAATCGTTGAAAAATCAATCAGTATGAAAAATGTTACTTTGTTATTAAATGGTACTCTAGCCTATAATACAATTTCGAAATATATTTTACTGGCAAAGAAAAAAAATATTCCCTTTTCATTAGTCAATAATTTACCCGTCCCTACTCCGATCGGACTTGTCGTGACGCATAATGACGCAGTTGATAAGAATGAAATTTTTGTTAAAGATGAACTTTATAAATCAACTAATTTTTAATTAATTCGGTATGTGAAATTTCAAAAAATATGGATAAAAGCGCAGCTCAATTGTTTTACAATTTAAGTTGCGCTTTCTTCTTCTAGTTCAGGTTTTTTGATTGGTTCCCGTGTTAATTCAATCGATTTTATATAATGTCCGTCTAACTTAAGAACTTTAAATGTGCAGTTATGATATTTAATTGAATCTCCTTCTTGCACATCAAAATTTTCAGTTAAAATCCATCCACCAATTGTATCAACATCAGTATCATCAATATCTAAGCTAAAAACATCATTAATTTCACTAATTAAAACTTTTCCTGCAATGACGAATTTATTTTCGTTTACTTTACTTATATCCTCTTTCTCATCAACATCAAACTCATCACGAATTTCCCCAACAATTTCTTCTAAAATATCTTCAACTGTTACTAAGCCAGATGTACCTCCGTATTCATCAACTAATATTGACATATGTATATGTTCTCTTTGCATTTTAACAAGCAAATCATGAACAGATATTGATTCAATAACTTGAATAATCGGTCTAATATATTGTTCAAGTGTTTTTACCTCTGCATCCCCTTTATGAAGAACAAAATCAGTAAAAACATCTTTAAAATTTATTAACCCAACAACATGGTCCTTATCTCCATCTACAACAGGAAAACGAGTATATTTTTCTGTGCTCATAAAGTGAATATTCTCATGAAAAGGTTCACGCAAATCAATTGCAACCATTTCCGTTCTAGGAACCATTATTTCTTTTGCTACTCGCATATTGAAATCAAATATATTGTTCACATACTTAAATTCAGATTGATTAATTTCACCACTTTTATAGCTCTCAGAAAGGAGGATTCTTAACTCCTCTTCTGAATGTGCAACTTCATGTTCTGAAGCAGGAGGAAGTCCAAATATTTTTAAGACCATCCTTGCTGAATTATTAAACAACCAAATGAACGGATAAGTAATTTTGTAAAAAAGAATCAATACTGGTGAAAACTTTAAGGTAATTTGTTCAGCCTTTTGAATAGCGATTGTTTTAGGTGCTAATTCACCAACTACGACATGAATAAATGTAATTATTCCAAAAGAAAGTAAAAAAGAGATTGTGCCACTTACTGCAGTAGGTAAATTCAAATCGTCAAGCAACGGATGCAATAATTCATCTACAGCTGGTTCACCTAACCACCCTAAACCTAAACTCGTAACTGTAATACCAAGTTGACAAGCTGAAAGATATTCATCGAGATGTGTTATTACTCGTTTTACAGCTCTTGCTTTTTTATTTCCCTCTCCAATTAATTGATCAATTCTAGAACTTCTAATTTTTACGATTGCAAATTCTGAAGCAACAAAAAAGGCAGTAAATGCAATTAATACAACAACTAATAATAACTTAGTACCAATTCCAAACAATTGAGTCATCCCTCCAATTGGAAGTGAAGGCCATCTTCATAATTAATATTTTTAAATTAGGCTTATCTTAGTATATTCAGTTAAATAATTTGTTATCAAATTTTTTTTATTTAGGCATTCTTAAAACAAGATAAAAAAGGATGTTAGAAAAGGCTTCCTCATTTTCTGTTTGAACACTCCTCAATATGCCTCCTCTCTTAATTACCATTCTTTACCTTATTTCTATTTTCCTTCTCCGTTAGTGTCTTGCATTATATGCTATATATCAACTTTATATTCTAAAATTTGTAGAATATTCCACTAATAACAACGTAATAAACCGAATTTCGATAAAAATCAATTCAAAAGTAATTAAGTTTACATATTCAGCTATTTTGATTGTTTAGAACCTATTTATTCGATGGATTTTAAGAACTTTTGCCGAGTCAACACTAGTTTTGTCAACCTCAAAGGAATGTGCAGTTTAATAAAGAATTTTTAATTATATAAATTATTTGGAGGAGGAATAGCGTATGTATACAACTTCTCAAGTGGCAGAACAACTGCAATTAACAAATAAAAAAGTATTATTATTTTTAAAAAAAGGAAATTTAAAAGTAGAGAAAACTCATAATGGATATTTGTTTACAGAAGAACAAATCGAACAGATTAAAGAAATTTATGAAGCTTCTGCACAAACGATCGAAACAAAACAAAATGACACTGATCACAACATTGACATTATAAAAGAATTAACCCAAAAATTAATAAAACTTGAAGAAAAAGTTGAAACGAAAGCAAATGAAGTCGTTTCAGTTCAAATTTTGGAACATCGATGTGAAATTGAAGATTTAAAGAAAGTAGTTGTTAAACTTGAAAATCAAGTAGAACAATTAAATGAACAAGTGACATTATTAAAAGCGGATTTAGAGGATCAGAAAAAGATCATTACATTTAAACCCAAAAAACGATTTGCCATTTTATCAATATTTGGAGTTTAAAAAATCTAAATTCAAGTTTAAAGGTTATGAACCCTGAGTAAAGTCAATCAGTGAAATAAGCGTTTGGAGTTAAAAACGTAGAAGAATTTTCTTCTACGTTTTTTTACATACTAAAATGAATGTTGGTCAAAAATAAAATTGTATGAAGGGAGGAATTTCCATGCAAAAAAATGCGCGTCAATATACTCAGGATGCAACTACTGAACTTAAACACGCAATTGAATGTCTTCAATCTGCATTAGAAACCGTTGAAAAACCACAAAACCACGAAAGAATCGAGCAAGCGCTTCAAGCTTGTCAAACAGCTTATAATCAAACGAACCAGGCAGCAGGCATTCTTGAACAAGAATAGTATGCAAATTAAAAAACTCAGGTTTATCCCTGAGTTTTTCTCATTTATTTATCATAATACATTAAAATTTCTTTAAATTCATTTGAATATTTCAATAGTTTAATAGCGTGCTTTATATCCAATAAAAAAGGTACAGCAATTATATCATCACTTATTTCAAAATATTCATCAATCGGTAAAATTTTAAAACCTGCACTTCTAGCAAACATATATAGTCTTTTATTTATTGTACCAATATACCAATCAGCGTTAGTTTGATTGGCATGATCATAGCATGCTAGTAAAATTTGTTTAAAAAATCCTTTACCTCTATTTTCTCTTGTAATTAATAATTTACCAATTTCATAGATTTCTTCATTTTGAATATATTTAATGTATTTGTTTTCGGAAAAATCATAGTAATATTTATTTTTATCCTCATTTTCAATATTATATTTACTAAACTCGAGGGTACCAATTAACTTTTTATCCGAATTACAAATTCCATAACGAGTAACTTCATTACTTCTTACTAAGAAAGGTATTTCGTTTTCTTCACAAAAATCTCCCCAAAGCTCGTTAAATAAATTATTCTCTTCTTTTGTATGAATAACACGAAACACTCTCACTCACCCCTAAAATTCCTATATAAATATTCTTATCTTACGTCTATTAAACAACGTTTATACCAAATTTTAATATTGTCCCTTTAATTCTATTTAGTTATTTTGTTAAAAAAATATTTAATTGGCCTGTTTATATATGGCTCTATTGTATGGTAAAATTTAGCTTTTGGCAACGCTTACATAACTAATTATGTATAATTTGTGAAATCAAAATTATCTCATAATTAGTTTTGTAGTATAGATTAATAATAAAATGTAAATTTTTAACAGAAATATTATTTCGTATTTTATAATATAAACAATGTATGAAAATGTCAAAGAACATCTTCGAATTAAAGAAATATGCCCTATGCCGTCGAATGGTAAAGGGCACATAAAGATTGGTTGGTTGACTTTCTAAATACAGTATAAATTTGGGTTATTTAAGTTCTTCAAGTGTTCTGTTTATTATATCTACTAGCTCTCTTTCACCAATTAGTTCATAAAAATCCTCGCCCTTTTTCCTAGGATAAAACTGAATATAAGTACCACAGCCCGCTTCAAGAACTTTACGATGAACATTACTACCTGGATATAAACAAATTACTTCATTGATCGGTTTTCGCACATATGTCATTTTTCCATTAACACGTTCAACATACTTTAGTCCCCAGTATTTATACATTTGTTCCATTGCCTTTGTATTCCCTACTGGTTGATAAATATTAAACATTGGACTATATTTAATTTCAAAAATGATCGAAGCAACGTATTCTTTATTTTTTTTTCGATAAAAATCTAGTCTTATATCCGGTTTTTTAGATTCTTCACCACTAAAAAAATTTGTTCCTTTTAACAGTGATACTTGCGGACTTCCTTCAATAATTTCGTTATAAACTAAATTAATGATCCAACTTTTATTTTCAAGCGACACAAATGCGCCATCCATTAACTCATCGTCTTTTATATGCATTAAAATCTGTTCAGCTAATGGTTCAGAATCATTTTTAAATTTTAGCTTTAAGAAAATATCGCATAATGAGAAAAAGACAAAGTATTCATATAGTAAAAAAGTTGGCTTATAGACAGGTAAAAGCATTTGTTTTTTTCCGTATTCCTTTACCTTTTTATCAAACAAGCTTAAAGAATGAATAAAATTTAAAAATACTTTCGATGGACTAGTTGGATATTTTGAAGTATCAGTATCCGTCGCTATTCGAAAGATTCCGATTGTATATTCTCTAAAATAGACTTCATAAAGTTTTTCCAAGGAATTCGTAATGCGCTCTTTTTCTGAAACACTTTTAGATAATTTTTCTAATTCTAGCTCTTTTAACATTTTTGACTGTCTATATTTAGCTTTTTCTCGATCAGTAATTGAGCCATTCCCAACTACATTCTGCATCATTTTTTCTATATCCTTCACTTGAAAATCGATTTGATCCATTTTATTTTTGTCTTTAACTAATTCATATTTTACAAAGGTTAATAAAGTTTCAATTGTTAGTATAAATTTACGAACTTTATTTTTAGCATATTTTATTTCATCTATATAATTTTCTTCTTGAACGACCGGTTGCATTGTTAAATTTGTTGCATTTGAAATGGCTGGATGCAATAAGGTCCATCTAATTGTATTAAAATCTAATTTTTTCACCTGCCTTTTTAATTCATATTCCTTTTTTTGTTTCCGCTTTAATTTACTAATAAATTGCTGAATTGCAACTAGCAGTCTCTCTTCATTTGACTCGATAAATCGAATAATTGGCCAAAAATACATTGTTCCATTTTGAGTAAATGAAGCGGAAGATTTTTTAAAGTATTGTGAGTCATTCATTATTCCATTTATTTGTTGATGTAATGTTGAATGCATCCACTCTAATTGATCATAATCTAAATTTTTTGGTACTATTTTTATCATTCCATAAAAGTGTTGGTCTTGATAAATAATACAAAATTCATAATATCCGCATCTCCAAGGATATGCATTCTCGGTTTTACCATGTTCATATATTAATATTTTTCTTTTTTCAGATGTAAAAATAAACTGCTGATCATCCAGGTTTTCTTGTTGAAAATGATAAAGATTATTCCAAACGAACGTAATTTTACCGTCAAACTCACCATCGACTTGAAATAAAAATCTTTTTAATTCTTGTATTTCATAGGCAAATAAGTAAGCCTCTTTTGGGTTCATTGTCAGTGCATCAAGAGATATTTTTTCCTCTTTCCCCCTAGTTCCAACAAGAATTGCAATCGTAAATGGTAGATAAAGAGGCTCAAAAATTTCTGGACTATTATTAGTTGACATATCCATCAATCTCCAGTTGCTTTCTTTTCTTTTTCAATTCTTTAATCGAATACTCAAAATCAGAAATTGATCTACCTAAATTAGATTTCATGACCATATTTAGTAGCCCTTCCTGCTCGTTCCCTTCCCCAGTACCAATAAGTTCTTCTAAATTAGCAAATAATCCCCTAACTTTAGTTAATACGCGTTGCTTAACAAAAAGATCAACCGCTTCTTTGCGTTCGAATTGAATATGGGAAGGAAGAGTAGGTATGTTAGCTAAATAATTTGATAAATCTTTAATCATACGCGGAGAGATTATTCGCTCACTTAGTGAATGTTCTACTATTTTATTAAACTCATCAAAAAACTTTAATTCATCACTTGTAAGCTCAGATGCACTTAATGTTTTCTTCGTCCAATTACTGAAGTTTTCTGCATTAATATAAATTTGTGGCACAGTTTCATAAATATTTTCGTTATTCATCTTTTCTGCATAATTTACGAATGACGTTGACCTAAGTGAGATGATATTTACACGATCTAATAATCTTAAAGAAAACTCACTTGATGTTTCATCAAAGTTAACTGTTCCAACAAAAATAATATTATTACCGATTCTTACTTTAGGCTTATAATATTGATTAATGACTACGTTATGATCATGGAATAAAGTTATGACTCTCTTATCCTGAGGCATTTCTAAAATTGATAAAAATTTACTAAACCAATGTTCAATTTGAGAAAGATTCATTTCATCAAATATCACCATATACATCCTGTGTGGAAATTGTTCAGCCTCTATCAGTAATTTTGTTAATCCAGTCTCAGAATCTATATAAATCCCAGTAGTCGGATTTAAATAACCTAATAAATCATAATGTTCTCGATAAGACGGGGAAATTGGAACAAATAATAACTCCTTTCCAAATTCAAGTCCTAAGGTTTCACCATATATACGTGCTAATTGTGATTTCCCAGTACCACTTACACCACCTAAAATTGTTAGAGCCTGAAATTTACAACATATATGAAAATTAATAATATCTTTTTTTTCGTATAACAAGCCTTGCTGCAAACAATTTTGGTAAAATCGTTCAATAAAAGCATTTTCAGTATCATTACTCCATTCAACTGGAAATGCTTGTTTCTCGGTAAATTCTTGCGTATAAATAAGTTCTTTACATTCTTTTTTAAAGTTTTTACTCAACTCTTCCCATTGTTTTTCGGGAATAAAATAAATTAAATGATTTAAATGAATAAATGACTTTTTTAGTTCATCTTCTTCATAATCTTGAAATGTAACTTCATTTTGTTTTTCTAAGTAACTAATATCATTCATCATCGATTTTAAAAATAAATTGCCATATAGTCTATTTTCATAAAAGACAAATTCTGGTTGATCAAAATCATTAAAGTATTTTGGCAGATGAATTGGCAAAGAACCTTTTATTAGTCGGTTTTCGACCTCTTCACGCTTTCCCTCTCCCCTAAGTTCAATGACAGGCAGTAGATGATAGGAGGTGTCCCGTTTCCCATCAAAAAACTCTACTAGATCTGCTGTAACTACTTCATTTGCATATTCAAGACGAAACATGACTAATTTAGAATCAAAAATCTTTTTTAATCCTTCAATTATCTCATCTTTTTTCTTACTTTTAATTAGTGGTCTTATTTTACTTTCATTATTTTTATTTGCAGTTGTCCCTACAAACAAAACATCTTGAGTTGAAAAACTCGTTTTTAACTTTGATGGAATTGGAGATAAGCACTCTACATAAAAACGAATATGATCTTCGTCTTCATAATAAAGTAAGCTCTGCTTCTCTTGGTCCACTACTCTTTCTGTAACAATTTTTCCAAGGAATAAAAAGTTGTGAATTTTTTTTGCTAATTTCTGGGTCAATGCGCGTTTTAATTTCAAAGTCATTTCCCCCACTTTCCGACATTTCTCCTACATTTTACGTTCATACTATAGAAATTATGAATAATACGGCCTTTTTACAAATAAAAACACCCAGGTAAACCTGAGTGTTTCAGTGTGTGTACAAAATCTAAAATTTTACGATTAAAATGTATCCCATTCAGATTACAGGATTTGTACTATAGCATTAATTGATAATATGCGATATCTAGCCATTTATTAAATTTCTGGCCTACTTTATAAAAATGACCTACCTTTTTATATCCTAATTTCTCATGTAATCTTTCACTCACTTCATTCCCACTAGTAATACAAGAAATAATTGTAAAGTGGCCTAATTTTTTAGCAGTTTCAATCATTTCAACCATTAATGCCTTCGCTAGCCCTTTACGACGATGATCAGGATGAATATAGACAGATAGTTCAACCGTATGTTTATATGCATCTTTTTCCTTAAATTGAGTAAGTGAACAATACCCAGTTACTTGCCCATTATCTTTAGAAACAATTACCGGGTAAAGATCTGTATGGTTGGAAAACCATTTTTGCATTTCTTCTTCCGTTTTTATTTTCATATCAAATGTTGCTGTAGTATTTAGAATTGCATCATTATAAATTGTTACAATTTCTTGTACATCTTCTTTTGTTGCAAAAAGTATTTCCATTCTACTTCCTCTTCTCGCGTTTTATCTTTCCATTCATTGTACATTACAAAAATTGAATTTCAACATGCCTATTCATAAAAAATCCTTACATCAAAACATGCACAGTGTTTAGGCTCCTTACATATACTGCGTTAGTCGGAATGATAGGAGGTATGAAAATGAGTGAAAAAGAAAATAACAACACTCAAGATGAAAAGCAAAGTCATTCATCTATTGATCTTCAACATTATTTAAAAAAGGTGGATGATCTAATCGATCAGTCGCCAATTCGAGGTCTTTTTGATGAGATTGATAAATTCTTTCATAAACATGGAGTTTTTTCCTCAATCGGTGTAGAAATCATTGAAAACGGTGAGGAATTAATCATTCAGGCAAGTATGCCAGGTGTAAGTAAAGAACAAATTTATATGGACCTTGAAGGAACAATCTTAACAATTGGCTTAAAATCTGATACAACTACTGAAGTACAAAATGATCAATCAAATTACTCCTATAAAAAATATTCTTATAGCCAATCCCAAAGAGTTGTAAAATTACCTTTCCCAATTAATGCAACAACTGCAACAGCAACATACGAAAACGGTATGCTTGTCATAAAAGGTACAAAATTACCTGAATACCAAAAACAAATCTTTTTAGACTAAAACACGATTTTGCATATTACCGACTACTTAAACGAATCCAATTAACTAAATTCAAATTAAACAAAAAAACTGAGTATCTTTTAGAAACTCAGTTTTTTATTAAATAGATAGATGATTTTTTTACTGAAACGCAGTTTTATTTCCCTGTTAATATTTCCATATCAGATAAAATCTCATCAAATGGCACATTACTTACACCACTATAATCTTTAACGATTTTTCCGTTTTGATCAATTAAATAAAATTTAGTACCATGGATAACTTGTGAATTGTTTTCAGGTTTTTTAACAATCGTTTTAAAATTTTCAGATGCAAATTTTTCAATGTGTTTTTGAGAATATCCCGTTAAGAAATTCCAATTACTAAAATCAGCATTAAATTTATTTGCGAATGTAGTTAATAATTGTGGCGTATCAACTTCAGGATCAATACTAAATGAGATGAAGTCTACATTTAACTTCTTTTCTGCAGCCTTTTGTTGAAGTTTTGCCATATTTGCTGTCATTGGCGGACAAACTGTTTCACAACTTGTAAATATAAAATCTGTTAGCCAGACTTTTCCTTTTAAATCTTTTGTCCCAAAAGACTTACCGTCCTGGTTAGTGTATGTAAATTTTTCTAAATCCCAATTTAAAGGATTTTCAATTTTATTTCCACAGCCACTTAATAAAGCCAGGCATAAAATCATTATAAATGTCACAAATACCGTATTTCTCTTCATACTTATCCCCCTACGCTAGCATTGTACTTGTCCATTGTATCAAAAACAGATCGTTTCTTTCTAATAATTTAAACTAATTGACATATATATTTAAAATTTTTCAAATGATATTTTTACAAAGTAAAGTTAAACTAAACATATTGATAAAGAATCTTGAAAGGATGACTGATAATGGCAAATAAAAAATATGAAAATTTAGACACGAGTTATCGTAAAACTTTTAAAGATATTATCAAATGCGGAATAGAAAGAAGTAGGGCAAAAAAGGATTATAGTAGTGTAATTCAACAATGTAGTCATAAAAAAATCTCCTATTTAAAGGAAAATCGTAATGAAACAACAATTACTTGGATTGGACACTCTACTTTTTTAATACAAATAAATGGAGTCAATATTTTAACTGATCCTGTTTATGCTAATCAAATGGCTTTAAAAAAACGATTATCAAAACCAGGCATACTTATATCAGAATTACCTCCAATTGACATAATTTGTATTTCTCATGGTCACTATGATCATCTAGATTTTAATACATTGCGACACTTCCCTAAAAAAACACGATTTATTTTACCGATCGGCTTAAAACAAAAATTTGTTAGTAAAGGCTATAAAAATGTCCATGAAATGAATTGGTGGGAGTCAAAAGACCTTTTAGGGATCAATATTTCATTCGTACCTTCTCAACATTGGACGAAGAGAACATTATTTGACAGAAATAAATCACATTGGGGTGGATTTGTTTTCAAAACGTCTAAAGAATGTATCTATCACGTTGGTGATAGTGCTTATTTTTCAGGCTTCAAAGAAATCGGTAAAAGATTTCAAATTGATACAGCAATTATTCCAATCGGAGCATATGAACCTGAATGGTTTATGAAACACAACCATATGTCACCAGAAGAAGCTGTTCAAGCGTTTTTAGATCTAAACGCGAAGTTATTTATCCCAATGCATTACGGAACATTTAAACTTGCAGACGATACTCCTTTTGAGGCTCTAGAGCGATTATGTTCTGAATGGAAAAGGAAAAAAATAAAACCTGAAAAGCTTCAAATTTCTTTACTAGGTGAAACATTTCATCACTCTACCGTTAGAAATAAAAAAGAAGAAGCCATTTATTAAGCTTCTTCTTTTTCCAATGTTAAATATAAATCTATTCAGCATAAAAAATGAACCCTATAGCACCTTTTCCTGTATGCGTACTAATTACTGGGGTTGTATAAACGGTTTCATCTAATTCAAGATTCGTTAGTTGTTGAATTGAATTTCTAAGAGTCTCTGCAAGCTCAGTAGCATCTGCGTGAGCAATTCCTATACCTTTTATGGTTTTTCCAAGTGTGTCTTGTTCAAAATATTTAGTTAAAGTTTTTACTACTTGCTGATGGCTACGTACTTTACCGACTGGAGAATAAACCCCACCTTCAAGTGATGCAAGCGGTTTAATATTTAGTAATGACCCAATGAAGGCTTTACCCTTTCCAATTCTTCCACCTTTAACTAAATTTTCAAGTGTATCTACCATAATATATAAATACGTACTATTTTTAATTTCCGTTAGACGATTAACAATGTCTTCAACAGTGGATCCGTCCTCAGCCATTTTTGCTGCCTCGATGACTTGAAAAGCCATTGCTCTTGTAATAAAAGCTGAATCGATTACTGTTACATCACCTTCAACCATCCCAGCAGCTGCACATGCAGTTGAATAAGTACCACTTAAACCGCTAGATAAGTGAATTGAAATGACTTTGCTTCCATCGGCTGTCAATTTTTCAAATGTTTCTACAAATTTTCCTACAGCTGGTTGAGATGTCTTTGGCAATTCAACTGATTGTTGCATTTCTTCAATAAATTGCTTTGGAGATATATTAACTCCATCTAAATATGTTCCACCATTTATTTGAATTGTTAAAGGAATGACTGTTATATTTAAATTTTCAATTTCTTCTTTTAATAAGTCGGCCGTTGAGTCAGTTACAATTTTAATGTTTGCCAATCAATTCACATCTTTCTTCTCTAAAATTCTACAAATTTTGCAAAGCAAATTTATTATATCATTTTTACTATAAGTTGACAGTAAATATTAAAGTTCCATTAAAATTTCAATATTTCTTTAAAAATCATATTGACAAGTGAGGAAGTTTTTATTTAGAAGAAGGTCATGATGAGGTTATAGATAAAAAAGAAGTAGATGTAGAATTTTCCAAAATAAAAAACTCGGTACTTTTACCGAGTCTTTTACTGATTTATTTGCCGTTCTTTTCGTCTTTTTCTTCTAAAAGATCATTTGTTAAACCTTGTGTAGAACGCTTAAATTCTCTAAGTGTATCTCCAAATGCTCTTCCGATTTCAGGTAATTTTTTTGGTCCAAATATAATTAATGCTAAAATTAAAATTAAAATTAAACCTGGAAAGCCTATGTTAGCCATTATTTTCCCCCAACTTCCATCCACTATTAATAAGTAAGTACCAAACTTTCCTTATATAGTAATATTGTCAAAAATTTGTTCATTCGTCAAATAATTTCAAGGAATTTTAATAAAATTTAATAACTTATTTGTTTTTAGTTTACATAATAATATTATTGTTTCTTTTTGTTGTTTTTAATTTAAATTAATTTATCTCTAAACTGTAAATACTCTTCTTTATTACTAGGTACCACTAAAGAACCACTTTGAATCTTATCCTTATATTCATTGACCTTTACTAATATTGACTCCTCAACATTATTATCCGCCAGAATTAATTTTATACCATCTTCATTTAAACCATAAATTAATGTTTTACCGCCATGAAATTCATTTGATTTTGTTTGTTTAGCTAAATCATATACTGCTTGATCAATTTTTTTCACAAGTGAGATAAGCGTTACGTTTTCAGGTAAACCGTGTCTATACTCATTACGGTCAGCTCCTATTACCCATACTTCTCTTTGATTTGATCTTCTAACCTTTTTTGCAGTTGTAAATACGCCTTTACTTGTTAAACCCGCTACAGGAAAAATAATATCTACGTCTTTCATAAAAAAGTCGTTTGCTATTCTTGAACCTATTTTAGGGTCATTAAACGTATTTGAATACGCAGTTAGAACTTCAATTTCTTTATTTACTGATTTTACTCCAGAAATAAACCCATACTTATATCTGTTAATAATTTCATTGTCGTCCCCACCGATAAATCCAATTTTTTGGGTTTTTGTTTTCATTGCTGCTATTACACCTGCTAAAAAACTTCCGTCTTGTTCAGTAAAATTAATACTAATTACATTTGGTTGGTCAACCCTTGAATCAATCACACCAAATTTAGTACTCTTATTGTTTTCTGCAACCTTATTTAATACAGAAGATAAATTATTACCTATTCCAATTATCAAATCATAATTTGAATCAGCCATTTTAGTAATTTTCTTTTCAAAACTTTTTGTACTACTTGTTGTAATGTATTTATAATTCTGATCTTTTTTTAAATTTTCCTCTTTTGCAAATTTAGTAATACCTTTCATTGCACTTGAGTTTAAATAACTGTTATTCTTTCCATTTGAATTTGAGACGATTCCTATTTTAAACGTATTACTAGAATCTTGATTATTGCTGCTGCAAGCCGAAATAACGACTGCAATTATCGAAATTAAGATTAATGCAGTCTTTTTTATATACAAATCATTCACCTCATTCGAATACAATTATTTCTAGTATGAATTTTCGATTATTGTTTTATTCGTTGAAACGAAGAGGGATTAAGAAATTAAAGGTTTGAGGACGAAAAAAATTTTAAAAGCAGGTAGTAATTAGTACTTCCTGCTTTCACGCTGTTGAAATAGAGTGAGGTTGATTTCCATTACAGGATGCTCGCTTTCCATGGGGCGAGACCTGAGCCTCCTCGTCACGTTCGTTCCTGTGGGGTCTCAGCCTTCCCGCATATCCCATAGGAGTCGAGCACCCCTCCATTCCAATCAACTTATTCATCAAAGAAAAGTCTACAATAAAAATCTAATTTAATATCCTTTACTTAGAGTAAAATAACAGTGTATTAATCAGTTTGTAGGTCAATTAAAATCGAAAATCAACTTTAAGAACTAATCATTTAACTCTTGTTTTTCAAAAAATTAGTTCTTAATACTATTCTGAGAAAAAACAATTGCAGAGTTTGTTGGTATAATAAAAATGCTCAAACATAATACAATTTAAAATCATTAACAGAACATCAAAAAATAATAATTTTATCATCAATAATATTTAAATGTACCATTTCCCTATTGAGCATTTTATATTTCAACACACTAAAAGCAGGTACACTTGGTACTACCTGCTTTTCTACCTCTAAAACTTTTTCTTATTCAAATGTTCCTTTTACTAAAACTTCTTTATCTTGCATCATAATTTTTCCTTTTGAAATAACTGCTTCAATTTCTAGTGAGGATTTATTAAGGAAGACTAAATCTGCATCGAATCCATTTTTGATTTGGCCTTTTTGTAGTTTTAATATATTGGCTGGGTTTTTAGTGATTACGCTAATTGCATCTTCAATCTTGATGCCTTCAATTAAAATTGCGTCTTTTACTTCGTTAAATAAACTGCTTACTCTTCCAACCTTCATGCCTCGGAGTATTCCGTTTTCATCAAAATCGGGTAGACTACCTTGTCCATCAGATGTAAACGTGATTTGATCAATGCTAACACCTGAATTGAGCATTCTTTTCAACCCTACACTACATTTCACTTCACCATTATTCAAAAAGTGTGGGATTGAGCTAGTTGTAAAGTCAACAAACCCTCCTTTTTTAGCAAAGTTAATTCCTGCTTCAAATAAATAGCTATTGCGGTTAATATGTGTTGGGTAAAATTGTGTAATTGGTAATTCGGTTTCTTCGACAATCTCCTCGATCATTGACAGCATTTTTTTACTATCTCCTATATGAACATTCACAACGCCGGACTTTCCTGAAAGTAAGCCCCCATTTCGAGCTTGTGCAGCTATTCTTGCAAATTCTTCCTTTGTCGGTTGAGATGATCGATGGTCCGAAATGGCTATTTCACCTACACCGATAATCTTATCAATTAGAATGATGTCTTCTTCAATTTTAGAAAATAACGTTTTGACAGGTGTTTGGTATGAGCCCGTATAGACAAATGAAGTTATTCCCTCTTCTTCCAATGCTCTACATTTTGCTAGTAGGCTAGTCATAGTTCTTGTTGTTCCATCTGTTCCTATGACTCCTACTACGGTGGTAATTCCTCCTTTAATACAATCAGACAACAATAATTCTGGAGTTCTTGTTTTAAAGCCACCTTCCCCTCCACCACCAATAAGATGAACATGTGCATCAATGAAGCCAGGCACAATATAGTAGGCAGATGCATCAAATATTTGTATAGGTACCGAAGTTGAAGTTGAGGTAATGTCTATTTCTTCATGAATATGCTCAATTTTTTCATTCGATATTAAAATATCGTTTTTACCTATCGACTTTGGTGTAAATATTTCACCATTTTTTATGAGTAACATATATACCTCCGATTAGATAATTTTGTTTAATTTCAGCTTACCATATCTGTCTCTGTTATGAATCGTTCCTTTTTAGTAACTGTTAAAATGATCTATCAAAATATACATACAGCTATAAAATATTGAAAACATTAAATCTCTAGATTTGTTCATAATACTCTCATAGTTAAAAATGATTCAATTAAAATAGGAGGCATTTTTATGAGTAGAGCAATGAAAGAAGAATTAGCAAATGCTATTACTCATGGGATTGGTGCAATACTGAGTATCCCAGCACTATATTATTTAATTAATAAGGCTATTAATAAAGGGACACCTTGGCATTTAATTTCCTTTACAGTCTTTGGTTTGTCTATGTTGCTACTTTATATTTGCTCAACATTACTTCATAGCGTGAAAGACCCAAAATTAATTAGACTATTTACAATTTTAGATCACTCTGCAATTTATTTATTAATCGCTGGAACTTACACTCCATTTTTACTCGTAACATTAAGAGGCAAGATTGGCTGGTCATTATTTACCATTATTTGGGGTTTGGCAGTTTCGGGAGTAATCTTTAAATTTATCTATGTTAATCGATTTGAATTATTTTCAACCATTGTTTATTTAATTATGGGTTGGTTAATGATGTTCGCAATTAAACCTATTTATGTAGGACTATCTGGAATAGGATTTTTCTACTTATTATTAGGAGGGCTATTTTATTCGATTGGTACAATTTTTTTTCTAGTCAAACGCTGGCCATATAGTCATGCAATATGGCATTTATTTGTATTATTAGGTAGTGCATCTATGTATTTTTGTATATTTAAATTTGTAGTTTAAAAAAAGCGCTTCATTTCAAATGAGCGCTTTTAGTTTTATTATTCAATAATCTCTTTAATATAGTTCGTTAATTCTTTGGCATCAGTCATTCCAATTTGTTCAGGATATATTGGTGGAAATACTTTAAGTGTAACCATTGCTGGTTTAATTCGATTACCATTAGCTTCTAAAATATTATAGGTCCCCTCAATTTTTACAGGAATAACTGGAACCCCTGACTTCGTTGCTAAATGAAGGCTTCCTGATTTAAATTCCCCCATTTGACTACCCTTACTTCTAGTTCCTTCTGGAAAAACTACTAATGAATGGCCGTTTTTCAGTTTATCAACGCCTTCTTTTATAGCTTTAAGTGACTGTCTTCGATCACTTCTGTCCATAAATACACTATGCATTTGATCCATCCAGTCAGGTACAATCGGCAGTTTTTTTAGTTCGATTTTTGCAATGAATCCAATAGGTTTTTCTAAATATCCTAATAATAGTGGAATATCAAAATTACTTTGATGATTACTTACAAATAGGACACCTTGATCTCTAGGAATATTTTCGATTCCTTCAACCTTAACTTTACTACCAGTACAACCAATCATCATTTTCCCGAAATAATCTGGAAATTGGTGCATTAAACGGTCTTGCTCATGTACAGGTAATTCTTTTGGTATTTTTTTTACTGATGATAATTTTAGCTTTGCTTCAATTACACCAATGACAATGCGTGTTGCAGCAAATATTGTGCGAAACATATTAATCCTCCGATAATTGAGTATGTTAATTATTATACAAAATGCCCAACCACTTGAAAAGTATTATCCATCCTGATTATGTTATAAAACGAGAATCAAAAAAAAAGAATCGGCTTGTATTAGCCGATTCCTTAATATAGTGAATCTTTAGTTCGAAACTTTTGCACCACTGAATTCTGCAGCAAGAACTTTAGCTTTTTCAATTGCATTAGCTTTAATTT
Organism: Gottfriedia sp. NPDC058432; assembly: GCF_042721555.1. Classification (NCBI taxonomy): domain Bacteria; kingdom Bacillati; phylum Bacillota; class Bacilli; order Caryophanales; family Bacillaceae; genus Gottfriedia; species Gottfriedia sp. NPDC058432. The sequence continues at coordinate 127,734 of NZ_JBHXLC010000013.1, forward strand.
CTTGTGCTTTATCTGGCATTGCAGCCATACCTTCTACGAATAATGTAGTTACATCAGTAACACCTACAAAGTTTAAAATACTTGTTAAGTATGGGCTAGAGAAGTTAATTCCAGTTGCAGGACCTTCTGAATAAACGCCACCACTTGCTTGAATGTGTAAAGCTTTTTTATTCTCAAGTAAACCAACTGGACCATTTTCAGTATATTTAAATGTTTTGCCAGCAATTGAGATATTATCAATAAAGTTTTTTACTACTGATGGGAAACTAAAGTTCCAGAATGGTGTAACAAATACATACTCATCAGCTTGAGTGAAAATTTCTAAGTTACGATTCATAGCAGCTAAAGTAGCTTGTTGATCAGCACTTAATTCTTCAAAAGCAGTACCGTTTCCTAATTTGCCCCACGCATCAAATACATTTCCATCTAACATAGGAACATTTTCTTTAAATAAATCAAAATGAACAACTTCATTTTCAGGATTTGCTTTTTTGTATTCATTAATAAATGCTTCCCCTACAGATAGACCAAATGAATTTTCAATTGCATTTGGATTTGCAGTAATATAAAGTAATTTTTTCATCTTAAACATCTTCCTCTCAGTTTCGTTTATCTTTAATTCGAGATTTATTATTAAAAATTAAGGGATAAATAAATCCCTTAACCTCATAATAATATCTCTAATTCAAGATGTCAACACTTTTTTTCATAAACAAAATATTTAAATTTAATTTTTGATTTTTCATCGACTTGTACATCAGATACAGATTTAACATTCCATTCTTCCTTTGAAAAATTTGGAAAGAAAGTGTCACCTTCAAAGTTATGTTCAATTTCAGTAATATAAAGTGTGTCTAAATATGGGAAAGTTAAATTAAAAATTTCCGCTCCACCAATAATAAATAAATCTTTATTTTTATTTTCTTCAACATAACTTATAACATCATTAATGACTGTAACACCTTCTGCATGAAAATCCTTTTGTCTTGTCACAACGATATTTTCTCGGTTTGGAAGTGGTCTACCAATTGAATCAAAGGTTTTTCTTCCCATAATAATTGTATATCCAGTAGTTACTTTCTTAAAATAAGCAAGCTCCTGTGGAAGATGCCAAGGCATTTTATTATTTAAACCGATCACATTGTTTTCTGACATCGCAACTAATGCAGCAATCATACACTTACTACCCCTTTGATCGCAGGATGGCATTCATAATCTTCTAATGTAAAATCTTCATATTTAAATTCAAAAATGTTTTTAATTTCATTATTTAACTTCATTCTTGGTAATTTATGAGGCTCTCTTGAAAGTTGTAAATTAATTTGATCAAGATGATTTGTATAAATATGCGCATCTCCAAACGTATGCACAAAATCACCTAATTCTAAATCACATACTTGAGCAATCATCATTGTTAATAGTGCATAAGATGCGATATTAAATGGAACTCCTAGGAAAATATCAGCTGACAAAATCTTCAACCAAGTTCGTTACGCTTGGCCCGTTCTTTAAAAGAACTGCTGCATGTCACCATGCAGATGAGACTATATCACGACCTCATATAAGGTCCCTTGCATTTCGGGTGCCAATCACTTGCACCCTACTCCATATTTGGATAGTCGTTAGGCATTTATTATTCTTTATCGTCTCAAAAGAATAAATTTAGCACGGGATTGTCTTAATTTAAGAGTTTCCCCGTTTAGCAAGGTTTTCGATACAGATTACTCTGTAAAGGCGCTCAGAATTAACGCTGATAAAGCTGACAAGAAAGTTTTCCATCATTCACATAAAATTGGAAAAAACAATGACATGGTGCTAATGCCATCTTATCAAGTTCTCCAACATTCCACGCAGAAACAATCATTCTTCGAGAATCTGGATTTGTTTTTATTTGATTAATTACATCAGTAATTTGATCAATTGTTGAGCCGTCAGCGGCTTTCCATGATCTCCATTGTTCACCATATACAGGGCCCAAATTCCCATTTTCATCTGCCCACTCATTCCAAATACGAACACCATTTTCTTTTAAATATTGAATATTAGTGTCGCCTTTTAAAAACCATAATAATTCATGAATAATTGATTTTAAATGAACTTTCTTTGTTGTTACTAAAGGAAAGCCATCTTGAAGATTAAATCGCATTTGATAACCGAATGTACTAATTGTTCCTGTTCCAGTACGGTCTGTTTTTGTCATGCCATTGTCTAATACGTGTTTACATAAATCTAAGTATTGCTTCATATTAGCCTCCTAATTATGTATTGTTAATTCTTAATGATCTTCTGCATTAATTTCAATATAACCAAAATGAAATTCTGATGATTTGCGAATTAATTGATTAAATCCATATTTTTTAAATCTTTCACTTCTAAAATGATCTTTCAACACTACCCTTTTTTTGGCAACTCGCTTTGCTTCATTGATTACTTCATATGTTAGGTCATCATATGAAGCTAAATTTTTTAATGCTGCAATACCCGAAGAGGCTTCAATATTTTTTTCAAACATCGGATCAAAATAAACGATATCAAAAGATTGATCTGGAAGTGTCTTCAAATAAGTTTTATAATCTATATTTTTCACTTCAATTTTGTTGATGATATTCGACCAATCTATAATGTTCTGTTTATTTGTTTTTAGGCCATTCTTAGTAAGGTAAGCGATAATTTGGTTTTTCTCTAAGCCTAAAACTTTACCTTGGTCACCTACAACATAGCTTGCAACAATACTATCTGAAGCCATTCCAAGTGTACAATCTAGTATTGAATCACCTTTTGTTAGTAAACAAGCGTCACAAAAAGGATCATGTTCACCCTTCATCAATCGCCTAATTCTAAAAACTGAGGAATTCGGGTGAAAAAAATACGGAATTGCTTCGTCATCCTCATACCATTCTAATCTATTTTTACCTAATATAAGTATAGGTTTTTTAAATTGACCATAGATTTCTTCAATGCTAAATTCCTTTCGGAGAATTAGCTGTCCATTTAAGTCTGAAGCAATTTTCTCAGCTTCCTTTTCTAAATACACATCTGGTCTTAAACAAGTTGTAATAATCATATGTCTCCTTAATTAAGAAAAAAAGAGGAAAAATCCTCTTTTCAGCTGCCCGCCAAACGCTCGCTTTCTTCGTTGCTTTGCCTGCCTAAGGTGCTCATTACCATTTAAGGTAACTCCGCTCCTCGAAAGACAAGCGCTAGCAATCAGTTTGAAAGTCAAATTTTTGGATTTTGTTTATACACTGAAAAGAGGTAAATCCTCTTTTTACATTTGTGCAAATATCGATTGAATTCTTGCTTTAATGTCTTCAGGAGTTGAACCTTCGATTTGTTCACGAGGAATAAAGCCAACTACCTCTTTACCTTTAAATACTGCCATTGATGGTGAAGATGGTGGGAAGTCAGCTAAATATTCTCTTAACGTTGCAGTAGCTTCCTTATCTTGTCCAGCGAATACTGTCATAACATTAGCAGGTTTCTTTTCTGAATCAATAACAGCTTGGACTGCAGAAGGTCTAGCAAGTCCAGCAGCACAACCACAAACTGAATTGATTACAAAAAAAGCAGTATCATTTAATTCATTCATAAATGACTCGACTTCTTCCCCAGTAGTTAATTCTGTAAAACCATTTGAAGTTAATTCCTCTCTCATTGGTTTTACGATCCCTTTCATGTACTCATCATATGCATTCATTAGTTTGTTTCTCCTTTGTCATTTTCTATTTTATTACGCTCAGTCATTTGTTTCCAAACTGAACCTAGTGCTTCCTCACCATTCTCAATTCGATGTAAAGCAAGCTGAACTTGTAATTTCACTTCGAATTCTGGGTCTTCTAATGCGGCTTTTAACGCAGGTATTGCACTTTCATCACCTAGCTCAAAAAGAAACATTGCTGCACGCCATCTAACTAATTTACTAGGATCTTTTAATGCTTCAATCATAGCTGGCATTGCTTCTTCAAATCCTAAGTCTGATAGACAATCTCCAGCAATTCGTCTTACACCCACTGCCTTATCCTTTAAAGCCTCATATAAATAAGGTAACACTAATTCTGATTTTAACATACCTAAATAAGCTGTAGCTAATCTTCTTATTGAAACATGTTCATCTTTTAATGCAATCTCTAATAAAGGTAAATCTTCAAGTGTAGGATCGATTTTTACAAATCTCGCATACCTTTTTTTCCAATCTTTTTCTTCAAAAATATCTGCAGTAAATGGTTCAAATTTAGGAACTTCTTTTTTCTCAACATTAGTAGAATCATTCGTCATCACTTCGTTCACGATATTCTTTATATCGTTTTCAGTGTGAGTAGCCGTTAATTCATCAATAATTTCTTTCTCAATTGTTGATAATTCACCATAACGAATTCCATAATCAATCCATTGTCTTTCAAATACAACATTTGAGGCAGATGTTGTTAGTTTCATAATTGCTTCTTTATAGAATGGAGGTAAGGCTGCTCTTTGTTCTTCACCATTTACAATTAATTTCAACTGCATTGGTATATTATGATACATTTGAACAAATACTTGTACCTCTCCAAAATGATTATCAATTATCGTTTCATTAGTAGCTTCATCATTTACTTCTTCACCAAATACATTTCTGACTTGAAGCAAAATGGTTTGCCAATTTGCATTTGACTTACGATCAATGGCGATAAAATCAGCCACATGATAGACACTTTTGATTCCTTCAATTCCTAATATTTCTTGAATTATTAATGGTGCCTTGTCAATATTATCAATAGAATAATGATTTCTACTTCCTGATGGCAATTCCTCATCTAATAACACTTTCATTGTATTAGGACTCGGTGTTGGTTCGATTGACTTAATTTTCATCTTAATCTCCTCTTCTTGTTATTTAGTCCATTCTATCAAAAAGAGGAAAAACTCACTATTGTAACGCCTTAACAAATTCTTCAAATTCATTTGTACTTGATTCGACAGCGTTGTGAGTTAACTCTTCAGATCGACGAGTAAAAAGGTGAAATTTCTCAACTATTATTTCCGTCACATAAATAGGTTTTTCAGATTCCTTTATATAACTTGAAGTTTTTATAACTCCCTCAATAGAAACTTCCATCCCTTTTTTTGCTTTTTTAGTAGCATATTCAGCAATGGGACCCCATAATTTTACTGAAACATAATTCGTTCTCGTTTTTTTCAGATAATCTGAATAAACATTCGTAGCAATATTAATAAAAGTTGTTTTCCTACCATTCGGTGTAGTTTGTAAAATGGGCTCTTTCGTTAATCTTCCTACTAGTACAACATTGTTTATCATTATTACCATCTCCTTTATTTTTTTCTACAATACAAAATTATTGTAAGTTCGTAAAAAAAGGAAAATAGTATTTTCAATAAACATTTATTTTTAAAAATTCATTATGAGATAAAAAAACTTGAGTAGTAAAATGACATCATAATCCAAAACTCAAAATTAATAATCTACTTTAAACTTTCAACTAAATCACTTAAAACTGACCAACGCTCCATTTTCTGTTCTAACTCAGCTTCTTTTTCTTCAATATCTTTAGAAAGTTTATAAGCTTCATCAAAATTAGAGCCTACACCTTGTAATTTTTCATTTAGTTGCTCAATCTCATTCTCCAGCTTTTCGATGTCTGATTCAATGTTGTCCCATTCTTTTTGTTCTTGATAAGTTAATCGCTTTTTCTTTTGCTCTTTTTGATAAACTGGTTTTTCAATTGTCTCTTTTATAACTTCGATTTCACGTTTTTCGTTAGATTGTCGATCTAAATAATCCGTATAGCTTTCTAATGTAGATGAAATTTTCCCTTCACCTTCGAAAATTAATAATTTATTTGTAACTTTATCTAAGAAATAACGATCATGTGATACGGTAACTACTACTCCACTAAAATTCTCAATATAGTCTTCTAAAACCGTTAAAGTATCAATATCTAGATCATTTGTAGGCTCATCGAGTAATAATAAATTTGGAGCAGTCATTAAAAGTCTTAATAAATATAGTCTTCTTTTTTCCCCACCTGAAAGTTTTCCTAATTGTACACCGTGCGATGAAGTAGGAAATAAGAACGTTTCAAGCATTTGTGAAGCTGAAATTGTTTTTCCATCTGGAGTATGAATGACTTCTGCTTCTTCCTTTATATAATCAATCATTCTCATAGTTGGATTCACATTTTCTTGTATTTGAGTATAGTATGCTACCTTAACCGTTTGTCCAATTTCAATTTCACCAGAATCAACTTGTTCTTCTCCAACTAGCATTTTCAATAAAGTTGTCTTCCCCGCACCATTTTCACCAATTATTCCAATTCGATCAGTTTGAAGTAAAAGTAAGTTAAAATTATCTAATATCTTTTTCTCGTTAAAAGACTTATTAACATTTATAAACTCAACAACTTTTTTACCTAAACGAGTTTGTTGGAAGTTCATCTCTAATTCCACTTTTTCTTGATTGTTTAGTTTACCCGAAAGGTCATCAAATCGTTGAATACGAGCTTTTTGCTTAGTCGTTCTAGCTTTTGCTCCTCTACGCATCCAAGCTAATTCTCTTCTAAATAAATTGTTTCTTTTTTCATTAGTAGCTGCATCTTGCTCTTCTCGAGCAGCTCTTTGTTCAATATAATACTGATAATTACCTTCATATCGATAAATATTACTATTTGATAGCTCTAATAATGCGGTTGTAACTTCATCTAAAAAATAACGATCATGGGTTACAAATAATACAGCGTTTTGCAGTCTTTTTATGTATTCTTGTAAAAATACGATACATTCATAGTCCAAATGGTTCGTAGGCTCATCTAAAATTAATAAATCACTTGGATGTATTAATGCTTTTGCTAAGGCTACTCTTTTCTTCTGACCACCTGAAAGTAATGAAACGTCTAAATTTAAATTTGATAAACCTAATTTCGATAAAATTGTCTTAGCATTTGCTTCTAAATCCCAACCATTTAATGAATCCATTTCAGCTTGTAATTTTAGTAATTCATTTTGTAATCCTTGATTAGATGGATCTTCTCCAAGTGCTTGTAAAGTTTTTTCATATGATTTTACTAAAACCATTACTTTATCATCACTCTCAAATACTGCTTCAAGAATTGTTTGGTTTTTATCAAAGTCTTCATGTTGAGGCAAATAACTTATTACATAATCCTTTGGAGTAGTAATTTTTCCATCATCAGCTGACTCGACACCAGCAATAATTTTTAATAAACTCGATTTACCAGTTCCATTTATACCTAATAGTCCAATTTTCTGTCCTTCGCTTACGGTAAATGAAATTTTATCGAATAAAGTTTTTTCCCCATAAGTTTTAATTAAATTCTCTACACTTAAAATCTTCATATTTTAAAATTCCACTCTTTCATAAATTCATCGATGAATTTTTCTACAAATTGATGTCTTTCCTCTGCCAATTCTAATGCTGAATTTGTGTTCATTAAGTCTTTTAGTTTTAATATTTTTTCATAGAAGTGATGTAACGAAGAACTTTTGTCACTTCTATATTCTTCGATCGTCATGTTTTCTCTTATTTTAAACTCTGGGTTAAACATACTACGACCTTTTTTACCTCCGTATGCAAACGTTCTAGCAACACCGATCGCTCCAATTGCATCTAAGCGATCAGCATCTTGTACAATTTTACCTTCTAAAGAGGTTGGAATAACCCCATTTCCTCCTTTATAGGAGATATTTTCAATTATGTACATGATTGCGTTTACTTCTTCAATACTATTTAATAATTCATTTAGAACTGATTCTAATTGAGTTTTCTGAGCTTCAAGATCATCATGTAATTTATCATCTATTACATCGTGTACTAAAGCAGCACATTCTACGATGAATTGATTTGCATTTTCTTTTTGAGCAATATGTACAGCTAAATTTCTAACCCGGTCAATATGATGCCAGTCATGTCCAGAGCTATCACCTTGATGAAGATTTCGAACATAATTTTCTATTTGTAAAATGATTTCCTGTTGATTCATACTCGTACCTCCATAAATCGACTAGTGATATTATATCATTTTTCTATCACCGTAAAACATTTATAGGTTAAGTGAGAATTAAATTTACGAAAAAACCTTCACTTTTGGTGAAGGTTTTTTCAAATTATGATTTTATATATAGAGAGAATTCTAATGATATTGAGTAGTATATTTATTCTTAAATCCATAAGGATTCGATTTATGCCATTTCCAAGCATCACTAATGATTAAATCGATGTCTTCATACTTTACCGTCCAGCCTAAAACTTTTTTAGCTTTCTCTGAAGAAGCAACTAGAATACTTGGGTCACCTACTCGTCTAGAACTGATTTTATATGGTATTGGATGCTTAGTTATTCGACGAACCGCTTCAACAATTTGTAATACTGAATACCCCTTATTATTTCCAAGGTTAAAAATATCACTTTTCCCACCATTAAAAAGGTATTTAAGTGCTAGTAAATGAGCATCCACCAAGTCTTCAACATGAATATAGTCTCTAATACACGTCCCGTCTGGAGTATTATAATCATCTCCAAAAATAGAAATCTCTTTCCTTTGATTTAAAGCAACTTGTAAAATCAATGGAATTAAATGAGTCTCTGGAGAATGGTCTTCTCCAATTTCGGCTGAAGGCTTTGCTCCTGCAACATTAAAGTATCTTAGTGAAACATAATTTATACCATATGCTAAACTACTCCATTTCATCATCTTTTCCATCATTAATTTTGTTTCACCATAAGTGTTCGTTGGATCTGGAATGCAGTCTTCTGAGATAGGTACTATTTTAAGTTCACCATATACAGCAGCGGAAGATGAAAACACGATATTTTTAACATCAAATTCATTCATCACTTCTAATAGAATATGTGTGCCAAATACATTATTGCTAAAATACTCCAACGGTTTTTCCATTGATTCACCAACTAGACTATTTGCTGCAAAATGTAACACACCATCAATCTTTTCATTTTGAAATACTGATCTTAAAAATTCCTTATCTCGAATATCCCCATTATAAAAAATGGCTTCTGAATGAATCGCTCCTTTATTTCCTGTCTGCAAATTATCAACAATTATTACATTTACGCCATTTTCAATCAGCATGTATACTGCATGTGATCCTATATATCCAGCTCCGCCAAGTACTAAAATATTCATTTTAATCACATTCTTTCGTTTTTAAGTTGTTTTTTGGTCATATTTTTATTCTTAAAAACAAGCAATTTTTGACCAAAGTAATTTAAAACCGTATATAACCCAGAACTAAATAAAACAGCTAAGTCATTTTTATAATTTAGAGAGATAAAATCCTGTAAATTTAAAATGTAATCAATTATTTTAACTCCGAGATTAAATGCTATAAAATAACAGGTTAAAATGACTATAATAAACAATGGAATACTTTTTTTTACAGAGCCTTGACTTTTAAATGTAAAATTTCGATTTAAAATATAACTTACACAAGCTCCTATGGAATTTCCAATAAATGTTGAAATCCAATAAGACAAACCAAATAAATGAAGAAATAAATAAATGAATGATAATCCTACAACTGTATTTGCAATTCCTACCGCAATAAAACGGATAAATGTCTTATTCATCTTTGCCCCTTATTTACTAATTCAGAATCGCTCATTGTATATAAATTTGTTTCAATAGCGTATCTAGGTCGATTTTTTACTTCTTGATAAATCTTTCCAATATACTCACCGATCATTCCGATTCCCAATAATTGAACTCCACCTACAAACCAAATTGAGACCATTAATGATGGCCATCCACTAACCGTATTTCCTAATATATGTTGAACTATTGCATAGCCACCTGCTATCAAACTAAATATGATGGATAAAAACCCAAGCAGTGATACAAATCTAATCGGGGCTATACTAAATGATGTGATCCCGTCGAACGCAAAAGAGAGCATCTTTTTTAATGGGTATTTTGATTCTCCTGCAAACCTTTCTTTTCGATCGTAATAGACATTAGTCGATGGAAACCCTATAAGAGGAACTAGTCCCCTTAGGAATAAATTAGTTTCTTTATATTTGAATAATTCATCTAATGCCCTTTTACTCATTAATCGGAAATCTGCATGATTAGGAACTAGATTAATCCCTATTTTCCCCATGAATCGATAGAATCCAAGCGCTGTTGAACGCTTAAAAAAGGTATCTGTTTCTCTACTGTCTCTTACGCCATAAACAATATCAAAACCCTCTTTATACTTTTCTACAAAATTACGTATTACATTAATATCATCTTGTAAATCCGCATCGATTGAAACTACACAATCGGATTGCTTATAAGCAATTTCAAGCCCAGCAATTAGTGCGTTTTGATGCCCTACATTTTTAGCAAGCTTTAATCCTTTAACAAATAAATTATCGATACTTTCTTTTTCTATTAGTTCCCATGTTCGATCCTTACTTCCATCATCTACAAATAGAATTTTGCTATCATCTGAAATAAGAGAATCATAAATTAATTCTTCAATTAAGTAAGTGAGTTGATAGGCTGTTTCTTCAAAAACTTCCTGCTCATTGTAACAAGGTACAACAATTGTTAATAAAGGTATCATATATAATCACGTCCTTATAAAGTGGTTATTTTACTTCGTATAGATAGATGCGCCATGCTGAATGAACATCATCAAAAGTCTTCATCAATCTAAGTCCATTACTATTAGCATTTTCTATTGGGACAGCCGCAAAAATATATTCCCCACCCAACTTTTTAAATTCGTTAATATTTAGTTGTAAATGATGGATTTTTACGTTCGAGTTCTTTTTAAATTCATAATTTTTACCTAGTTCAGCTACAAATAAATAGCATCTTCCACCCCAATGATCGAAGTAATTTTCAAGTAAGGGGCTTTTTTCAAGTTCAGGTGCAATTATTTTTCTAAATTCGTGTTTATATTTTAACGAATAAAAATTATTATATGTATCGAGTGTGTAAAAACCATTGTACTGAGCAATCGCAGGGTGAATGCCTATACTTGCAACCCGATAACTATTTTTAGGTTTACCAATATATTTTGAGATTTCACTAAATTGATTTACAGCATAAAATTGATTAAAAGATGGTTTCCCCACTACTCGATAGACAATCTCGTCATTCGCACAAAACATTACGATTACTTGGACTACTAAACAAATTTTCACAAACTTTTGCCAACCTTTTCCCTTTAACCAAAGAAGATAGGCTCCAACGGCAAACATTAAATAAATTATTAAAGGTCTTAAAAAATGAAATCTAGCAAAATTAAACGTATTTAAAAGCTGAAATTGTTCTTTTACTGGCTTCCATCCTTTATAAAACCAAAAGGCGTACCAAACGGATAATAAAAAATTAAGAATAAATAAGTATAGAAACCTTTTTTCTATAATTCCTCTTTTTTTATTTCTTAAAGTCCAGAATACAATAAAAGATAAAGGAACAATGACTAGAGTGTGAAGTGTTAGGACATGTGTATGTCCTAAAAAATAATTCTTAAACACTAATCGAATCGTATGCCAAAAACCCAATGTAGAGCTTACAAACTCGTTTCTACTTGTTGGTTCAGATGGAATGACTAATGAGAATACAAGGCGATATTCTATTGCTAAATACATTAAAGTCATTAATAAAATACTTAAAAAGAACACTAGATTGATTTTCTTTTTTACAAATACATCTCTTAACCATAGCAATCCCATAAATACTAAAAAGAAAAAGAATCCTAATACAAAACTAGAATAGAAAGGTAATAAAATAAGGGTAATCCAGTCTTTCCAAGAATATTTCCCAATTCTTATATTTAGAAACGCCCAAAGTGCTAGTGGCATTCCCAATGTACTTAGCATTCCGGACGGCCAAAATGGCGTTAGTGCAAATGCAAGTGAGACCCATACTCTAATAAGGTAATTTTCCTTTGATGTTATAAAATGCTTTCTTAACAGGATATACATCCCAAAAAACGCGAAAAATCTAGTAATTGTCTGTCCGATGGAATAAGCTAGCATCGGCGAAAAGAGATTATTTAGCCACTGAATACCACTAAATTCCGTTCCATAAGCATTTCTAGGCAATCCATTAATGATCTGTGGGATTGTAGAATTTAATTTACCAAATAATTGCCCTGAATTTTTAAGTGTTTTATACCATGCAATGTTTGAATCTAAATTATCATGTACTCTAATGTGAGCATTTTCTCCTAATATGAAAAGTGGAGAAACATAAATGATCATTAAGATTGTTGCAATCACTAAATGTTTATTTTCCTGGCTTAGTTTCTTAAATAGTTTCATATTTATTACACCACTTTGTTTATATATTGTTTTTTGATTACTGATTAATATTTCCCTCGCTTTATCTTTTTAGTTATATCATTACTAGCTCTTTCTCATATCTATTAATATTAAAATTCTTTTCTGAAAATCAGATGAAAATTTGACTAAAATTTCATTTAAATTTGCCTTATTATTTTCATAAGTAAAAAATATTCATTTTATTATGTGCATAAAAATTTGATTAGATTAATTTCTTTAATAATATATAAAGC
>NZ_JBHXLC010000014.1:0-104439 GCF_042721555.1 Gottfriedia sp. NPDC058432
AAGAACAGTATTTAAATGAATGGAAGATAAAAGCTAAACGCAGGTTACAGAATAGAATTAAAAGAGCAAAAGAAAAAGGCGAAGAATATTACAACTATCTTCGTCTCCAAAAGATGCAAAACGCCTGGAATGCATCCTCATGATAATCATTACAACATATGGGTAAGCCGTATGCCTTAATAGGGCATGTACGGTTTGATAAGGGGGAAGTCTCGTGAGAGATTTCCCTACTTTCTTATATTTAAACTACCATCGAAAAAAACTATAAATATGTAAACGATTACCAAAAATAAACCATCAAAAATCGTTTATTTTAAGTAATCGTTTACATTCAAATTTCCAAAAAGAACCATTTGACGACTGATTTTTATCATGATAAAGTTGGTCTTACGTTTAAAAACGAACGTCAAACCACGGCCAATTGGTCATGGTTTTTTTATATTAAAAAATAGCGAAAGGAGAAAACAAAATGAAAAAAGTAATTTTATCTTTAGTAATTGGATGTGGATTTTCTATTTTACTGACAGGGTACGAAACGAATAAGTCAGAAGTTAATAAAGAGATCTCTATGTTTAATCAAACTGAGGTACAAAACGTGTTAACAAACACTTTAACAGTTGATCAATCAAAAGAGATCGTTTGGAATCAAGTGAGATAATTAGTCGCGAAACTTCCGAAGTTGGTCTTACGTTTAAAAACGAACGTCAAACCACGACCATTGGTCATGGTTTTTTTATATTTAAAAATCACGAAAGGAGAAAACAAAATGAAAAAAGCAATTTTATCATTAGTAGTAGGATGTGGATTTTCTATTTTACTGACAGGGTACGAAACGAATAAGTCAGAAGTTAAAAAAGAAATCTCAACGTTTAATCAAACTGAGGTACAAAACGTGTTAACAAACATGATAACAGTTGACCAAACAAAAGAGATCATTTGGAATCAAGCACGCTAATTAGTCGTGAAATTTCAACTGAGCGGGTCTTACGTTTAAAAACGAACGTCAAACCACGGCCATAGGTCATGGTTTTTTTATATGAAAAAAATCGAAAGGAGAAAACAAAATGAAAAAAGCAATTTTATCTTTAGTAGTAGGATGTGGATTTTCTATTTTACTGACAGGGTACGAAACGAATATGTCAGATGCTAATAAAAAGATCTCAACGTTTAATCAAATTGAAGTGCAAAACGTATTAACGAACACTTTATCTACAAGTAAATCTGAACAAATCGTTTGGAATCAAGTACGCTAATAATACAGAGAACTCATATTTAGATAAATTTTAGTAAAAGTCTATTTACAAATTTAACCTGAAGTTATATATTTACTATTAAATTCATATATTTCTATTCAAAACCATAATTGCTTAATCTTAAAAAGAGCGGGGGAACCATTTCTTTATTGGGGTGAATCCTTTTTTTGTAAAGGTAGGGGTATTCTTTAATCCCGAATCCGACAGCTAACCTCGTAAGCATTTAAAGAAAGGGGTTTATTTAGTATTGTTTTTAAACACTAAGTAAAGCTTAGTGTTTTTTTGTGTGCAAAAAAGTAAAAATTAGAAGTTTTTACCAATGTATCATTAGTTTTATTTGCTTTTTTAAGAAAAGGGGAGAGATTTATGCATCATCCGTCCGAATATATAGAAATTGGACTGTTTATTTTAGCGATTTTTGGGATTTATTATTCGATATCAAATTTTAATAGTGTAAAACGCGTATTTATTGGCAGACCTATGAGAACAGCTGAAATTCATGCACAGCATAATAAGTTGATTTGGTTTATTGCTTTACCAATTCTAGCAGCCGATTTGTATTCATCTGTATCGTATGGACCAGAGGCGGGAATGACCGAGTTGATTGGTCTAGGGGGAAAAGCACACTGGTATATCATACCGATCACAATAGCAACTGTTTTATTATTAGGGTTACTAATTCTTTCATATATTATGGGGATTTTAGCTTATCCCAGTGGTGGCGGAGCATATGCTATTGCAAAAGACAATTTTAAACCAAGATGGGTATCACTTATTGCATCAAGTTCGCTTTTAGTTGATTATATTTTAACAGTTGCGGTTTCAGTTTCTGCTGCACTTGAAGCTGTGTCATCTGCATATCCGGCTGTAGTGCCTTATGAAACAGTTTTAGCAATTTTTTGTGTATTTTTATTATTAGTTGTAAATCTTCGTGGGGTTGCTGAATCAGCTAAAATATTTGCGTGGCCAACATTTGGCTTTATGATTTGTATGTTACTTCTGATTTTTACTGGATTCTTTGATGAGTTTCAACATGGATTTATACAGCATCATACACCGACATTTGGTACAGTACCACAAGGTTTAAGTATATTACTTGTCTTAAAAGCATTTAGTTCTGCATGTTCAGCGTTAACAGGTATTGAAACCATTTCAAATGCAGTACCAGTTTTTAGAGAACCTCGTCAAAAAAATGCAATTAAAACATATATAGCGCTAGGAATTATAACTTCAATTACACTTTTAGGCTTTGCATATCATTTATATGTGAACGGAATTTCACCTAATCCAAACGATACGATGTTATCTCAATTAATAAAGGTGTACTTCGGTCACGGGATACTTTATCAAGTTATTATTTGGTTTACATTTATCATCTTAATTTTAGCAGCAAATTCAACTTTTACAGGATTTTCTCAGTTAGCTGCGATCGTAGCGGCTGATGGTTTTTTACCTAGAGGATTTACAAACAGAGGGGATCGTTTAGGTTACTCAAATGGAATTATTGCACTTGCTGCAGCCGCAAGTATATTAATCATTGCATTCCAAGCACATACAAATGCACTGATTCCACTGTATGCTATTGGTGTGTTTTTATCTTTTACCATTGCACAATTAGGTTTAACGAGAAGATGGAAACGAGTAAAAGGGCCGAATTGGCAAGTCAAATTAGCAATCAATATTATTGGTTTAATTGTAACATCTGTTGTAACCGTAATCTTTGCAGTTACAAAATTTGTAGATGGTGCTTGGGTTGTATTAGTTGTCATTCCAACAATAATACTCTTCTCATTAGCTATTTATAAACATTATCAAAATGTATCAAGCGAATTAAGTATCGATTTAAGTTCTTTTCAACCGGAAGCAAATAAAGTTATTACAGTTGTATTAGTTTCAGGAACGCATCGAGTTGTGCATAATACATTATCATTTGCAAAAGGTATTGCAACAGAACCGATAGCTGTTTATGTTGGATTTGATGATGAATCAATTAAGAGAATGGAAGAAAAATGGGAAGAATGGGGTAATCCTTGTCGCTTAGTCGTTCTAAAAAGCCCGTATCGTTCAGTACTTGCACCAATTTCAAGATTCATTAAATTAATAGAAGGAAACGAGCCAGATAGCCACATCCAAATTGTGATTCCACAATTTATACCTAAAAAATGGTGGCATAATCTTCTTCATAATCAAACGGCACTTTTGCTTCGACTTTGGTTAATAAGTCAAAAGGATGTAGTTGTTACGACGGTTCCTTATCATTTGAGAAAATAGTGTTTTTATTAGTAGAAAACAAAACAATTTGTAAAAAAGAGTCTGCGAAAGACTCTTTTTTTTACGAATTTTTATTATTATTCTAAAAGTTCTTCACTAGATTTAAAGAGAAAAGATAGGACAAATATCATATTTTGAATAGTTTTAATATTTTGATTTTTAATGATTCTCCAATAATTTTAATGAAAATTGGTGATTTCCCCCAAATTCGATTTTAGAACAATTACAAAAATCTACAAATCTCATTAAGAAAAAGTTTGAACTGTGTAAAAAAAAGATAATTTTTCTACAAAATATGTTCATTAACGACAATTTTTTATTAAAGGATGGATTGCAATTAAGTCTATTGTAATAAGGAGCTAACTCCAAATTTCCCCAATTTACTCCAAACCTTTATTTTTCAATAATAGTATTAAAATATGTGCTTGTAATGAAACAGTACAAAATTTAATGAGAGCTATTGCAGTTTTTCACCATTAAATTAACGTATCGTTATACATTGAACACTCGCATATGTAATAAAAATACAGTGACATGGAGGATGAAAATGGGGAAAAAGTCTTACAATCGTAAAATTGTTAAAAGCTTATCTGTAGTTGCTCTATCATCTAGTTTTATTTTGGGATCTATTGGGCATTTAGATCTTACAAAAGCTGCAGGCTATTCAAAGACTGAAGATATTCTTGCAAACTTAACTCCACAACAAAGAGATGCACTTAACCAGCTTTCAGCTAATGAAGAAATAGGTCTACAAATTCCGGCTGATATTGATCAAACGTCTACTGAACAAACATCAGTCATCGTACAATTTGCAAATCAGCCTACAAAAGTTGCTCAGCTTCAAGCGAGTCTTGAAGGACAAACGTTAACGACAGATGAATCTACAAAATTAATTGATCAAGATCATCAAACGTTTAATCAAGATGTAGATCAACTATTAATTGATGACAATAATAAGAAGGTAGATTTTAAAATTACTCGTTCATATAAAAATGCTTTTAATGGTGTTTCTATGAACCTACCAGCTAATCAAATAAAAAATCTATTAAAATCTAAAGCAGTTAAAACAGTTTGGAGCAATGAAACGTTTTCAGTTGAACCACCAACTGCAGATGATAACGAACAATTAAAAGCTGATGAAGCAAAAGTTGGAAACTACACGCCTTATGATGGTTTAGATCGCTTACATGCAGAAGGATTCACAGGTAAAGGTATTAAAGTAGGTATTTTGGATACGGGTATGGATTATAATCATCCAGATTTAAAGGATGCTTATAAAGGCGGATATGATTTCGTCGACAACGATAATGATCCAATGGAAACAACCTATGCTGATTGGAAGAAATCAGGACAACCAGAAACTAATCCTAGTAGTGGAACTACTTATTATACAGAACATGGTACACATGTTGCTGGTATTATCGGTGGTCGTGGTAAAGCGGATAGTGAATACAAAATGCTTGGTGCAGCACCAGAAGCAGATCTTTACTCTTACCGTGTTTTAGGTCCATATGGAAGCGGAACAACTGATGCGATCATGGCTGGGATAGATCGAGCAGTGAAGGATGGTATGGATGTTCTTAATCTGTCATTAGGTAACTCGTTAAATGATCCACTTTATGCGACATCAATTGCTATAAACAATGCTGTTTTAAGTGGTGTGACTACAGTTGTTGCTGCGGGTAATTCTGGAGACCAAATGTATACATTAGGATCACCAGGTGCTGCTGCATTAGCGTTGACAGTTGGTGCATCATCCATTTCACTTAATGCTTATCAATATGCAGGTGTGCAAAATGGTACTAATTACACGTTAAGACAGTTAGTAAGAAATTACTCGGATGATTTAACTCAATTAAAAGGAAAAACATTCAAATTAGTAGATGTCGGTCTAGCTAGAACAGCAGCTGATTTTAACGGCAAAGACCTAAATGGAAATATTGCATTCATTAAGCGTGGAACGAATGCATTAATTGATAAAATTAAAAATGCCAAAACGAGGGGCGCAGTCGGAGTCATTATGTATAACGATGAGCTAAACCAAGCTGAAGGGCCAATTAATGCATTTTTAGGTGAATCAGTCGATGCAATTCCATCATTTACAATATCAAATAGTGATGGAAAACAAATTTTAGCAGCGCTTCAAGCAGGTAATTCAAACTTCTCGTTTGGGGACTATTCAATAATCCATTCAACTAGCGATGAATTAGCTACGTTCAGTTCAAGAGGTCCTTCTCGTGTTAACTATGATATTAAACCAGAAGTTACAGCACCTGGTGTTTCGATCATGTCAACGGTACCGTTTTATGTAAACAATAAAACAGTAGATGGTTCAAAACCAGAAGATTATAAATATGCATATGAACGCTTATCTGGAACTTCAATGGCAACACCTTATGTTGCTGGGGTATCTGCATTGTTATTACAGTCGAACAAAGATTTGCAACCAGCTGATGTAAAATCAATCTTAATGAACACAGCTGATCCATTATCAAAAAATTACAGTGTGTTTGAAATTGGAAGCGGACGAGTTGATGCTTATGAAGCTATACACTCAAATGTGGAACTACAAGTTAATGATCAAACTCCGACAATAAGTGATAAAGGTAAATTAAAAAAGATAAAAGAATTAACAGGTGGCATTAGCTTCGGTTCATTCGGATTTAATGACCAAGATATTACTGATGACCGTACTGTTACATTGAAAAATAGAAGTGAAAAAGCGAAAACATTTAATGTAAATGTTAAATTCCAAACAGGTTTAAGAGGATCTAAAGATGCGGCATTAAATGGTGTAACATTAACTGGACCGACTTCAGTTAAATTAAATGGAATTAGCTCAAAAAATATTAAGTTTAATTTAAATATCCCTAAAACAGCAGAAAAAGGCACATATGAAGGATATATCGTTTTTACAAATGCAGCTAACCCAACAGAAACTTATCAAATTCCATTTGGTGGACGAGTAGTTGATGAAGGTATTGATACTTTTAAACTAAACACTAATATGTTTTCAGGTGATGCAGCTGTACCAGGTAGAGGATTTAACCAAATTCTATTTGCGATTTCGTTAAAATCACATATGAGAACCCTCGATTTTGTGGTCCAAGATGGAACTACTGGTGAAGATCTAGGTTTACTTGCATCATATGATACACGTGGACTTCCGGAAAACGTTCTTAGCGGAGTGCCAAATGGATTTTCAGGGGCATATTTCCCGTTCACTGGTGATCCAAAAAATCCAATAAGTGATTCAATTGTATTAGCAAAAACAGGACATTATAAATTAAGAGCGATTGGTACAAATGATCAAGGTAAAACATTCTCTAAATCAGCTGATTTCATATATGAAAAAGGCAAACCAACGATGACTTCAAGCTTTGATTCGTTAGATCAAAAGGTTATTGAATATAAAGAGAGTCAATTTGATTCAAATGGAAAATTTTTGTATGACTTTAATATCAATGTTCATGATCCAGAAGTAGAAGCTGCTAATAAAGCAGGAATTCCAATTGATCAGTCTAGCAATCAAGTTACTGTATATGGCAATAATGGTTACCCATTACCTGCATTTAGCACTGATAAAAATGGAGACTTCAAAGAACAATTAGAAGTTCCAAAAAATATAGTACCATATAAATGGTCATTTTATGGGGCTGATGCTGCAAGAAACTTTACATCAAATGCTACGGGATTTTTAAAGGTAGTGTTTGTTCCAGAAACGTATCCGTATTTTTACTTAAAAGCAAATAAACAAGAAGCTTCATCTGGAGATACAATTAATTATTCTCTGCGTTCTAATAATATCAAAAATCTAAAAACTGCGAAAATTACAATTCCAATTGCAGTATCGGAATACAAAGATTATGCAAAAATTGAAAATGTTGTAATAAGTGATGCTGTAAAGCAATACGGTGATGCACAAGTATCTGTATCATCAATAACTAAACCTAATTACTCAACAACATATACAATAACATTTAACTATTTAGGTAATAAATCTTTACCTGAAGATATACAATTAGTTAATTTTGACTTAGTAACAGCTAAACGTTACACTAACAGGGAGTTCCCTGCAGTTTTGGATCAAATTACTGGAGAGACAACCGATCAATCAAATGTAGTAACAAATAAGGTTTACAGTTATATGGAATCGTTTGATATAAAACAAACAATGTCTAGATATACTGGCACAATGAAATTAGAAGGAGCGTATGATCCAGCTACTGGTCAGATGAATTATAAGTTAGATCAACAAAATATAGGTGCTAAAGTGACAATTACCTCATATGATGGGAAAAATGTTCAAGATGCAATCTGGACAAGCAAAAATGGAACTTATGTCGTATCAGATAACCTGGATCCTGATACAAAACCATATACAGTTAAGATAGATGCACCTGGTCACTTTACGTTGTCTAGACAATTAGTGTTATCAGATAATGTTCGCGGAGAAGCGCTTGGAAAATGGTTAGGCTTTAGCTTAGGTCAGGCAAAAGCTGGGGATACAAATAAAGATAACGTTATTGATATTTTAGATGCATTAAATTTACAAACTTATTGGGGTACGAGCCATTCAGGTTCTGATTTGAACTTCGATGGTGTAGTAGACAAAAAGGATATGGATTACGTTGTTAAAAACTTTGGTTTACAAAATAGTTCGGTACCAAATCCACCTAAAGCTAAGACTTCTTATAAAGGTGTAACACTTGACGACGTGTTAACTCAATTAGGTTTAAAATAAGTGAACAATTTTGAAAATGTTATAAAATGACTAGAAAATTATAGAATTATTAAATACTATCATTCTTTTTTAACTTAAAGATTGATAGTATTTTTTTTGTATAAATTGGAATTTTGTAATTTTTAAAATTTTTCAATTAAAATCCTAGAATTCTTCAAAATTCCCCCAAATTTAAACAAATTTAAAATTTTTATGATTTAACTTTGTTTATATTTAAAAATTAAGGTTTTTTTAGTCCTATCTGCCTGAAAACCTCCTTTTTCCTCTAAATAATCTTATTTTTTTACATTTTCTCATTCAAAATTAAATCAAAAAACGCTAAATTCCCCCAATACAAGACAAGTGAATCTTGGAGTAATATTTAATTATTCAATTGTTAAGAATAGTTTTTTTATTCATGAATTTTCTGTAAAAATATCTAGCAATTGATTTTAAATTGAGTTCGT
This sequence comes from Gottfriedia sp. NPDC058432, assembly GCF_042721555.1. NCBI lineage: Bacteria > Bacillati > Bacillota > Bacilli > Caryophanales > Bacillaceae > Gottfriedia > Gottfriedia sp. NPDC058432. Next base: position 8,715 of record NZ_JBHXLC010000014.1, read on the forward strand.
ATCTATTGGGGGGGAAAACATGAAAAAGAGAAAATTATCAAGAAAGAGTATGAAGCCAACTAAAAAGATGATCTCAGTCTTTGCGTTGAGTTCGATGTTTTTAAACGTTGCGATTCCTCAAAGTTTTGCAAGTACAAATGCTGAGACTAAACTGAATCAACAAGATTCATCTAGTAATACTTTTGATGCGAAAGAAGTAAACCGTATTCTTGACGGTCTTACTGCTGAACAAAAAGCAAACATTAATAAGCTAACTGGGGCAGATAATGCTCAGAAAATTCATGTAGACAAAAAGGATTTAACTAGTTCAAAAAAGATTAATGTAATCGTTCAATTTAAAGAAGATCCAGCTAAGATACAAATCATAAAGCAATCTCTAGCTAAAGGGGGAGCGACTGCAAATAGTCAAACATTTGCAAGTGAATATGCTGATGCACAAAAAAAGGTAACAGATTCTCATGCTAAATTTAAAAGCTTTGTAAATGGACAGCCTAAGACGCAAATAGTTGGCGGGAAGTCTGTCAATACTTCTATGGGTATTACTCGTGAATACACAGATGCATTTAATGGAGTATCTTTAACTCTACCTGCAAATCAAGTAGAAAAGCTTGCGGAAAATCCAGATGTTGCTTCTATTTGGTCGGAAATAGAATTTTCTGTTCCAGAAGATAATGCTTCCCAAGCTGTAGCGACAAGTAGATCTGCCGGTAAGCCAACAGGTGGGCTTTCTTTTTTAGGTATTGATAAACTTCAAGCTGAAGGTAATACTGGTATCATTAAATCAGGTCCACGTGCAGGACAAAAGGTTAAGGTTGGTATATTAGATACTGGTATTGATTATAATCACCCAGATTTGAAGGCTGTTTATAAAGGTGGACATGACTTAGTTAATAATGAAGGATTAGATGCAAACGGAAACGTTAAATACGTAGATGACCATGATCCAATGGAAACAACTTATGAGGATTGGTTAGCGGATAGAGCGGATCCCGATGTAATCTCTGGGACACCTCCTGCAGATTATAAGCCATATATTACGTCTCATGGAACTCACGTTGCTGGGACGATTGCAGCGAATACAACGAATAATAATGATGTTTATTCGGCTAATGGTGTAGCTCCAGATGTAGACATCTATAGCTATCGTGTATTAGGACCAGGTGGACATGGTACAACAGAATCTGTATTAAATGGTATTGACCTAGCAGTAAAAGATCACATGGACGTGATCAATCTTTCTCTTGGTGCAAGTATTAATGACCCATATTATCCAACTAGTATCGCCATTAATAATGCTACTTTAGCAGGTGTTGTGTGTGATGTTGCAGCAGGTAATTCGGGTCCTGGACAAGCTACAGTTGGTTCACCAGGGGTTTCAGCATTAGCAATAACTGTAGGCGCAAGTACAATCCCTGAACAAATTGCAACAATGACAATTAAGAATGGTTCAGTTTCTTATAAAACACGTTTATTCGGTAAAGACTTTTCACAATCAGACGATGCTTATAAAGGGCAAACACTACCAATCGTCGATGTTGGTTTAGGAAGTGTAGCAGATTATAGTGGAATTGATGTGAAAGGTAAACTTGTTCTAGTTAAGCGTGGAGTGGACTACTTACAGACAAAAATGGCAAATGCTAAAAATGCTGGAGCAGCGGGTATGATTATCTGGGATAATACGGATGATCCAGATAGCCAAGGTTATATACCTAACTTCTTAGGTGTCAGCATGGATAATGTTTATTCGGTTTCATTGACACAAACACAAGGACAAGCTCTGTCAGATGCGATTAAAAAAGATCCGAAATCAGCTAACATTACGTTCCCTTCTACACTCGATACACCGATTAGTAAGAGTGGGGATGAATTGGCAAGTTTTAGCTCTACAGGCCCTGTTAAAGATTGGACAATTAAGCCAGATGTTGTAGCTCCTGGTGTTGATATTTCTTCAACAGCTCCATACGATATTTGGGAGCCACAAAACGATAAAACTCATGATTATAAACTTGCGTATCAGATTATGTCTGGTACTTCAATGGCAACACCACATATGGCTGGGATCTCGGCATTAGTTTTAGCGGCGCATCCAGATTATACACCTGCGGATGTTAAGACGGCATTAATGAATACAGCAAAGAGTATTGACACAGATTCAAAGACTTATAGCGTATATCAAGTAGGTGCTGGACGTGTTGATCCGGCTCGTGCAATCGCTGCAGATGTTAAAGTCCAAGTTTTAGATAAAACAGTTACTTTTGACGATCCTTCAAATGCATCAACGGCACATGAAGTTGATAACCTGACAGGAAGCATGTTCTTTGGGTTTAAAGGTAGAGGAGAAGGTGCAACGAACGGTTCTGATGATGTGGTTTCTTCAAAAGATTTTAACGTTTCCAATCTAGGAACTGGTAGTAAAACATTTAATGTAAGTACTGCATTTATTACATCAAAATTTGCTGGATCGAATAAAGTAGGTCCTGGCACAGGAAATGATGTGAAAATCGATTTTTCTGTTGATGGGAAAAATGTGAATTCTATTAATGTGGGCGGAAGAAGTACTGTTAAAGCAACGGCAAAAATTACAGTTCCGTCAAATTCATTAGATGGTACTTACGAAGGTTATATTAACCTTGTAAACTCAAAGGACCCATCAGAAACTTATCGTATTCCGTTTACGATTACAGTTGCGGAAAAAGGAATTAATAAATTCCAAGTAGCGATAAAAGCGGCGGCAGAAGGAAGTATTTCAGCTTATAATTTATCGGTAAATAACGAAATGAAAGACTTATATATTGCCATAAAAGACAAGGATGGAAAATATATAGGTATAGCTAACACGTTATCAAGCGGTAGTAATTTGATCCCAGGTGTTCAGTATGGACCACTTTTAACTCTTTTTAATGGATGGTATCTTCCATTTACAAAGGCATACGATGGAACGTATGATGCGTCTGGTATCTCAAACTCAGTGCAAGTTTTAAAAGAAGGTGCTTACTCACTGGAGTTAATTGCAACTGGTAAAGATGGAAAACGTTACACAGCGGAAGATACGGTCTATATTGACGGTACACCACCAACTATGACAATGGATAAAGATTCCAAGGGTGGAATTTATGAAATTGATCCGACAGGGTACCTACCTGGACAAGAAATCAAGGGATTCAGTGGTACGGTTTATGACTCAAATATAGACGTAATGAAAAATAATGGAGAAACGTCAGTGCCAAGCCCTAAGGATGGCGTAACACCAGTTCCTGTAAATCAAGCTTTGAACAGTGTTATAGGTTATCAAGATAGTATTTTCCCAACTGTTTACTTTAATACAAATGAGAAAGGTCGCTTCCATTTTGGAGTGACTACTGAGGATGTAGCAAATAAATTGGGTAGTGAATTTTATATTGAGCCTCAGGATTATTCAGGTGAAAGTGATGGAGATGTAAACGGACAGACTTATTATTTCATTAAAAAGGGAAATCCGTATGTCACATTAACTTCATCTAATGGAGTAGATGCAGGACCAGGTAATGAAGATAAAGTAGTTGTTGATAATAATAAACCATTCAAAATGACAATGACAACTAAGTATGGAGTAGGAATGACCGGCGGTAAATTCTTGCTAAATACTAATAGTGTCTATGAATTCAGTAATATCCGTTTAACAGATGAGTATAAAAATTACTTAGTCAGTAAAGGGATTGATCCGACTAAAGTTCTTACGGTAGGTCAACCATATAAACATCCAGTTTATGGAGTTGGCTTAACAACTGATGTAACGATTTCAAATATAGCTGCAGCGGGTGCACTTGATCATGATATGCCGATTATAGAAGCAGACGTGACCTATAACAGCCCTGATCCAATAACTGGGCAATTCCAGTATCAATTACTACAAGCGAATTTAACTTTGTCAGGTGAAGATACAAGAGTAGCGTGGTTCCCAACAAATGTACCTTATGTAAGACAGAATATCTCTGTACTTAGAGGGCAAATAGCAGCGGAATCTTTCGCAAGAAATAATATAAACAACAATTATCCACAATTCACGGTTGATTCCGGTGCGAAGGTAACTGCGACGGATGATAAAGGGAATAAATTTACAACAGACCAACCAACATCATTTAATAATACAATGGCATATACGTTTATCAACCCATATTATGCTCTGACAATGGGTGTTAGTGACAAGCCATATTCGGTTGAAGCAAGTGTACCAGGACACTTTAAAGGATATGAAAAAACACCTGTAATTGGTGAAAACAAATTCGGTTATCAATCAGGTACTGTAAAGGATATTCGAGGTTTATTCCCGATCCTTTTAGGTGGAGATGTTAACGGTGACAACGTAATCGACATGAAAGATTTGATGAAGGAAATAGATGTTTATTATCAATATAAAAACCTAAATAATTTTAATAATCCATTAAATAATGTAGCAAACAAAACAGCATTCTTAAACACGAACCGTGATGAAGATATTTATTGGATTAAGCCTACAGGTTTTGGATATGGAATTGATTATAATGACTTCTATTTCATCTTCAAAAACTTTGGTCAACAAAATCAAAGTGCAATTGATGCTGGATTAACTGTTCCAACTGCACAATTAACAGTAGATAAAGATACAACTTTTACAACAGACTATGCAGGCTCTATCACGTTAAATGCAGGTGATACGGTACAGCAAATCATGCAAAAGCTTAATTTTACAGCTCCAGCACAAACAATTTCATCAACACCAAAGTTACAAGACTTGCAAAATGGGGCATCAATCTCTCTTTCTCCTACAAGCGCGGTGTTTGTTGATGATGTAGTATGGAGAAAATCAATTACAAAAATTATGCTAGGTTCAACGGATGTAACGAATTTAGTAACTATTAACCCAGCATATATTTATTATGACGCAAATGGTGCAGCGCAAACAATGCCTTCAAAAATTACGTTCCCGGGCTCTTTATTCCCGACGGCAACGAATTACACAATTACAGTGAAGGCGACAGGATATCAAGATGTTACTAAAAGTTTAACAGTATCAGCAGTACCAATACCGACGCCATCAATTCCAAATATCACAGACCCAACTGTAGCGCATATCGGGAAGGACTTAACATTAAACTTCTCAGAAGATGCGAAATGGCGTAATGGAATCAATAAGGTAATTGTGACAACTGGCAATGGTAAGAGCATGGATATTAGTAATTTAATCAATCCAGATACAAATCAAAAATATTATGATATTAGTAAACCAGGTCAAATTACGTTCAATGCGAAAACATTTATGACAGATTCGACTCTTGATCCGAACAAACCTGATACCTATGGTGCAGCTACTGTCAACCCTGGTGGGAAAAGCTATCTGCCACAACTATACAGATTTACAATCGGCTCAGTAGGTGCAGATGGAACTGTTTATCCAGATGTCATTGGAGGTTATGACCCTGTTTACACAGCTCAACAGCCAGTTGGATATACGATTAATTTTAACAGCCAAGGTGGATCAGCGATAAAGCCGATGGCAGTGGGATACAGAGCGAATGCAAGTAGATCAAATGGTCCAGATAGTAGTTTAATTTCACCAAAAGATCCTGCACCAACGAAATCTGGTTATAAATTCCTAGGTTGGTATAATGAGCCAGAAGGTATAACGTCGTGGGATTCATCAGCTGCTTTAACCCAGGACAAAACAGTTTATGCAAAATGGCAAATGAATACAACTCAAAATTATTCACCAGTTGATAAAGCGAACCCGGATGGAGTAAAATTTGACGGAAGTAACGGCGCTGTAAGTGGAAAAGGATGGGTGCTTGGTGAAGGTGATTTAAAAATCAACATCCCAGATTATTTAACGAATGTTTCTTGGTTAACAAGTAAAGACAAAATTGCAAAAATTGATGCGAAATTCTATCAGGTGAAAAGCGATGGTTCATCAGTAGCGGCAGATCCGTATACATTAGACCCAAGCACTTATAGCTTGTCGTCTAACGGAAGTAACGGAGTTCTATCCTTCAAAACAGCTACACATGATCAAGCTGTAAAAGCAGGTCAAACCAAGTTAGGAGAAAAGTTCGCATTTAGTGAAATGTCACCGACAGGATATGATTTAACGATCACATCGACAACAGGCGAAATTGTCACAATTCCAGGTATTCAACTTGGGTATAGACGTCATATTGATTTAAACGGCGGTACGTTAAAGAATGCAAATGATACATTCTTCTCTGATGCATTAGTCACTACAAAAATAAATGCGCCTAATTTGAGTACAGGTGCAACACGTGTAACAAATGGAACTTTAACAATTAGTCAAGACCTATATTTGGATGCAGCTGGATCTAGTGATAAGAAGTCAGATATTTCAACAACAGTCTCTAAAGTACTAACAGATAATACTACTTTCTATCTATGCTGGATGAAAGTACCACCAACGGTAAATAAAGATGTTGCTGGAAACATTGTAGGTAGCGATATTACATTACCATTTACTGATGACGGTACATGGAAAAACAATATTAAGGCTGTACAAATCGGCGCTAAAACATTAGTTCTAAATAAGGATTACACAATCTCAAATAATAATATTACACTTAAAGCAAATCTGTTCACAGTTGGACAAAAGTTCAATGTAACGATTGTTTCAGAAGGTTATAAAGATGTTATCGTAACAGATCAAGTTGTCGGTTATACGGTAACTTTTGCATCAAATGGTGGAGATCCAGTTCCAGCTCAAATCGTAGACAGAAATGCGACAAAACCAGTTGATCCAACAAAAGTTGGCTACAAGTTCTATGGTTGGTATACAGATCAAAATTTAACAATGCCATATGATTTTGATACGATTGTAACAAAACCAATCACACTTTATGCGAAATATGCGTTAGCTGGTTCTGTTGTAACAGCAGATACAACGGATAATGTATTAGGGAACGATATCGTATTAGAGTTCAGTGATAATGAATGGGCAACTGCGATTACAAGCATTAAACTTAACAGTAGTGCGGTAGATGGATCAAAATACAGTGTGGACAAAGTTAATCGAACGATTACCCTAGATAAGAGCTTGTTCACAAGAACGAGAGATTATACGATTATGATTAATGCTACTGACTATGCTGATGTGACAGTAGTTCAAAAAGTAGGAAATGGATATAATGTGCATTTCGTCCTTCCAGGTGATGCACCAAATGAAGTAAAAGATGGAACAAAAGATCAAATTGTAGCACGCAGAATTACAGCACCAACTGTTCATGGTTATGAGTTGACTTGGTACGCTGATGCAGATCGTACAATCCCTTGGGATTTCACAAATTCGATTTACTCTGCAAAAACAATTTACGGAACATGGAAACCGGTAAAATACACTGTCATCTATGACACGCAAGATGCTGGACTAGTAGTTTCAGTAAAAGCTGAGTACAATTCATTACTTGATGAAACAAAACAACCAACAAGAACAGGCTACACATTCGTTGGCTGGTATAAAGATGCAGAAGGTAAAACACCTTGGAACTTTGCAACAGACAAAGTATCTGGTGACACGGTTCTATATGCTAAGTGGAATGTTAACTCTTATACGGTTCACTTTAATAGTAATGGTGGAAGCCAAGTAGCTGACAAAACAGCAAATTATAACACTGGCATCACTGCACCGACACCAACTAGAACGGGTTACACATTCGTTGGATGGTACGAGGATGCTGCAGGTAATGTAGCTTGGAACTTTGCAAAAGATAAAGTGACAAACGACACTACGTTATATGCGAAGTGGAAAATCAATTCGTATAAAGTGAGCTATGTGAGCAATGGTGGTTCTACAGTTCCTGCTCAAACTGCGAATTACAATAGCGTCATTAATTTACCAAAACCAACAAAAACAGGATATACATTTGCTGGATGGTATAAAGATGCTTCATTAAAAACGCAAGTAGGAAATTCTGTAACATTAACTAACAACATCACACTTTATGCAAAATGGAACATTAACACGTATACAGTTAAATTTAACAGTAACGGAGGAAGTTCGGTTACTTCTAAAACAGCAATTTACAATGCAACAATTAGCCAACCGAAATCACCGACAAGAAAAGGCTATGCATTCATTGGATGGTACAAAGATGCTGCAGGTAAAGTAGCTTGGAACTTCGCAAAAGATCGTGTGACAGCAAACACAACAATTTACGCGAAATGGGTAGCAATTCCTGCAAAACCATCAAATGCGAAATTAACAAAAGCTGGAAAAGATTCTGTTAAATTAACTTGGTCAAAAGTATCAGGTGCAACAGGATATGAAATTGTTAAATCAACATCAAAAACAGGATCATATTCTCACCTAACTAGCGTGACAACAACTAATTACACGAACAAAGGATTAAGTAAAGGTAAAACTTACTATTACAAAATCCGTTCTTACAAAATGGTTGGAACACAAAAAATTTATGGTGAGTGGACAAACGTAATGTCTATTAAACTATAAAAAGTGAAATAACAGGCAGTACAATTTACTCTCATCCAAAAAGGGTGCTTATGATTAAACACCCTTTTTGGAAAAATAAAATGATAAGATCATCTTTTTTCAAATCTGAAAACTTTCCCTTAAAAATATTTAAAGACAAGAATATGATTTAATCTATTCTTGTCTTATTTTTTTTAGTGGGTTACTAAATAAATTCAAACTTATTATTACGCATGTTGATGCTAAATATGTTAATAATAAGGAATAATAGATTTTTTTAAAAATCGCTAATATAAAATTAAATTCTGTAAAAAAGTAATAGATTTAGTATTCTTAAGGAGAAATTGTAAAAATGAATTTTGATCAAATGGAACATATTGTAAGTGCAGCAAGAGAAATGTCAATCACAAAAGCTGCTGAAAAATTATTTATATCTCCTTCTGGGATGAGCCAATCAATTACTCAGTTAGAAAATGAGCTTGGCATCAAAATTTTTAACCGTTCAAAACAAGGTGTTTCACCCACTTTTGAAGGGGAAATAGTGATCGCAAAGGCAATGACTTTATTGAGTACGATTAAAGAGCTTAATAAAGAGATTTATGATCTTAAAAATAGAAGTGAAACTCATTTAAAAATCTTAACTGCACCTACTTTCTCGTTTCTTCTTCAAGAAACAATTGTAAATTTTAAAGAGGAAGAAGATGAAGTTACATTTGAAGTAGTTGAAGAAAATCCAGCTAATATGATTCAAAATTTTATAAAGCAAGATTATGATTTTGCACTTATTCCAGGAACACTTGAAGAATTAAAAAAAGAAAAGTTTATTGAATTTGAACATTTACATAATGGGCATTTTTGTATTGCAGTAGGAAATAAATCACCTTTTTATTCGTATGAATCTGTATCTCCTAGTGACTTAATAAATGCAAAAATCGTAATGTACAAAAACTCGGATTATAAAAAATTACTAAAATTTACGAAAATGAATCCTAAAAATGTAGTATTAAAATCAAATCGTAGTAGCTTACTGTTTGAGTTGATAAAGCAAAGTCAAGCCATCTTATATCTACATGAATTTTCGATTCGCAATCGACCAATGGTTATAAACGGAGATATAAAAATAATTCCTATGAAGGATGAAGAAATTTTTGATCTTGATTTTTGGTTAATTTATTTACAAACAAAACCTTTATCACCTTTGGCAAAAGAATTTATTGAAGAATTAAAAAAACAATTTCATTTAAGTAATTAAAAAGATAGTGGAGGCAGGTTTTAAACTGACTACACTATCTTTTTTATACCAGAAAGCATAAATTGGCAGCAGAGAAGAAAACTCGACGTAGTTGCCAATTTTAGGAATTAAGTATAAGTGCAACTGCGATTCTGTCCGCCTAAAGCCTTGCCAATCGGCGAATCTTCATTATTTTATTATTCTTCAAACTGAGTTTCTTTACCAATAACACCTGTGCTTAATATAGTTACGACCACTTTAGGTTTGATTTTAATTGTTGGATATTCTTTTTCCCAATTAAGTTTTCGCCATTTTTCTGGGTGATGTTCTTTTAAATATCGACCAATCCCTAGTACATCACTATTAGCAAGTTGAATTTCTTTAATAACTTCTTGAGCCCTTTTATTTAGATCTTTGTTAATAATTGACCACATTTCATCCTCGCCTAAAAATTTCAATGTAGATAATCCATCTATAGATACATTAGCTTTAACTTTTAAATTGACTTCTATTTTATCTTTGGATGTCGAAACTGTTAATGTATTTTTAGGTCGAATAATATTATAACTAAGTATATTGTAAGGTGGTTCATATTTTTTAGGAAGCTTTGTAATAAAATTACCGGTAGAGCCATATTGCCCCATCATCATTAGAAGAAGCGGTGACTGTTCAGAAGAAATGAAATGTCCGGTATAGCTACCATTATGCATTAAACCTGCGCCAGTAACTTCTACGCGTTCGGTTGGTGTTACATCTACTACTGGTAAAGTAAAGTCTATACCTTCTTCAGAATTATATGTAAAAATATTAAAAAGCTGAATTTGTTGAGCGATTGAAATGAATTCGGCATTCTTTATAGTTTGATTCAATATAACCGATAACGGTTTAGTTCCGACCGTTTTTAATTTTAAAACGTTTTTTGCAGCCTGTTTATTTGTTATTACGACAGCTACATTTAGATTTGAAAACGGTCTCCGTCTAAAAGTACTTAAAATATGAGTAATTTTTGTTTTCGAGAACTCTTCACCTAATAAGATAATTTTAGTTTTTGATGTCGTTATATCTCCTGGTAAAAATGATTGTAAATGCATTGAAGCTTCAGACACTGAGACCCCTTTGGAATCAACAGTTTCACTCTGGAAATCGAATATGCCAGCTCCCTTGCCGATTATATCAAGTATTAGCGCATTGACCTCAATTTTTTTTTCTTGATCTAAATCAAAACTAATTCCATTAACTAACGTCTTATCAGTAATTGTTCTACTATCCCAACAACCTGTAGCTAATAAAAGAATGGAACATAAACTAATAACTTTTAAAAATTTACTCATCAGTTTATTAGCCCCCTAACTTTATTAATTAAGAATAGTAGAAATGGAATAATGATAATAAAGATGGGATCTAAATAACTGGCTAAATTCGCAATTGTTTCTCTTCTGATTACTAGTGAAGAAATTAAAGGATAAAAAGCAAATATGATTAATATGATGAAAAATAATATACTTTTTCTATTTTTTACGATTAAAGATAGACGCTTATGTACATCTTCACTAATGATAAAAATATAGCTAATTACTGTTGCACAAATTACAATGATCCATAAGCTTAAAAACAAAGTATCTAGAGCTTCGATCATTTTTGACTGATAAGTTTTAAATATATAAAGTATGGGGTCAATGATGTAACTATTTTCTTTATTGCTTAATCTGATATAGGACGTGAAAATAATAAAGGTATACATTATTGTCGTAAAAAAATTTGCTAAAGATAAAGTGAATAATTTCTTTTTTGTATCTTGAAAAAATGGCGGTAAAAATAAAAAGATTTCAAAGCCTAACATTTCAGTAAAGGATGAATATGCACCGGAGCTGATCTTTGTAATTGGAGCTTGACCAATTGGTAATATTCTACCTATATGAGTATTTGTATAAGAAACTAGTAGAAATAAAATAAATATCAGAAAGATAAATGTGCAAAGTACATACGTTCTAGCGATTGTTAAGATGTCATTTTTCGCGACAATATAGGCTGTAATTAAAAATAAAATGAGAATAAGCCAAGCAGGGCTTTTTGGAAAAATCCAAATCTTGATAATATCAGAAAATCTCAAAGAAACTACGATTACAACATACAAAAAATAGATGAAATAGCTAATATTAATACAAGTTCCAATGAACGGATTCGTTATAATTTTTGTATAGTCTGTAAAACTTTTATTTGGAAATTTCTTATACAAACTATAATAAAGAAATAGTATAATTTGAACGATTAACCCACCAATAAGTGCCGAAATCCAGCCATCGTGCCCTGCTTTTTTATAAATTGCATTTGGAAGGTTAGTAATGGCAACGCCGAATTGTGTAAATATAATTAAATAAAATAGGTGTTTATTATTGATCATTTTGCTTTTCCCTTCCTTGTTTTAGTAAAACAAATTCGGAGAAACCTGGATTCTCTACATATCGATAACTAAATGCTCTAATTTTTGATAGATGAGCAAGCATCATAAAAATGCCAAGTGTAATACCAATAAATCCAAAAATTGATGCAAGGATTAAAAGAGGTATACCCATTACTCTTGAGGCAATAGACATTTCTTTTGATGGTAGTGCGAATGAGGCAACGGCAGTAATTGAAATGATAACAACCATAGAATTTGAGATTAAATTTGTTTGTACTATAGACGTCCCTATAACAATCGCACCAACTGTACCAATCGTTGCCCCAATAGGACCCGGAAGTCTTATAGCTGCTTCCTTCAATAACTCTAAAATGATGATCATTGAAAAAGCTTCGACGATAGGTGGAAGTGGTACATTTTCAATTGATAGTTTTAAAGTATAAAAAATAGTACTAGGTAAAATATTTGAATGATAAGTTATAATTGCAATATAAATTGAAGGTACTGTTACTGCAATCCAAAATGCGAATATTCTTAAAAGATAAAAAAATACCCCGAATAGCCATCGGAAATTAAAATCGTCTGCACTACGAAAATAACCATAAATATCATAAGGAAATAATATGGCACTTGGGTCATTATCGAGCATAATTGCAGGTCTTCCTGTTAATAAATGACGAACTGTACGATCAGGTCTTTCAGTGAACATCACTTGTGGAAATGGAGAAGAGGGATACTCTTCTATCATATTTTGAATATGTACAGCTTCGATCATTCGTACAGGTTCAACTTTTCCACTTGTCTCTAGCTTTTTTATTTTCTGTTCAATTGTTTCAATCATTGATTTTGGTGTTATATCGTTTAAATAAAAAATGGAAAGCGTCACAGGATATTTTTTACCAATTGTTATATTTTTGATGATTAATTCTTTCGTACGTAATCTTTTTCGAATTAAAGTTGAGTTGGTTTGAAGACTCTCAACAAAACTGTCATGGGGACCTAATATTACTGTTTCGGAAATTGATTCTGATATTGAACGATCGCTATTATCGGAAAGCGCAGAATATGACTTCGCTTTACTTTTATTATTATCATTAAAAATAATGACCTTACCAGAAAGAATGGACTGTATACATTCATCTAGTGTATATGCATCTTCAGTTTCTAAAATAGTTGTTATAATTCGATTTGAATTATTTTTTGAAAAAATCCGTTCTAGTATGTGTGTTTGAATAACTTCTGAATCGATCAAAGTGTCTAAATAACATAAATGTAGAGTTACTTCTTCGATTGAATATTTTTTATATTTAAAATCTGAACTAGATTGAAATGCGCTTTGTACTTCTTCAAGCATGGAGGTTTTTTCGTTTACTTCCATTTAAATCAACTCCTTAAAAACTCCGCTAAGAATATATGTATTATTCCCTGATCTAAATTGGATATGTATGGAAAATAGTCCTAGATTTTACAAAGTGCATAAAGTGTCAAAATTTAAGCTTATCAAGAAAGTAGTATAACTAAATTTCATTGTTTATCGTTCTGATTAAGATGCCCGATTCTCCTATCTGGGCATTTTTTTAGTATTCAAAACATAAATTTTTAAAGTATCTCATATAAAAGAAATCTTAAATTAAATATGGCTTAAGTATTAAATACATTGTGAAATGTTTTTACGAAAGGGGTTGAGGACACATCATGCATATAATCGGTAAAGGGATACCCCGAAAAGAGTCTTTCGAAAAAGTTACTGGATATGCAAAATATACAGATGATTTTGAGGCAAATGATATGCTTCATGCTCAATTAGTAACCAGTCCTTACGCGCATGCGATCATTAAAAATATTGATGCAGCTGAAGCTCTAAACGTGCCAGGGGTAAGAAAAATAATATTTGGTGAGAATCTACCATTAGTAGGAGAAGGAGTACTTGATCGTCATCCAATCGCCTTTGATCGTGTTCGTTTTTTTGGTGAAGTAGTAGCAATTGTAGTGGCAGACACCCAATATGCAGCGGATCAAGGTGCAAATTTAGTAAATGTACAATATGAATTACTCCCTGTAGTAAATTCTCCAAAAGAAGCACTTAAACAAGATGCACCACTTGTGCATCCTAAACTAGGTGAGTATGAAATCACTGAAGGTGTATATCCAGAGCCAGATACAAATATTGCCACCAGAATTAAAATTAGAAAAGGCGATTTTAACAAAGGGTGGAGAGAAAGTGAAGTAATGATTGATGAGAACTTTGCATTCAGATCATCCGACCATGTTGCAATGGAGACAAGATGTTCATTTGCACAAATTCATCATGATGGCACAATTGAGATTACGACTTCAACTCAAGCACCATTTATGGTTAAGAATCTAATTGGAGTGTATTTTGGCATTAAACCCGGAAAAATTGTTGTAAATACACCTTTTGTAGGCGGAGGTTATGGTGGAAAAGGAGCAATCCAGTTAGAGCTTTTAGCCTATATTGCTTCACGGGCTGTAAATGGTAGATTAGTAAAAATCTATAACACTCGTGAAAACGATATGCTTTCATCTCCAGGACATATCGGTTTGGAAGCGAATGTTAAGCTAGGATGTACAAAAGATGGAATGCTTAAGGTTGCCGAAATTCTCTATTTATGGGATGGAGGGGCATATGCAGATAAATCGATTGACTTAACACGGGCAGGAGCAGTTGATTGTACTGGACCGTACAATATCGAAAATATTTGGTGTGATTCTTTATGTATGTATACGAATCATCCATACCCTGCGCCTTTTAGAGGATTTAGTCATTCCGAAGTACATTTTGCATTTGAGCGAGCGATGGATATTCTTGCTAGAAAATTAAATATGGATCCGATCGAACTAAGAGAAAGAAACGCCATTAAACCAGGCGATCAAACTCCTACTCAAGTTGTATTAAATTCTAGTACAGTTGGAAATCTACCAAAATGTATTGAAAAAATGAAAGAATTAATCAATTGGCAGGAAGGCCAAGTTATTGACTTAAGCAATAATAAAGTAAGAGTAAAAGGAATTAGCTGTTCATGGAAAACATCTACTATTACTCCAAATGCAAGCTCAGGTGTAATATTGATCTACAATGCAGATGGAAGTATTAATTTAATGTCTGGTGTTGTAGAACTCGGTCAGGGAACTAAAACGATTCTTGCTCAAATGTTAGCAGAGATTCTTAAAATGGACATAGACGACATTCATGTTCAAATGAATATCAATACAGTCAATACACCGGAACATTGGAAAACCGTTGCAAGTAGAGGGACATTCATGGCCGGAAGAGCATTGTTAGCAGCAGCAGAGGATTTAATTAGACAATTAAAAGACTTAGCTTCTTTCATATTGCGTGCCCCTGTTGATGATTTAGAAGTAGGTTATGGAAAAGTATTTATAAGAAATGAGCCTACAAAAAATATACCAATTAAAGAGATTGCTTATGGATACACATTTCCAAATGGAAATTCGATTGGTGGACAAATAATCGGTAGGGGACATTATATTTTAACAGGTTTAACAAAAATTAATCGAGAAACTGGCGCTGGAAAACCTGGACCAGAGTGGACGGTTTGTGCACATGGTGTAGAAGTAGAAGTTAATCTGAAAACATATGAATATAGGATTCTTAAAGCTGTTACAGCTGTTGATATTGGCAATGTACTAAATAGTAAGACGGCAACTGGTCAAGTTAAAGGTGCAATGAGTATGGGACTATCCTTTGCCGGTAGGGAAACTTTTAAATTTGATTCGCAGGGAAAAGTACTAAATCCGCAATTACGAACATATCGACCAATACGATTTGGAGAGAATCCTAAATATGAAGTTGCGTTTGTTGAAACACCACAAGTCGATGCTGTATTTGGTGCAAGAGGGGTAGGCGAACATGGGTTACTAGGAATGCCAGCTGCACTTGGAAATAGTCTTTCAACAGCCATTTCGGCTGAAATTTACAATTTGCCAATTATCCCAGAACTATTATGGAAAGTAAAAGAAGGTGGGAACTAGTTTGTTATCTTCTAATATAGAATACTATAAACCAATGACGATTAAAGAAGCATTGGAGACTTTTTATTATTTAAAAGCTAATAACAAGAGGCCAATCTATTATGCAGGTGGTACAGAAATCATAACTCTTGGTCGATTAAATTTGGTTGAAACAGATGCCCTTATTGATATTAAAGATCTAAAAGAGTGTCAATTATTTGAGTTTAATGAGGACTTTTTAATCTCAGGTGCCGTCATTTCACTTACTGATATTGAAGAAAAAAACCTTTTTCCATTACTTTCTAAAGCATCTATGGAAATTGCAGACCGGACTGCCAGGAATAAAATAACTTTAGGTGGAAACTTTTGTGGTCAAATTTTTTACCGTGAAGCAGTTTTACCTTTTCTACTTTGTGATAGCCAAGTGATTGTTGCGGGATACAATGGTGTAGAGGCTTTTCCAATCGAACAAATCTTCAATCAAAACTTACAACTCCAAGACGGACAACTTCTAATCCAACTTTTAACGGAAAAGAAGTATATCAATCTACCATATATGAGCATAAAAAAACGTCAGCAATGGGATACAGGTTATCCACTACTGACGATCGCATCTATTAAATCAGATAATCAATTGCGTTTTGCTTTTAGTGGGTTATGTCCTTTTCCATTTCGTTCAAAGCAAATGGAAGCCGAGTTAAATAATACGAACTTGAGTGTAGAAAAAAGAATACAAAAAGCAATCCAATTCATTCCTGGAGAAGTACTTGACGATGTTGAAGGCTCAAAAGAGTATCGACTATTTGTACTAAAAAACACAATAGAAGAGATCATGATTGAAATGGAGGGAAGGTAATGGACCAGTCTCCAAGCAATAAATTAAGTGTTTCTTTAAGTATTAATGATGAAATTCGACAAGTGGAGATCCGTCCAGTTGATACTCTCCTTTATGTGTTACGAACTAAACTAGGTCTAACTGGAGCAAAGCGAGGTTGCCTAAATGGAGATTGTGGCGCTTGTTCAGTTGTAGTAAATGATACAGTTTATAAATCATGTATAATGCTTGCCATCGAGGCAGTTGGACAAAAAATAACAACAATTGAAGGGTTAAAAGATTCACCTATACAAAAAGCATTTGTTGAAAATTTTGCGTTTCAATGTGGTTATTGTACTCCTGGATTTATCATGAATTGTCATTCTCTATTATTAAAACACCCACATCCAACTTATGAAACGATGAAGGAATGGTTATCTTCTAATATTTGTAGATGCACATGCTATGAAGAGATTGAGGAGGCTGTTTTATCAGTTATCGAAAATAGAGAAAAACCAATGAATAATGAGTTAGAAAAAGACGAACAGTGATTTCTTAACTCTCCTGTGTCGTTGAAGTCGTTGAATCACTTGGCTTTCGTTGTGTAAAGAAGAAAATAAACGAAATGACGGAAATTGCCATAAGAAAAACTTGGGTATCAGTAGGTCTTACCGTAGGGATATCTGTTAAAGACATAATCACCATTCCTTTATTTACTAAAGATTTGTGGATCAATATCAAAATGTTTCGAAACAATTTTTTTACAAAAGTAATACGTTTTTTTTAGAAAAGGAAGTGTCGGTTCGCTAACTGGCGCACCAAAAATAGGTCCACTCACATTTAGTGAGAATCTACCGGGTCCTATAACGGAGCTTACAACTCGAACTTCATCTATTAATAATAAAATAGCAATTATTATATCGAATACATCAATGAGAGCATTTGTAAATTGATCTCCATATTTACTTTCTACACGTTCTCTACCTAATAAGGGTCCACTTAGAGAAAGACTAAATTCTCCAGACGTTACAAATACACCTATTATCGTAATTTGGCCAGTTAATAATAATGCTGCAGCGGCGACATTTAAATCTCTTTGAAGAGTAGCGATAATACGAAGATCTTCTTTAATTTTATAGTCATTCATTGGATCACACCCTCATGCCTATAGTATTCATT
The DNA here is from genome assembly GCF_042721555.1 of Gottfriedia sp. NPDC058432. NCBI lineage: Bacteria > Bacillati > Bacillota > Bacilli > Caryophanales > Bacillaceae > Gottfriedia > Gottfriedia sp. NPDC058432. Next base: position 26,779 of record NZ_JBHXLC010000014.1, read on the forward strand.
CAGTGCCCAAGTGTGAATGAAAAGGGAAGGCGAACAATTATTGACACAAAAAGTTCAATTAAAAGATGCAGCTAAACATAATTGTTTAGCTGCATCTTTATTTTTAGTATTAGAATTGGTAAAATATAAAGTGGTGCTTTTCAACATTAAGAATTTGTTAAATGAAAATTCATAATTGAAGATTTTATTAAATAAAAATGAAAAGAGAAGCAACTTTATGAACCACTTCCTTTGGGATGTGGTTATGTTTTTATCATAAAAATTAAGATTTCCATACTACTCAGGCACAATAATATCTAGGTAAGGGGGTTGTGGAATGGAGGTCAAAAAATTTTTTCAAAGTAGTACGTTTAGACGACTAGCAATGATGGCTTGTATCATTCTAGTACTAATCTTAACTCGCAAAATAATAAATTTAGTCTTACTAATTTTCATTTTTACTTATTTAATGGATCGAGTACATAAATTTATTATTAATAGAGTAAACAAGATTTTACCGGTTAATCGGTTAGTAGTTGTCTATTCTTTGTATATCGTTATTGTGGCAGCTTTAGTCGTAGGGATCTATAATTATTTACCTGTTATTACATCTCAAGTTGTCCAACTAATCGTACAAATCAAAACCTTTTATATGAATCCACCAGATGAGAAAATCATCAATTATATTGTAACCGCAATTAAAAAGGTTGAAATATCAGGTTATACTGAGCAAGGATTAGATTTTTTATATAAGTATGCCTCTAATATTAGCCAATGGGGGATTGAAGTATTAATTGCTTTAGTTCTAAGTTTCTTTTTTCTACTTGAAAAACCTAGGATTATTGCATTTACCAGAAAGTTTGAAAATAGTAAGATATCACTTTTTTATTATGAGATGGCTTATTTTGGAGAAAGATTTTCACGTTCTTTTGGAAAAGTGATTGAAGCTCAGTTTTTAATTGCATTAGTGAATTGTATTTTATCGGTGATCGCATTAAGATTTATGGGATTCCCACAGTTAATCGGTTTAGGCTTCTTGATCTTCTTGCTTGGACTAATCCCGGTAGCTGGTATGTTTATTTCGTTAATTCCACTTTGTACGATTGCTTATACAATAGGTGGAATGACACATATCATGTATGTAATTTTGATGATTCTTGTTTTACATGCACTTGAAACCTATTTTTTAAATCCAAAGCTAATATCAGCTAAAACGAACTTACCAGTTTTTTATACTTTTCTAATTCTTGTTTTTTCTGAACGATTTTTTGGCGTATGGGGTCTTATTATCGGGATACCTGTTTTCATCTTTTTATTAGATGTATTGGGTGTTACAGATCATGAGAAGAAAGAAGTAGAATCAACTGAATAGATTAAAAGATGATATCGTATTGACGATATCATCTTTTAGTATGTAGACAAAGCCCTAAAAACTTGATTATCAGACTGATTGCAAGCGCTTGTCAACAGTCTGACGGTATCATCTTTTTTTATTTAACCTACATATTCATTCATTTCCGATTTAATAAATCTAATGAATTTGCTTTTCAACCGGGGATAATAATTTCTTTTTTAAACGTAAAAGACCAAGTGTCACATCTAAAGGTTCATAACTTAGTAAATCAACTTCAACAACTTTACCTTCCAATAAGGCTGGATTGTTTTTTAATACAAAATTGAAACTGAAACCTTCACCCAAATTAACATAAATTGGAATATGCAGGACAAACTAAACCAAAATATGTTTAAGGAGATTTTGAGTGAATAACACAGAACAAACTACTTTATTAGTAAGTTTAGAAAAGAATATTCATTATATAAAAGAAGAGTTTAATAACGGTACTGATTTGAAAGTTAGACTACTAACGGTAAATGATGAAGTCATTCGTGATGCTGCAGTTTTGTATATTGATGGAATAACGAATACACAATCTATTCAAGATAATATTCTTACGCCTTTGCTAAGAATTATTAAATTCGACAGTATTGACGCTTTTATCACCCGTCATCTTTCGATTGCTGATGTGATGAAGGTAATAGCCTATGAAGAGATTTTGTTTGGACTATCGAAAGGAAAGACACTTATTTTAGTTGATGGTTATGAAGAAGGAATTTTAGCAGATACTGCTGATTGGCAAATGCGGTCAATCAATGAGCCTGATACTCAAAGATCATTGAAAGGCTCGTTAATAGGATTTAATGAACAGTTAAAAATTAATATAAATCTTCTCCGTAATATTATACCGTCAAATAAGTTAAGTATTGAAAATCTAGAGGTAGGCAACGAAGTAAAAACAGATGTAGCGATTATTTATATGGATGGATTCGTTGATCAAAACATATTAGATGAAACAAGGTCAAGAATAAAAAATATAGATGTGACCTATTTATTAGAAGCTAGAGTAATTGAAGACGCTTTAGAAGGGAAAAAAACATTTTTTTCAACCGTTTTTACGTCTGAACGACCAGATGTCACTGTTTCGGCATTATATGAGGGGCGTGTTGCGATCTTAGTGAATGGTATTCCTTATAGTCTTATCGTTCCTTGTCTTTTTCTTCATTTTTTCCATCAACCAGATGAATATCATACAAAATCTGGTCGATATGGTTTCAGGTTTTTGCGTTTTTTTAGCTGGTTATTTTCAATTATTTTATTGGGTTTTTATGAAACAGTAGTCCGTTTTCATCATGACTGGGTACCGCATAAATTTGACAAGATTTTTTTCGCAAAGTCAGATACTATGATACCTATTATAGTTGAGATTTTATTTGTCATGATTATTTTTCAGTTACTTACAGAAGCTTCGTTAAGGATTCCTAAATCGACCGTCATTATCGTTTCACTTATCGGGGCAATTGTAGTAGGACAAACTTCAGTCACTGCAAAACTGATTCACTCCGCAACACTAATAGTAGTAGGAATTAACTTCCTTTCTAGTATTGCGATAGCAGCAGGAGGACTGTATGGATCGGTTATGACGTTAAGATTAGTTTTTTTATTTTTAGGATTCTTCTTTGGATTAAAAGGGATCGTAATTGGCTTAGTTATTTTGCTAGCTTATATGTCTAGAATCCGATCATTAGGAGTTCCTTATTTGGCTCCGTTTATTCCGTTTAATCCAAAAGAAATGAAAGATACGCTATTTAGAGGAGATTTAAGGAAGCTTATTAATAGTAAACATACATATCCTCATAAAAAATAAATTGGAACAAAGAGTAACGTATTGAAGAACTTATGTTGCTTTTTGTTCCAATTCTATATGTTGATGTGTAGAAGGAGTATAATCATGTTTAAAAAAAAAGGTTTATCATTTTTACTAATAATAACTATTTTTTTTAGTGCCACCTTTTCTCAAAAAGTATTTTCCCAAGCCATGCCTCCTACTAAAGAGACAATTAAGTCAAATGAAAAAATTTATAGCGAATTAAACTTCAAAGATAAGCAAGAATTTAATGATGCTCATAAAGGATTCATCGCACCATTAATGAAAAACCAAATAAAAAATTCAAAAGGTGAAGTCATTTGGGACAGTAATCAATATTCAGTTATTAATGATGGGCCCGCGCCTTTAACTGTTAATCCATCACTATGGAGACAAGCTCAGTTACTAGATACTCCCGGCCTCTATAAGGTAGTTGATGGGGTATATCAAATTCGTGGCCAAGATGCATCTGTGATGACAATTGTAGAAGGTAAAACAGGTTTAATCATTTTAGATACATTATCAACAATTGAAACTGCTAAAGCAGCAATTGAATTATATTATGCGAATCTCCCTAAAAAACCAGTCAGTGCAGTAGTGATTAGTCATAGCCATGCTGATCATTTTGGAGGAGTAAAAGGAGTTGTACAATATGCCACAAATCCAGAAGATGTACCAATTATTGCTCCATTAAATTTTTCAAAGGAAGTAATAAGTGAGAATCTCCTTTTAGGTCATATCATGTCACGAAGAGCGGAGTATATGTTCGGAAATCTATTACCAGTAAGTAAAAAAGGATATGTGACAAATGGGATTGGTCCTAGATTTAGCACAGGTACAATCAGCTTTCTACCACCTACGATTGAAATAAAAGAAAAAGTACAAACGATGGAAATAGATGGAGTTAAGTTCAAATTTTTATTAACGTTAAATACTGAAGCACCTTCAGAAATGCATTATTACATATATGATTATAAAACATTAGTAGTGGCCGAAAATACAGGTCATAGTATGCATAATTTTTACACTTTAAGAGGAGCAAAAACACGTGATGCTTCTGCATGGGTTAAAGCATTGGATGATACAATCAAATTATTTGGAAACGAGGAGATTGATGCATTAGTTACAGCACATAGCTGGCCCTTATGGGGTAAAGCTCGTGTAATTGAGCAACTTTCAATGCAACGAGATCTGTATAAGTATATTCATGATCAAACCATTCGATTAGCGAATCATGGCTATACCGCCGATGAAATAGCCGAACAAATAAAATTACCTGAAAGTCTTAATAAATATTGGGCAAACCGAGGATATTATGGTAATTTAAAGCAAAATGTTAAAGCGGTTTACAACTTTTATTTAGGCTACTTTAATGGAAATCCTTCAGATTTAAACCCGCTCCCACAAGTAGAGACTGGAACGAAATATGTTCAATACATGGGTGGAGAAAAGAAGGTTATGAAACTTGCGAAAATGGATTTTGCCAAAGGTGAATATCGATGGGTAGCACAAGTTTTGAAAAACGTCGTAATGGCAAATCCTAATAACAAAGAGGCAAAGAACTTACTAGCTAAATCTTACGAGCAATTAGGATATCAGTCCGAATCTGCAGCCTGGAGAAATTATTATCTGACTGGAGCAAAAGAATTGAGAAAAGGGATTGTGAAGTTAGATGACTCGAAAACTATGAGTACTGTAGATCCTCAGATAATCTTAGGTATGGAAGTAAATGATTTTTTTGATTATATTTCAATTACACTTAATGGTCCAAAAGCAAATCAAAAAAGTTTTACATTTAATGTGAAGATTACTGATTTGAATACAAATTACACAGTTGACATACAGAATGCTGTTTTTAATTATAGCAATTGTTTAACAACCCCCAATCCTGATGCATCACTTTTTGTAGATAAAGTAACTTTTTATTTAATTATGCTTGGGAAACTTGATGTAAATCAGGCTATTGAAACTGGAAAGTTAAGCATTACAGGGAATAAGGAGAAATTTAAAGAAATGGTAAATTTATTTGATCATTTCAATAAAGAGATCAATATTGTTACTCCATAAAAATTGTAAAAAACATTCTTTCTGTGATATGAAGAATGTTTTTTTTTGATTTTTTTGTTCTAAAAATTCAGAAAACTAACAACGTAGTTTTATTCATTTTTTTGTATATAGTCTCTGCCCTTAAAGATAAAAATTCATGACATTTTAACTAAAAAAAACGTGATGATTTTCCTATAGACAGATTCTTAAATTTAGAATCTCTTTCGTGGGTAGAGCTTATTAAATAAGGAAATTCAACATTATACGATATCGAAGCGCTTTCATTATATAATATTTTCCAATCTAAAAATTAATAGTTGAAGAATGTTAAACTAGGACTTAATATATATTTATTGTTTCAAATAAATATACGATTTTTGAACATTTAACTATTCTTAAATAACTCTAAATTATCTAAACAATGAAAAAACTTCTTCTATTTTTCGCCATATTATGATAATTTTAATTAAGTACAATTCGATGATGAAAGCAAAAAAAATGAAAACGCTATCAGCATTGATGGTATAAGATTTGTTCCTTTGTTAAATTCAGAAGGGAGGATTTTCATCTTTACATCGCTCAGTTTCCAGGCTTAGTATTAAAATAGGTAACTTAGTCTGTGATTTGTATTTTTGACCGAAATGACAATGCCAATGGATAGATTGGAATGTGAGCTATTTAAAGATTTGATCAGCCTTTTTCGTATTTAGGGGAATTTCAATTTAAAATAAAGAGGTGTATTCATGCAAAATACAAATCGTAAAAGTGATTTCACTATTCAAAGTAACACGCCTAAAAAAGAGTATTTAGAAAGAAAACTAAAAACGAGACATTTAACAATGATCGCTATGGGTGGTACGATCGGTACTGGTCTATTTTTAGCGAGTGGAGCAACAATACATGATGCAGGGCCTGGTGGCGCTCTAGCTGCATATTTAATTGCTGGTATTATGGTTTATTTCCTAATGACTAGCTTAGCAGAAATGGCAACTTTAATTCCGGTTTCGGGTTCTTTTAGCACATATACTTCAAGATTTGTCGATCCAGCTCTTGGTTTCGCCGTTGGTTGGAATTACTGGTATAACAATGCAATCATCCTTGCGTTAGAATTATCGGCTTCGGCTTTAATTATGAAATATTGGTTCCCACATACGCCAGGTATAGTATGGAGTTCTATATTCCTTATATTAATTTTTGGATTAAACGTACTATCTGTTAAAGGATATGGAGAATCTGAGTTTTGGTTTTCAATTATTAAAGTAGCTACAATTATCATTTTCATTGTAATTGGATTATTAATGATTTTCGGTATTATGAAGGGGCACACTGGAGGTTTTGACAACTTCACAAAAGGAGAAGCACCATTTAAAGGTGGTCTCTTATCGATCTTTAGTGTATTTATGATTGTAGGTTTTGCTTTCCAAGGAACTGAAATGGTTGGGGTAACTGCAGGGGAAAGTGAAAATCCTGAAAAGAATATTCCAAAAGCAATTAAGCAAATCTTTTGGCGTATTTTATTATTCTACGTATTAGCGATTTTCGTTATCGGCTGTTTAATAAGCTATACAGATCCAAACTTATTAGGTGGAGACGTTGATAGTGTTGCGATCAGTCCATTTACTTTAGTATTTAAACATGCAGGACTTGCTTTTGCAGCTGCAGCAATGAATACAGTTATACTAACTTCAGTTTTATCAGCGGGTAATTCAAGTTTATACGTTGGTTCTCGTGTACTATGGGTATTAGCTGAAGAAGGAAAAGCACCAAAGTTCTTAAGAAAAGTAAACAAAGGTGGAGTTCCAGTTAGTGCATTAATTGCAACGACTCTAATTGGTGCACTTTGCTTTTTAACTTCATTATTTGGTGATGGTACAGTATACTCTTGGTTATTAAATGCAGCTGGTTTAGCTGGTTATATTTCTTGGCTAGGTATTTCAATTACGCATTACCGATTCCGTAAGGCGTATATCGCTCAAGGAAGAAAATTAAAAGATCTACCTTATTTAGCAAAATGGTTCCCACTTGGTCCAGTTTTAGCGACAGTGTTATGTTTAGTTGCAATGCTTGGAACGAATTATCAAGCATTTTTCGAAGACAAAATTGATTGGTATGGTATTGCAGTTTCTTATATTGGACTACCATTATTTATTCTTGGATACCTCGTCTATAAAGTAATTATGAAAACGAAGAAGGTTAAATTAGAAGAAGCTGATTTCAGCAGAGACTAATAATTAAATCTGACAAGTAGTTTAAAGCTCAATCTATGCTTCGGATAGATTGAGCTTTTTTTACGTATTTTTTTACAGGATTTTGGAAAATTAATAATGTCAATGTGTGGACTGTTGAAAAACCTTGTCGATCAAAATTTAAATTTAATCAAAATCAGATAAGGGCAGAAGCGCAGGCAGAATTATGCAACTTTTTGTTCGAAAGGAGAAATTAAGTAATGAACAATTCATTAACAGAACTTGAGTTAGAAAACCTTCGTCATATTATCGGAGGACATAGTACAATCGCAAATAAATTAGAGGCATATGCGCAGCAATGTTCAGATCCTGAATTTAAAGCTCTTTTAGAAAGAGATGCACAATCAGCAATGGAATCTAAGCAAAAGCTTTTAAACTTTTTAGGATAAGGAGATTTTATTATGTTTCAAGATAAAGATATGGTTAATGATTATTTAGAGGGACTAAACGCTAGTTTAACGGCTTATGCAGGTTTTATTAATGAGTCAGCAAACTCTGACTTAAGACAAACATTAATTCAATTACGCAATCAGGACGAAGCACGTCAACGTACATTGTACAATTATGCGCTTCAAAAAGGTTATTACAAGCCTGCTGCACCAGCATCACCAGATATTGTTCAGCAATTCAAATCTGATTTAACTTCTAATCAGTAAAAATAGTGAAAAAGGCATTCGAAAAATCGAACGCCTTTTTTTATTCATTTTTAAAACCGTACCAAAAATTCCTCCAAATATTTGAAATCCTTGGCTTCATCTTTTCAGCTCCATAATAAGATAGTTCAATAAAGATGCCATCAATTAAGCAGTAATAAGACATAACAAAATCTTCTACATTGCCTGTTCTAATTTCTCCACTTTTAATTCCCTTATCAATCACTGATCTTAAAATAGTTGACATTGCTTCTTCCGATTCCATGAACTGAGTATGTAATTGTTCCTTTAATGGTTCTGGAGAAAAAAAGACAGCGCGGTTCACGAAAGTAGATTGCTCCTCGAACTCAATATAGTATTCAAATGTTACGTTTAGAATTTGGTATAGTTGTTCCTTTGCTGACAATTCACGAATTTCTCCCATCAGCTCGTCTACTTTTTTCACATGAAGCCATAAACTATTCTCATAAATGGTAAGAAAGATTTCTTCTTTACTTTTAAAATGGTTATAAATAGATGGTTTTTGAATCCCAACTGCTTTTGCAATTTCAGTTAAACTTGTACCTTCATAGCCATTTTTAGAAAATAAGGCAAGTGCTGCTGCAATAATCTTATCCTTTGTCATCTTCATCCTCCGAAACTAACTCTTGTTAGCTAGATTATAAACTGGAATCTTTGTGAAGTCTAAATATTGTTTATATTTATTGCAAAAAAGCTTTGGTTATAGGAGATAGAGCATTGTTTATGTTGTTGAAAATCATGGAGTAGAGCTTAAAGGTGTCATGAGGAAGTAAAAAGGGAAAAAGCTGATTTATACTTCCTTATAGAGTGTTCATGAGGAAGTAAAAAGTGAAAAAGGTGATTTATACTTCCTCATAAAGGGTACATGAGGAAGTATAAAGAAAAAAAGGTGATTTATACTTCCTCATAGAGTGTTCATGAGGAAGTAAAAAGAGAAAAAACTGATTTATACTACCTCATAAAGGTGTCATGAGGAAGTAAAAAGAGAAAAAACTGATTTATACTTCCTCATAAAGTGTTCATGAGGAAGTAAAAAGAGAAAAAACTGATTTATACTTCCTCATAGAGTGTTCATGAGGAAGTAAAAAGAGAAAAAGCTGAACTATACTACCTCATAAAGGGTTTATGAGGTAGTAAAAAAGCAAAATAATGAACTATGCTACCTTCAAGCCTCCGAAAAAAGCTCTGTCTAAAAAACAGAGCTTTTTAAATTACTTTGAGTTTTCTTTATTAATTTGCAATGTAGCTAAACTAGCAAATTCATGAACTAGCGTTGCAGCTAGTAGTGATGTGATTTGAGTTGGGTCATAGGATGGGAGTACTTCAACGACATCAAAACCAATAAAATTGAAATCAGTTAATGAGCGAATCATTTTTAATGTTTCCATACTATTGTATCCACCTACTTCAAGAGTCCCAGTTCCTGGTGCACAAGAAGGGTCGACGAAATCAATATCAAAAGTTAAGAAACATGGTGTATCTCCAATAACTTCTTTCATTTCTTTTAAAATACTTTCAAAACCACGCTCATACATTTCAGGAGTAGTAATAACATTGTAGCCAAGCTCATGGCTAGCATCTATATCTCCAGGATGATTTAATGTGCCTCGTATACCTATTTGGAAAACCTTATTAGGGATTAGAAGTCCTTCTTCGTGAGCTCGGATAAAAGGTGATCCATGCCAATATTTTTCATCGTAATATGTATCCCAAGTGTCAGTATGCGAATCAAAGTGAATCATCGCAACTGGACCATGTTTTTTAGCCGCAGCTCGTAGGTTTGCTAAAGTAATTGAGTGGTCACCACCTAAACCAATTGGGATAATATTACCATCCATTAATTCAAACATTGCGTCTTCCATTAGTTTATAGCTTCGATGGATATTATGTGGGATCACTGATACATCTCCAATATCGATCGCATTGCTGTCGTCAAATGGATATACCTTATGAATTGGATGATATGGGAATAAAGTCATAGATGCTTGTCGGATAGCTTGAGGAGCAAATCGTGCACCAACACGAAATGAGGCAGCAGTATCAAAAGGCATGCCAACGATTGCTAATTTCGCATTTTCTCTTGTTGAAGGTAGTCTCATAAAAGTACCAGTTGTACAAAACTCAGGTTTTACATCAGGTGTAAGTGGATATTTCACAAAAATCATCTCCTAATTTGTTTTTCCGGTTATTAACTACCGGTAGTTAGTTTAATATGATTATAGAATGTTAAATCTGAATAGTCAAACTATTTTATTGTTTAATTTTTTAATACCTGTTAAATAAAGGAACGATTTTTTTGCTCAGATTCACAGGATATAAGGATTTTTATTGTAAATAATATAATTGTTAAGAATAATCTTAGGAGGGATTTTATGCCACAGAATACACAAGGTAAAGGGAATATGGGAACTAATATGAAATCAGGAACGAATCCTCAAAAGGTAAAACAGCAAATTCAAAGTGATGTAAGCCATGGACAGGGAGCAATGACTTCACGTGAGGCAGGGGCAATGCGTGAATAAAAGACCACTTTTTAAGTGACTTTTTTCAGCAGTGAGTGACTATTAATCAAATGAAATGCATTAGTTCAAGTTGTTTAGCATGTTAAAACAAACGGCTCCACTTGAACTGTACAAATGTCATATGTATGTGCAAGCAAATGAAAAAATGCACTGACCATTTACTGGTCGGTGCATTTTTTTACTTTCAATATGAAATCATTTATTAGTAATCGCATTCTGTTCGAATGATTAATCTAATTGCTGTATTCTTGTTCATCATCGTTTTTTTGGAGGTTTTGTATCCAAAATATCGTTTGGATATGTGTTTGTGTAGATCATATCGTTAAATCGATTGTCAAATCTTTCATGTGTGTGGTACATATTGTATCTCCTTTTGTAGAACGAAATTTATAAGTGCTAATTATATAAAGTTTTAAGAATGTTTAATCATGTATATTTATTATAAAACTTTTATAAATATTCAAATAGTGTAATTTTCTCCAATACATGTTGCAAATTTTAGTCTAATACTATTTAATAGACAGTTTGTATTTTTCAATTAAACTTGTTTTTTTACAAAAAATGGTTGAAAAGAATAAAAAAAATCAAATGGGAAAATTTATAAATATGTGTCTTTTGTAGGAGGTATTTTCATGTATGGAAACAATATTGCAGGATATTAAAAACCATTTCGGTAATGATGATGATTTTTTTATAATGAAAGAGCATTTTGTTAATGCTCCTGTTGTCCTGTTAGGGTTTAAGAGTCTAGTTGATTTACCTCAAACATTAAAGACGATTCAAAATAAAATAGAATCTATTTTTCTAACTGATAAGACATTCGATCAAATAATGCATTGGATCGGGTTGGTAAAGGAGAATAATTCGAATGAAGCAATTTCAGCTATTGCAGAGGGAAAATTACTTATACTTTTAGATTCAGAAAAAAACAAATACGTAATAGTAGAAGCGGCTTCACTACCTTTAAATCGTTCAATAACTCTACCAACAAATGAAAATGTCATTCAAGGGCCATTAAATTCTTTTACAGAAGATATAAATTCTAATATCGGGATTATGCGAAAACAAGTAAATTCAGAGAAATTACATATTAGAGCTTATTCTGTCGGAAGTGAGAGAAAAAGGAATCTGTCAGTCTTATATTTCGAAAATCATTCAAGTCTAGGACTTTTTAATAAAATCGAAAAACAGCTTGAAAAGAATCTTGATATGGACATTAATAATCTGCAAGACTTATCAAAAATGCTAGGATTTTCTCCTTGGTTGGCCGTTATAAAATTTAATACAACGGAATTGCCCCAAGAGGCTACAAATTCATTACTAAAAGGTAGGGTTATTATATTCGTAGACAAAATACCATTAGCCCTTGTACTTCCTGGCTTGTTTTGGGATATGTTTGCTTTAGAAAATGATAAGAATTATCCAATTCCACTAATGATGACAATGCGCTTTTTAAGAATAATCGGTTTTTTATTAACACTTATATTACCTGGTCTTTATGTTGCTTTAGTAGCCGTAAACCCTGAGGTTTTACGAATAGAGATCGCATTATCAATTGCTCAAAGTCGTAATGGAGTTCCATATCCAGCACTAGTCGAAATTATACTAATGCTAATAATCTTAGAATTAATTATTGAAGCAAGTATTAGACTGCCTAAAAGTGTAGGACCTACGATCACGATGGTTGGGGGTATTATTATAGGACAGGCTGTTGTAGAGGCGAAACTAGTAAGTAATCTTTTGATTATCATACTTGCTGCTACCACTATTGCAAACTCTACTCTAGTTGGATTTCAAAATTCTTATTCAGTTCGATTGTTTAAATATGTAGTAGCCATTTTAGCATCTTTCTACGGTATATTAGGAGTAATGGCCGGTATAGTGTTGATTTGTACATATTTAGCGGGGATTAGTACTTTCGGGGTCCCTTATCTTTCTATAAATCTGACAAAGGAAGAAAATTAAAATGGATCGAAGCTGGCAAGTTGTAATTATGTATATTTTGACTCATCTAAGTATCATTTTCTTTTTGTATCCAAGAAACATAATTGCAAGCATTAATGATGGTCATTGGATGCTAATTGCAATAGGGTTGATTATTCATTTCATCATAATTGGCGTTTATACTAAAGGCTTGAGTTATTGCCCAAACAAAGACATCATTTCTATTTATTTTGCCATGGGTAAGGGAGTTGCAATATTGTTTTTATTACCAATTATGATTTACTTCATCACGCTTAGTATCATTACTGTTCGTTCGTATTCTGAAATCGTATTAATCACTTTTTTATCTAAAACACCTTTATGGGCAATTATGACAATATTGTTTTTTGTATCAGCTTATCTAGCTACTAAAGGAATAGAGGTCATTTTTAGAACGGGCACTTTAATTGCTTGTTTATTTTTTCCTCTTATATTCCTAATATTCTGTAGCTCGTTTCAGAATACTGATTGGCACTATGCTTTTCCAATTATGAATAAACAATTTTTATTTTTTACTAAGTCGTCATTTTATGTAAGCTTTTTTGCGATTGGAGGGGGCTTTTTATTTTTAGGCTTTATTCAGCCATATCTAACTTTTAAGCGGAAAAAAATATTTCTAGCCGCTATCATACTAATCCCGGCCTATATTCTTGCAGTATATATTCCACTCCTTACATTCGGACAAAACACTGCATCCACTTTATTGTATCCGCTGATAATGGCATTAGATACTGTTGAATTGAATTGGCTTATGTTTGATCGAGTCACTTCATTTTTCTTGTTGAGTCTGGTGACCTTTACGATGCTTTTCATCTCATTAATGCTATGTAATACAGTTAGAATAGTAAATACATACTTTCCATCGATTAAACCTTTATATATAGTCATCTCGGTTACAATATTTAATTTTATTATTGGCTTATTAATACCTGATTGGAGTACAATTGAGAAATTTTTTGTATGGAACTCTTTCTTAAGATTCTTTGTCATGTTTGCAGTTCCGATATCAGTATACTTTTTTGGTAAACGGTTAGGAGGGAAAGGAAATATTGGAAAGATTTAAGAAGCTTTGCGTGATTATATCTACCTTTCTAATATCCTTAACTCTAAGTGCATGTTGGGATAATAAAGATATTAATCATAGAGTACTTCCTGTAATTTTAGGGATTTCTATGAAGAATAAGAATTATATTGTTTATCTCCAAATTCCTCAGCCTAATCAAAAAACTATGAATACTAAAGTAGTAATTGGAGAAGGTAAGACAATTACACATGCTATTGATAATATAAGTACGAATATGGAAAGTAGTGTCGACTTGTTACATCTAAAGGTCATTGTAATTGATGAAGAATTAGCCAAAAGTGGCGTGAACGACATTATTTCAGGCTTTGTAAGGTCAAGAGATGTATCTCCAAAGACTTTGGTAGCTATATGTGAAGATGATATGGATGCATTTTTTTCAAAGATGAAGGAATCATCTGAACCAGGAGGAACAGCTCTTTTGGAGTATTTCGAAAAAACTGCTGGATGGACCCCTCAAATTGCATTAACAAGTGTATGGGAGACATATCGAAGTTTCCAGACTACTACTCAAGACATTGCGATTCCTATTTTAAGTGTTGGAAAAACAACATTAATTGAACTAAATGGCTCAGCAGTCATGAAAAATGGAAAGATGATTGATCGGATTTCTCCAGATGAGACACTATTATTTAATGCATTCAATGATGAAAGCACTACTGGAAAGGTCGAAATAACTAACGATGGAAGCGTCCTAATTTTAACAAATACTATGAAACACGATAGTATGTTTAAAAAAAATAAACCTTATTTAAAAAGTAAGATTAATCTTAAAGTGAGCATTCTTGAAATAAAAGGCGATGTATCTGCCGATTCAATTAGAAAAGATATGGAGAATATTTTAACAAAGCGATTTAATAATATGTTTACTAAGTTACAGAAAGATGAATCAGATATATTAGGGGTAGGGCAGTTTTTTAGAAATAAACTTTCTAGAGATGAGCTAAATGATTGGCGTACGAAATACTATCCTAATTTAACATTAGATTTTAAAGTTCATGTAGTTGTTCAAAACGGAGGAAATTTAGTAACGCACTAAATATATATTTATCTAATTGTTAAAGCCATCCTTTAGAGAATGGCTTTTTTTAGTAGAATTAAAGTTCAAATGGTTAAACTTATTAACCTAAAAAAAGGAGAGATACCAAGTAATCTAGAATAATGAATGTACAATGACAAATTATAGAGATGGAGTGAGGAAATTAAATTGAATAGTAGGTTTAGTATATGTTGAATAAATTGAAAATTCTGGATTTTACACGTCTTTTACCGGGTCCCTATGCAACTATGATATTAGCGGATTTAGGTGCAGAAATATTACGAATCGAATCTCCATTTCATCCCGACTTATTACAAACTTCACCTCCATTTGATGGGGACCAATCTGCCGCACATCAAACGATTAATCGTTCTAAAAAATCTATTATCCTTGATTTAAAAAGCGACGAAGGTACTGAAATCATCTATAAGCTAGTAAAGGAGTACGATATACTCATTGAGCAATTTCGACCAGGAGTGTTGGAAAAGCTTGGCTTAAGTTATGAGCAATTAAAGAAAATAAATCCGAAACTAATTTACTGTTCAATTACTGGATATGGGCAATCAGGTCCGTATCGAAATCGAGCAGGGCATGATAACAATTATCTTTCATTAACTGGTGTTTTGAGTTATTCAACAAGAAAGAATGAACGTCCAGTTCCGATGGGAATTCAAGTTGCAGACCAAGTTGGTGGATCATTACACGCAATTATTGGCATTTTATCTGCTGTAATTCATCGCGAGCAAACTGGTGAAGGACAGTGGGTTGATATTAGCATGACAGATTGTACTTTTACGTTGCAATCTTTAATGGGTTCTGGTTGGTTAACTCAAAAAATTAATCCAAAACCTGAGGAACATCTTTTAAATGGAGGCGTGTTTTATGACTATTACGAAACATCAGATGGTCGATTCTTTTCAATCGGCAGTCTTGAACCTTCATTTCGAAAACAATTATGTGAGGCATTAGAAATTATGCCATTTCTTCCTTATTCTTTTAGTGAGGATAAAAATGAGGTGGATTTATTTAAAAATGAAATAAAACGTGCATTTAGTAAGAAAACGTTTAATGAGTTTAAAGAAATTTTTAGTAAATTTGATGCATGTGTTGAGCCAGTGTTAACTTTTGAAGAAGCATGTGAGCATCCGCAAGTAAAAGAAAGGGGGCTTTTAGTAAACGTCCAAAGAAATGACGGTACCAATCAATTACAAATTGCTTCACCTTTTAAATCTTCAGTGTTTAAACCTACTTATCAACATGTTGGAGTAAAACCCGGGACGAATACAAAAGAGGTTTTATTAAATTTAGGATACGATGATCAAACAATTAATCAATTCATTGAAAAAGGAATTATTAGGTCAGTTGATTAAATCTAAATTATTTAATACGGGGGTAAGCAAATGAGTTTTGGAAATGTATTATCGCTAAACGAAAAAAGGCACCCAGATAAATTAGCATTAGTCTATCAAGACCGTACATACACATATATGGAATTCAATAAAGTGGTTAATCGTTTTGCATGGGGATTACAGAAACTAGGTATAAAAAAAGGTGAGAAATTAGCTCTTATGATGGCAAACTCTGACTTATTTGTGATTGGTTATTGTGCTGCTGTAAAAGTAGGGGCCGTTGTCGTTCCAATTAACTTCCGTCTTGTTTCTCGAGAAGTTGAATATATTTTAGAGCAGTCTGATAGTGTACTTGTTATTTGTGATTCAGAACTAGAAAAAGTCGTCTTAGATGCTTCAAAATCCTCATCGAAAGTAAGAAATATCATTACTGCTCCTCTAGCTTCATCGCCGAATAGTTTAAGCTTCTTTGATGTGTTGTCATCAATTGAAGAAGATCCCCAAGTAGAGATTTCAGGAGACGATGATTTTCATTTACTATATACTTCAGGTACTACTGGACAACCAAAAGGTGCGCTTTTCGACTATAAACGAATTGAAAAGCTCATAAATGGATTGAGTGCGGTAATGGGACAAAGCTGTCAGGATCGGCTTTTACATGTTGCTCCATTATTCCATTGTGCTCAGCTCGTCATCTTTCTATTACCGGGTTTATATTTAGGTATGACAAATATTATTCATCGAGATTTTAACCCGTTAAATGTGTTAAAGGATATAGAAAAATATAAAATTACTTTATTTTTTGGTGTTCCGACAATGTATAACTATTTACAGCAAGTTCCAAATGCTGACCAATATGATCTTTCTTCAATAAAAAGATGTGCATACGGTGCAGCTCCAATGCCTCCTGAAATCTTAATGAAAAGTATGAAATTATTTAATACAAATCAATTTTTCAGCTTATGTGGATTAACAGAAGGGGGACCTACAGGGGTTTATCTTTCACCAGAAGATCATGAGCTCCATTTTGGAAAAACAGGAAAAACACCTTTACTCTATACAATTATTAAACTAGTTAATAAGCAAGATGAAGAAGTTTTACCTGGTGAAGTTGGTGAATTGATCTTAAAAGGTGAAACAATTATGAAGGAATATTATAAAAAGCCGAAAGAGACAGCAGATACGATTAAAGATGGTTGGTTATATACAGGAGATTTAGCTGTAGTAGATGGGGAAGGATATATCACGTTAGTTGATCGTAGTAAGGATATGTTAATTTCTGGTGGAGAAAATATTTATTCAGTAGAAATTGAAAATGTTTTGTATGAGCATCATTCAATTTTGGAAGCGGCAGTGATCGGTACGCCTGATGCTAAATGGGGAGAGGTCGTAACCGCATTTGTCGTATTAAAACCAGGGCATCGTCTATCTTTTGAGGAGATTGGATCTTTTTGTCGTGAAAGAATGGCAGGGTATAAGATTCCTAGAATAGTTGAATTTATTGACCAGCTTCCTCGAAACGCATCTGGTAAGGTTCAGAAGTTTATATTACGAGAAAAGTATTGTAGCACTAATTCAAAATAGAAACCAAAAAGAGCTCAAACTTAAGTAGTGAAAGTTTGAGCTTTTAAATTTGGTTCTTAATAAAGACCAGTTGTATAAAGTGATGTGATTGTTTTTGCAATTTCTTCAATAGTATAATGCTGTTCATTTCGAACGATTTCCCATAAGTACATCTCATTTGTAAAAAACCAAGCACGCGCGACTAGTTCATGATTTAGCTCTTTTCTTGCTAATCCTGTTTCTTGTGCATAAGAAACATCGAGTGATATGCGATCAATAAACTTTTCACGAATTGTTTTCCATTTGTCTGAGATGACGTCAGATACTCCAATAGCCTGTTCAAAAATTTGCATCATATTACGCTCATCTTCTGCCATTTTTAGAAAAGAAGTAGCTTGTTTATAAATAATCGATTCAGCGGATTCTTTCGTTTCTGGAAAAAAGGAAGTTTCGGCAATTTCATAAAACCTTTCCATTACATTTTCCATTAACACAATTAAAAGCTCTTCTTTACCTTTGAAGTGTACATAAGCTGTTCCATAACCAATATCAGCTTTTTTTATCATTTGTGTAATCGTTGCTTTTTGAAATCCTTCTTCAAGAAATACTTCTTTAGCAGCTTCTAGTAGTTTTTGTCTTGTCATTAATGAACGTAATTGACGCTTAGATTCTACTTTGTCATTACTCATACTACGATCCTCCAACATATGCTACTTCTAGCATATAGGTAAATTCATAAAAATGGAAGAAATCACAGAAAACTATGTATGTTTAACATAAAATAATCTCTTTATATCTAAAATTTTGTTATTATCAGAAAATATGACATGATGTCAGTTATTTTGATATGATTTTTTCACAAATAGATTTAAATAGTAGATTGATACAGGAGGAATATTATGAATACGAAAGTTACAGAAACAACATTAGAATACGCAGTAAAAATGGACAGTCTCGATTCACTTAGAAAGTTTAGAGATGAGTTTTACTTAAACCCTGGATCAATCTATATGGATGGTAATTCATTAGGACTACTTTCTAAAAGAGCTGAACGTACTTTACTAGAATCATTGGAAGATTGGAAGAATTTTGGAATAGATGGTTGGACAAATGGAAATCACCCATGGTTTTTCATGGCTGAAAAACTAGGAGAAAAATTAGCTCCATTAGTAGGTGCTTCTTCTGAGGAAGTAATTGTAACCGGTTCCACGACCGTTAATTTGCATCAGTTAGTTGGTACTTTTTTTCAACCAAATGGTAGTAGAAAAAAGATATTAGCTGATGAGCTTACATTTCCATCAGATATTTATGCTCTTCAAAGTCAACTTCGTATTCATGGATTAGATCCTGATCAAGACCTAATATGCGTAAAAAGTAAAGATGGACGCTATTTAGAAGAGGACGATATTATTAATGCGATGACAGAAGAAATCGCTTTGATTATTTTACCGACAGTTTTATACCGTAGCGGTCAAATTTTAGATATGAAGCGCTTAACTGAAGAGGCTCATAAACGAGGAATCTTAATTGGTTTTGATGGATGTCATTCTGTTGGATCAATTCCTCATTCGTTTAGTGAGTGGGATGTTGATTTTGCCTATTGGTGTAATTATAAACACTTAAATGGTGGACCAGGTGGTGTAGGTGGATTATTTGTTAATCGTAAACATTTTGGTGCAATGCCAGGACTTGCAGGCTGGTTTAGTTCAAGAAAAGATAAGCAATTTGATATGGAGCACACTCTAACTCCTGCTGAAACTGCTGGAGCTTATCAAATCGGTACTCCACATGTATTAAGCTGTGCACCATTAATAGGATCTTTAGAGATTTTTACAGAAGCTGGAATTGATACGATTCGAGAAAAATCACTTCGAATAAATCAATATTTAATGGATTGTATTGAACAAGAATTGCCAAACATGGGATTTTTCATTGGATCTCCTAGAGAGGATGCACGACGAGGAGGACATGTAAGTCTAGAACATGAAGAAGCCGCACGTATTTGTAAGTCTCTGAAAGAAAATGGTATTATTCCTGACTTTAGAGCACCAAATATTATTCGACTTGCACCAGTTGCACTTTACACTTCTTATGTGGAAGTTTGGGAAGTTGTACAAACACTTAAGAAAATCATGACTGAAAAGCAATATGAAAAATTTAAAAATGAACGTGAAGTTGTGGCATAAGTTTAGTTGGCTATCTAAGGGGACAAGGGGATGAGATCATGAAGGAATCCACCACTAATTATAAAATTGAAAACGAGCAAGAAAAGGGCTTAAAAAGGGAGTTGAAAACTAGTCAACTAACGATGATTGCAATGGGGTGTGCGATTGGGACGGGGTTGTTCCTTGGTAGCGGACTAGCAATAAAAACTGCTGGTCCAAGCGTATTACTCAGTTATGCAGTTGGTGCATTTATCGTTTTACTACTCATGGGATGCTTAGCAGAAATGACCGTTGCACATCCTACTAGCGGTTCGTTTGGAACAATTGCCGAAAAATATATTCATCCTATGGCGGGATATCTTGTTCGTTACTCATATTGGGTGGCTCAAGTTCTTGCTGTTGGAGTAGAGGTAAGTGCAATTGCAGTCTATATGAAATATTGGTTTCCAACTGTACCAGGAATCGTTTGGATCGCCTTTTTTGCAGCAGTATTAATCTATATAAATGCTACTAGTGTTAATACATTTGCAACATTTGAGTATTGGTTTTCAATGATCAAAGTAAGTGCAATTGTTGGGTTTATCCTACTTGGATCGTATGTTTTGTTTGGTTCATCTCACCATTCAAATATCGGTGTAGAGAACTTAACAAATGATGGAGGATTTATGCCATTTGGCTGGTGGGGCATGTGGGTAGCCGTCTTTATATCATTATTTAGTTTTCTAGGAACTGAAATGATTGCGGTTACAGCGGGTGAAGCAAAAGAGCCTGATATTGCTGTTCCAAAAGCCCTCAAAGCAACAGTTTTTCGTTTATCAATTTTTTATGTATTAACGATTGCAATCATGCTGATCATCGTTCCGTGGAAATCAGCGGGGGTTGATGAAAGTCCATTCGTAAAGGTGATGGAAATATTAAATATACCTTTTGCATCAGGACTTATGAACTTTATTATATTAACAGCAGCTTTGTCAGCGATGAATAGCCAATTATATGCTTCAACTCGTATGGTTTATTCACTTTCAAAAACTAATCATGCGCCAAATATTTTAGGAAAAGTAAGTAAAAAAGGTGTTCCAGCAAATGCTCTTGCAGTTTCAACTATTGGTATTGTAGTTGCCGGAATCGTAAATGCAATACTACCAGATTCCTCTTATGCATTTATGATGGGAATCTCAATGTTTGGTGCGATGTTTACTTGGATGACCATCTTTATTTCACATTTATTTTTTAGAAAGAAATGGGAACAATCAGGTGGTCGAAAATTACCAGTGAAAATGATTGGATTCCCTTACTTCACAATTTTAGGTGCAATATTATTGTTGGGACTAACAATTACTTCTTGGTTTACTGGCTTTAAAATTATGCTTCAATTCGGTATACCTTGGTTAATTGTATTATCTGTGGCTTACTTATTTATAAATAAAAATAATGGTCAGAAAATTCAACGAAACGATGCAGTTCATAATCAGAAAGTAGATAAATTTTAATGTCCATCTAATAAATAGGGGTGTCTCTCATTTTTGAGACACTCCTTTTCTATTTAAAGATTATTTAGAGAAAAGAGAGGAGAAAATAATTAAGTGCAGAATTTTGTTCATAAGATTCTTTTAAAATTCTCGAATGGAGTTGAATGATCATTAATAGTAAAGTTGAACTTGAAAATTTATCAATTTCTTATAAGGAACAAGGCAAAGGGAAGCCAATCGTTTTAATTCATGGTTTTATGGGAAGTCATGAATATTGGGAAAAAGTAGTTCCAAAGCTATCTGAAGACTATCGCGTGATCGCAATTGATTTACCAGGACATGGAGACTCTACAGCTATAAAAGAAGAGCATTCAATAGAAGATTATGCAGATGTGTTGAAAGATTTACTTGATCAACTAAACATTAAGCAAATAACATTGTTTGGCCACTCATTAGGAGGCTATATTACACTTGCATTTGCCCAAAGATATGCAAATTACTTAAATGGATTTTCATTAATCCACTCTACTGCTTATCCGGATAGTGAAGAAGCAAAAAAAGGTAGAGTAGCAACTAGTGAAAAAGTGAAAAATGAAGGAGTGAAAAACGTAGTGGACGGATTAATTCCTAAACTATTCTCTCCAAAAAATATTCAAACCAATAGTGCCGAAATAGATTTAGCAAAGCAAATAGGGTATAAAACATCAGTAGATGGCACGGTTAATGCCTTAATAAGCATGAAAAATAGACCAGACCGAAATCATGTACTTAGCGATACAAGTTTACCTGTACTTTTATTGGCAGGGAAAGACGATCAAATTATCCCACCTGAAAAGACTTTTTCGGTCGAAAAAGAAAATATTAAAACGGCTACTCTAAACAGTGCCGGACATATGAGTATGTATGAGTCTCCTGAGGAGTTAGCTAACAAGATGAAGGATTTTTTAAGGTCATTTTAATGTTTAGGAAATCTTAAAAAGGATATTAGGAGCAGATCTAAGGAAACTTTTAAGAATTAACAAGACTTTTCATCAAGAAACGACTTGATGAAAAGTTTTTTTATTCAACTATATGTAAATAACATGGTCATTTCGAGTGAAATACTGTTAAGATTATTAATAAGCATATAAAAAATACTAGATAAATTAAAAAATCATAGTCCATATAAATTTTAGAGTAATTGGTAGGTGTAATAATGTATCGTATTGGACTGATCGGCCCGGAGTGGTCTTTAGAACGAATTTTAAGTTTTTCTAAAGAATATGAAAAGGAATTAGAATTTTTCCCATTTGCATATGAGGAGCCTGCGGAAACAAAAGAGATTGTAAAGAAACATGATCGAGATGTTGATGTCTGGCTTTTTTCAGGGCAATTACCATATAATATTGCAAAAAAAACGCTACATTCCATTGAAAAATTATTGTATGTTCCTCATACAGAGTCTTCTGTTTATAAAAGTCTGTTAAATATTATGTATCTTAATGGCAAATTAATTAGGCAATTAAGCGTAGATATGCCTACATATTCTAATTTATTAGACGATGCTTTAGAGCAGTTGAATAACCCATTTGATCAGCTCTTTATAAAAAAGTTTGATGAAGAAGATATTAATTTAGAGGAAATATTACAATTTCACCTTCAATTATGGAACGCAAATAAAACTGAAGGTGTTTTGACTAATTTTCCATCTGTTTTTCAGGAATTAAAAAAACGTGAAATTCCAGTCGAATGGATTTCAACTAGTAAAGTGGATATTCGACATACATTAAAGCTAATAATAGAGAAAGTAAAAGGGCTTTATTTTAAAGAATCACAAATTGGAGTAGAATTGGTTGAAATAGAGAATTTTGAGAGTATTATAAGGAAATCAAAATCGCCTTATCATTTACAGCATATCGAACTTCGAATCAAGAATGTACTTCTAACACTTTGCGAACAATTAAATGGTTCTTTGATTGAAAAAGGATATGGGAAATATTTAATTTATAGTTCTAGGGGTGCAATTGAAAGAGAGATTAATATGTTAGAAAATACGATTGAGCAGTTATCATTAGAAGCTGATTCGATCGTTTCTGTAGGGATTGGATTTGGTGAGACTGTTTTTTCTGCAGAGAAAAATGCGATTGAATCAATTCAACAATCAAAAGAATCGAATAATCGTAAAATATTAATTGTGCAAGAAAATGGTGAAATCATTGAGTCGTTTGGTAGTGAAGAGGAGATTACATATGCTTATCGAACAGATGACCAAGAGTTGTTGCAAAAGCTTAAATTAGGAAATATTAGTGTAAAGACATTTCATAAAGTTGAAAACCTTATTAAGAGAATGAGGTGGAATGATTTTACAACAAAGAGTTTAGCTGAGCAACTTAATATGACTGAACGAAATGCTAGACGTATTGTAGCAGATTTATGTGAAGTTGAATTACTAGAATGCATAGGTGAAGAATCCCTCTCTTACCGAGGGAGACCTAGTAAAATATATCGCTTAAAATAAACATTTCAAATTTGGAGTGTTTATTTTTTTGTGTTAAATATTATTAATATTTTGAATTTTTAACAAAAATATATTGTGGAAACCGTTTTCAAGTTATAAAATCGGTATATAAGGAAAAAGACCGTAAATATTCCTTAAAATAAAATTGAAATATTCATGGAGGTATAGCGATGAACTATAATGTTTTTTCTGAATTAAAATTAGATGATGTAGTAAGTTCGATTAACGATGAAGTAATTGAATGGAGAAGGTATTTACATGAAAACCCTGAATTATCTTTCCAAGAAGAAAATACTGCTCAATTTGTGTATGACAAACTAAAATCATTTGGTGACTTAGAAATTTCTAAACCAACGAAGACTAGTATAGTTGCTAGACTAAAAGGAAATGATCCAGGAAAAGTGCTTGCAATCAGAGCAGATATGGATGCACTTCCAATACAGGAAGAAAATGAAATTGAATTTCGTTCTAAAAAGGATGGCATAATGCATGCATGTGGTCACGATGGGCACACGGCGATGCTATTAGGAGCTGCGAAACTCCTTTGTAGTTTAAAAGAAAAGATAAAAGGTGAGATACGATTTATTTTTCAACACGCAGAAGAATTACCACCTGGTGGTGCAATTGAGATGGTAAATGCAGGAGTGCTTGATGGGGTTGACATGATTATCGGAGCACATCTAATAAGCAATTTGGCAACCGGAAAAATTGGTTTAAATTATGGCCCTATTATGGCAGGAGCGGACATGTTTAATATTAGAATCATTGGTGAAGGTGGCCATGCTTCTTTGCCAAATCAAACAATTGATCCAATTCTGATTGGAACTCAAGTTGTAACAAACATACAGCATATCATCTCAAGGAAGATTGATCCAATTGATACAGCTGTCATTTCAGTTACACAATTTAATGGTGGTACAGCAGTAAATGTTATACCAAATATTGCTACTATTGGTGGATCTGTTCGGAGCTTTAACCATGAAGTTCGCAAGAATATACCGAAGTTGATCGAGCAAATCGTAAAAGGTATTACCGATGCCCATGGAGCTAAATACGAGATCGAATACCATTTCGGGTACTCACCGGTCATTAATGATAATGAAGTAACTAGTTTAATAGACAAAACTGTTTGTGAAATCGTTGGAGAAGAAAATCGTGAATTAATTAAACCAATAATGGGAAGTGAAGATTTTTCAGCATTCCTTCATGAAGTTCCTGGGACTTATTTTTTTGTAGGTGCAAGAAATGAGGCAGAGGGAATAGTGTATCCGCATCATCATCCAAAATTTAATATTGATGAGAGAGCTTTAAAGGATGGAGTAAAGATTTTTGTTCAAGGAGCATTTAACATATTAAATAATTAAAAAATTAAGGAGAGTAGAATATGAAGAAAATCTATTTACTTGGTTTTATTCCGATTATTGGTTTTGTAATAGGTGCGTTGTTTTCGAATAAAGTTACACCTTATGTACTTGGAATGCCTTTTTTTCACTTCTCTATTGTACTGTGGTCTTTTCTTACTACTGCATTTTTAGGTTTAATCTATTTATTTGACCCTGCTAATAAAGAGGAGGAAATATAATGAATATTGGAACACTATTTATTTTCTTATTTTTCGTTGTTTCGATTGTGATTGGTATATGGTCAAAAAAAGGTAAAGAAATGAACTTAGAACAATGGTCTGTTGGTGGCCGGGGAATGGGAACGCTTTTCATCTTTTTATTATCAGCTGGCGAAATGTATACAACCTTTACCTTTTTAGGTGCAAGTGGCTCAGCATACGGTGAAGGTGGTTCCATATTTAGTATCGTATCTTACGGGTGTATTGCATCA
The DNA here is from genome assembly GCF_042721555.1 of Gottfriedia sp. NPDC058432. Taxonomy (NCBI): domain Bacteria; kingdom Bacillati; phylum Bacillota; class Bacilli; order Caryophanales; family Bacillaceae; genus Gottfriedia; species Gottfriedia sp. NPDC058432. The sequence goes on from NZ_JBHXLC010000014.1 coordinate 52,428, forward strand.
ATTATATCTTATTGGGCTTTTCCTGAGATTTGGAAATACTCTAAAAAACATAAACTAATTTCTCAGTCAGATTTTATGGCGAAGAAATACGGTAGTCCGATTCTTGGAGTACTTGTTGCTATAGTTGGAATCGTGGCTTTATTTTGCTACTTAGTATTACAACTTAAAGGCCTAGGCTATATCGTTGAGATTACATCTTATGGAGTTATTTCTTCAAAAATGGCTATTTTATTTGGCGCACTCGGGGTTACTATATTCGTCATGCTATCAGGAATTCATGGTTCAGCATGGACTTCTGTTTTAAAGGATATTTTAATTCTTGCTATCATTTTATTTTTAGGTATTTATTTTCCGATTCATTTTTATGGCGGTATTAAGCCGATGTATCAGGCTATTGAACAAGCAAAGCCAAACTTTACAATCCTACCAGAACATGGGATGAATTTAACTTGGTATATTTCTACTATTATATTAAGTGGGATTGGGATGTATATGTGGCCTCACTCATTTCCGCCTATTTTTGCAGCGAAAAATGCAAAGGTTTTAAGAAAAAACGCAATTATAATGCCATTGTATCAGTTAATTTTATTATTTGCTTTTTTCGTGGGCTTTGCAGCAATCTTACAAATTAAAGGGTTACAAGGAAGTGATAGTGACAAAATATTATTACTACTTTCGAAAAAGACTTTTGATCCATGGTTCGTCGGTTTAATAGGAGGAACAGGGGTATTAGCTGCATTAGTACCTGCTTCTTTAATTCTAATGGTAATATCCACATTATTTGTTAAAAATATATACCAAGTAATAGTCCCTACTAAATCAGAAGTACATATTACAAAACTAATAAAATTAATTGTTCCTTTTATTACTTTAATTGGATTATATTTTACTTTTAAAGGTGGTAGTTCTTTATTTAGTATTGCAATTGTGGCGTATAATTTTATAACGCAGCTTGCTCCGCCATTTTTCTTAAGTTTAATGAATAAGAACTTTGTAACAAAGCAGGGCGCTATAACTGGAATTATAATTGGTGGTGTTATTGTTTCAATTTTTGATTTAGGTGAAAAGACGTTTGCTCAAACTTTTCCACACCTTCCACAATTTGTGAAAGATTTAAATCTAGGGATTATTGCACTAATTATTAATACGCTAATAATGGTTGCTGTAAGTCTTATTACAAGAAATAGTATGTCAACGAATAAGCGAATTGATAAATTAGCTGAGCAATAAGACGTATATGGGAAGAAAAACGTCGGGTCTATAGATCCGACGTTTTCTATGATTCTATAAAGTTGATTATTGAATTTCTAAATTCTTCAAAATGTCATCTTAAGTTTTACCTTTGATTTTCTTTTTAGCTTTTAGAACGACTAATAGAATACCCCCTAAGAAATTTGTACAAGAAAATTAGAAAGCATAATAAAAAATGAACTTTGTTGATTTGAAACGTTTACTAAATTTTAAATAAATAAGGTTATTTTTCACGGTAATTATACGCTTGTTTAAAAAATTGGTAATAAATAGCATAATTTTTCTACATTTAACAAATTTTAAATAGTAATAAATAAATTAATTAGGTGATTGATATGCGATTGGGATATCCGAAGAGAAGTAAACAATCAAAAGAAGTTAAAGCTCCAGTTGTTTTATCATCCGAATTACAAAAAAATTTAAAAAACATAAATAGTGAATTGCAATATTGTGCGGATTTAATCGTTAGAGAGTTTGAGGTTGGAGAAACCAAAAAAAGAAAAATGGCTTTAATTCATTTGCAAGGTATTTCTAATGGTGACACGATTAGTCAATTTATCGTTGAACCAATTCTTAATAGATGGAAAAACACGAATTTAGACTGTTTAAGTGATCTTAATTTTTTCAATGAAATGAAAGAAAATACGTTTGATGTTCCACAAGTTAAAATTGAAAATGAATGGAATAACATAATGGTGGCGGTGTTAAATGGTGACACAGCGATTTTTATTGATAATCAGCTTAAAGTATTGCTAATTGATACAAAAAGTGGGCAATTCCGTTCAGTATCAGAATCGACTGCGCAGACGATTATCCGAGGACCGAAAGATAGTTTTACAGAATCAATCGCAACGAATATGTCGCTACTTCGTTATCGACTTCGAAGTGCTCAATTTAAAATGGAAATGATTAAAGTTGGCGATGTTACGAATACGAGTGTAGTCATTTCCTATATTGATGACAAGGTTGATCAAAATATATTGCATACTTTAAAAGAAAGATTAAAAAACTCCAAAGTTAATGGAGTTTTAGAATCAATAGATATTGAATATTTAATTGAATCAAAACCCTTTAGTCCATTTCCAACTGTCTTGGACAGTGAAAGACCTGATGTAGTTGCTGCAAATTTATTAGAAGGAAAAATTGGAATTATTGTAGATGGTAGTCCAATGGGGTTAGTACTTCCAGCTACTTTACCAATGTTCTTCCAATCTCCTGATGATTATAATCAACGATATATAGTTGGAACCTTTCTACGATTTTTAAGATTTACAGCTTTTTTTACATCATTATTAGTTTCGGCATTGTATCTTGCGCTAATTACACACCATCGTTCGATGATCCCAACACCATTATTAGTTAGTCTTGCAGCGCAAAGAGAAAGTGTACCATTTCCTGCGATCGTTGAGTTATTACTAATGGAATTCGCTTTTGAAATTATTAGGGAAGCTAGTATTCGTAGCCCAAGAGTACTTGCATCAACCGTAGCAATTGTTGGCGCACTAGTAATAGGTCAAGCTGTTGTACAAGCGGGAATTATATCTACTGCAATGATTATCTTTGTCTCTATTACTGGTATTTCAAGTTTTACTCTTCCTTATTACAGTGTTGCTGCATCTGCACGATTACTCAGATATTTATTTATTTTAAGTGCAGGAGTTGCTGGTTTGTATGGAATTGCATTAATGTTTTTATTTTGGCTAGTTCATTTAAATACAATCGATTCATTTGGAGTGCCATACTTAATGCCAATATCTCCATTATCAATTAGAGATAATGAAGATAATTTTATCCGTTTACCTTGGAAAAATTTGAAGACTTCAAGTAAAGATTTTGTTCCAGATTCAACTCGGTCAAAAAAACAACAAAAAACTAAAAACGGTGAAGATAATGAAACGAAATCTTAAAATAAAGTTGTTAATGTCATTTGTATTGTTACTAACAGGATGTAGTAATTATATGGAGTTAAATAAAATTTCATTTATTACAGGATTAGGTGTCGATTGGACTGACGATTCTAATTTTAAGGTTACATTACAAGTTATTAATCCAACTGAATTAGCTACCGGACAAAATGGTGGTGGCAATTCTTCACCGGTAATTCTTTATACAAGTAAAGGGAAAACACTATCAGAAGCAATTCGAGAAGCAGGAAAAAAAATTACGAAGAACAAAGATTTTACGCATGTTGGCCTAACGGTAATAGGGGAGAACGCAGCAAAGCACGGTATAGAAGAAATAGTGGACGCTATTATTCGAGAACCAAGGGTCTCTGCTTTTATGTCTGTTCTTGTAGCTAAAAATTCAACGGCTGAACAAATATTAAATACGATGACACCTATAAATAAAGTTTCTTCAGCAGAAATGGTTTCAAAATTACAGAATGTTAATTTTTCATTAGGAGAAAGTGTAAATCCTAATGTATTTGAATTAGGAGAAGATCTTACCTATTCAGGGAAAGAGATTGCGATTAGTGGAGTTGAAATTGTTAACGAGAATAAAGAAAAAAATACGTTATCTAATTTACAAACGATGGAACCAGCCCAAACAAAAATTGATAACTTAGCTTTATTTAGAGATAGTAAACTAGCTGGTTGGATCTCCGGACGCGATGTAAGAGGCATCTTAATGGTATTGGATAAAATTCAACAAACAAATTTTGCAGTACCATGTGGGAATAATAAATATAGCTCTCTTCGATTACATGCTCAAAGTATAAAATCAAATGTGAAAGTTAAAGGAAATAGTCCAATTATATATATTGATAATACACTCCTTACATTACTTGATGAAACGGGGTGTTCAGTAAATATTGAAAGTGTTCAAGATTTAATAAAAATTGAAAAACAAGCTGCTATAGTAGTTAAACAACAGATTGAGCAAAGTATTAAATCTGCTCAAAGATATAAAAGTGATGTCTTTGGTTTCGGAGATATGATTCATACAAATGATCCTAAAAAATGGAAACAACTTAAAAACCATTGGGCGGAAGATTTCGCAAAAGCAAAAGTAAATGTGAAAACTACGGTCATTATTAAACGCAGTGGCTTATTAGGGGATCCTGTAATTATGAAGAAGAAATAAGGTGATGCAATGCAGAATATGAAATTTAATTCAGAGCAATTATTTAGTTTGTTAGCAATTTATTTAATAGGAAGTGCTGTAGCAGTTGACCCTGCAAAGGATGCTGGAAGAGATGCCTGGTTAGCAATCTTGATCAGTCTTTTTTGTGGATTAATCTTATTAAGCTTATATTTGGGGATATATAAAAATAACCCTTCTAATTCACTAATTAAGTGCTTACAAACAGCGTGGGGGAAATACATAGGCAACTTTATTGGGGTATTATATGTGGTTTATTGTATATATATTGCATCGAGAGTGATGAGAGATTTTGCAGAGCTTATTTTAACAGTTGCATTAGATAATACAGGATTATTTACAATTTCGATGTTAATGATGTTTCTCTTGATTTATACTGTGATGCATGGCTTTACAAGCTTTGCAAGGACTGTTTGGGTTTGTTTTCTATTAAGTGGTATTATGGTTTTTATTCTCATTTTCTCACAATTATTAACTGGATTTTTAAATTTTTCCCATTTAAAACCTTTCCTTGAATATGGATGGAAACCAGTTTTAAAATCAGTATTTCCAACTACTATAACTTTTCCATTTGGGGAATCAATCGTATTTTTATTATTACTGCAATATTATGAACAACCAAAAAATGTACATAAAATGAGCTATTTAGCAATGATTTATGCGGGTTTCTTTCTAATCATATCGACAATCATTCATATTGCAAATTTAGGTGAAATTATTTTTAAGGCTTCAACTTACCCAGTCCTTTCAAGCGTATCATTAATTAACATTGGAGACTTTTTTACTAGATTAGAATCACTAGCGGTAATTGTATTTGTAATTTTAGGCTTTATTAAAATATCAATTTTATTTTTTGGGGCAGTTGTAGGGACGATGGAAATATTTCATTTAAAAGAAAACTGGTTAATAACTTTTTTAATCGGGATTATTATTATCTGTTTTAGTATTTTCACAACTGTCTCATATGCACAGCATGTTCACATAGGCCTTGATTTAGTCCCTAAATATCTTCATGTGCCATTTCAAATTATTTTGCCATTCATTTTATTCGTGACTTTAAAGATTCAAAAAAAGTTATCTCTTTCTTAGTTTCACAAACATTGTTAAACCAAAATAAAGAATGAAATAAACAAATAAAATTTTATCAAGAGTCATAAAACCAACTTTATTATAAGAAATTGCTAAAATTAAATAATGAAGGTCAAATCCTTGCAATATTGTAAGTCCATAAAATAATAAAAAACAAAAAAAAGATAACAAAACAAAAATCAAAATTTCTTTCAACCATAACACTCCTTTTTATGAGTATTATGAGAAATTCGAGGTGGTTTTACTCTTATAATTTAAGTGTCATTATGAATAATAAAGTTGTCAATTAAGAAAGTAATCTCTTGTTGTTTTCCACTACAGGATGCCGCTTTCCATGGGGCGCGCCGAGGAGGCTCAGGTCTCGCCCCATGGAAAGCGAGAGCGCACTGAAGTGGAAATCAACCCCGTACATCCCCCTTTACGATAATTGGGTATACATGACAATATTACTTTTTATTTGTACACGTTTAATAAGTGCTTAAAAAGCATCAATTATAATCATCAATTATTATTTCAAAAAGCATTTAAACACTTAAGAAAATATTGAATTTTTGTTGTAATTTATTAGGAATTTAAAAGTAAACTGTAATAGAAAGTAACTAATTAAAGATTGAGTAAAGAATGTAAGACTTTATTAGTAGAAAATAATTTACTTCCTAATTTATTTAGTAGATTAGCCGTCTCTAAACATGTACATATTCATAGATTAACAATGGATAAGTATTATTTGGGAGGTATCGTTTTGGAAGCTTTTTTTAGTGATTTAGTAAAAAAAGTAATTGCAAATTACCCTTTAGAAGTAAAACATGAATCTTTAGAATACATTGATGAAAAAAAAGCTGAGTGGCCCATTGATACAACTATCGGAGAAGTATTATTGAAAAAAGTTTTAATTGATGAAAGATATATTGAATTTATGATCTACGCAATTGACCATCTTAGAGATAATGGCGTATTTACACCAGAGGTATTAACAACTAAATTAGGTGACGGTTTTGTAAGGATGAAAGATGAATATTTTATGTTATTTGAAGTTGTTAATGGAAGGAGACCAAATTTTGAGAGTGAAGAAGATCTCATAGTGATAATGAACGGTATAGCTTCTTTTCATAAGGCTTCAATCGGTATTGAATTAACGAATGAACAATACACATCATTTCAAACAAAGTGGAAAAATGATTTACAAACTAAATTTATAAAATTAACTAAATGGAAAGAAGAACGAGCTAAGGTTAAGCATCCAAATGAGATCGATAAGCTGTATTTAAAAAATATAAATACCATTTTAATACAATGTGAGAAAGCATTAGCTATTATAGATAAATATAGTATGACTTGCGAAAAGGGAGCAATAAATAAAACATTATGTTATCAGAACTTTGATGTAAAAAATCTTACAATTGGAGAAGACGGAAATTTATATTTCTTAGATATGGGTTCATTAAAAATCGAGTTACAGATTCATGATATGAGAAGAATTTTAAATAAGGTAATGAAAAAAGAAAAAAATTGGAATCCAAAGTTAATGAAGAAAATGATCCTCGCATATCAGGAAATCAATCCGTTAACTTGTAATCATTACCAGTTGCTAAAAGCTGATTTAATATTCCCTCATTTATTTTATGATGTATTTTCGGAACAATACGAAAATACGGAACTATGGGTTGATGCTAATCTAGTTTCAAAAATGAAAAAAATAATTACATTAGAATTAAGTAAAGAAAGAATAGTTTCTACATTCTTCTTACAAACAAAAGAAACATTAAATGATCAATAAAACCAACTTATTAAATAAGCTCAAATCCAGTTGAATTATGGATTCGAGCTTTCTTTTTTTGCACATTAAGAAATTATAAATTGGCAGTGGAGAAGTAAACTCGACGTAGTTGCCAATTTTAGGAACTAAGTATAAGTGCAACTACGCCTCTGTCTTCGCCTGAAGGCTTACCAATCGGCGAGTTTTCTTTATTTCTTTTTTTTCTTTCCAATCATTCCATAGTCTCGGATCGTAATATGAACATCGTAGTTTATTTTAGCTTTACTAAATCGTTCATCCCAATTCTTACTCATTTTTTTCCATTTTTTTGGGTATTGAATTCTTACTTCGTTTCCAAATCCAGCAACATCTGTTTTATATTCATTTTGAAGTTTATTTGTTACATTTTCTACTATTTTTGTAACTTCTTCTTCAGTTGCTTTTTCGATTCTATTAACATTTTTCTCTTCAAATACAGGTTTTAATTTAGGATTCCAATATTCTGCAATTCTACCTTCAGACTCAATTCTTACGTCAAAAGAGATTTTGTCACCTTTTATATGAGGTGTAACCTTTTTTTTCATCGATTCAATTTGAAACCAAGTCGGACCATCGGATTTTTTTTTGTAAGCCTTAACTGCACCGCCTTTCCCCCCTGCAGTGATCCAATTAATTCCTTCTACTTCTTGTGTATTTAAGGTACCAATCATTTTATTTTTCTTACCATTAAAAATTGCACCACCTGAAAACTTAACGCCTTTATCTGAAGGTTCTAATAATTGTAGGAGAAAGCTAGAGCCAGAGTTCATTAATCCACCTATTCTAATTAACGGTGTTTTACTAACAATTTCTGAAGTAGATGCTTGGTTTGCAATTTCAACAATTCTTAATGCAGGGATGATATTTTTTTCTTTTGTTTCTAACGCTTGGTTGGCTTTGCCTTTTGCTATAAAAATTAACGTACTCCCACGAATATCAATATCGCGAAAATATAAATCAGTAAGCTCACGTAGGTTTATTTCTCTAGCAAGTTCTTCACTAATGACAACACATTTTTGATGCGCTCCAAATATATATCCTTCCCTACTTAAAGTTGTTTCCCATCCAGAAGGTTCTAACGAAATACCTTCTCCGATTACATTTATATAGGGTTTTTCTGGATTAACCCCACCTGATTTTGTAGTCATTGCCTCAGGGACTGCATATTGTAGCGTGGATTTTATTTTTCCGTCAGCATCCTTATCTAAACTAGAGCCTAATATAATATTTAAGTCCTCGATGGGTTTACTACTCCAGCATCCCGATAATAAAAGTATGAGACTTATATTAAAAGCTGAACTTATTAAAATCCTCTTATATCTACATTTTCTCATTTAATTTTTTCCTCACAAAAGAAATTACGAGTAGGAGAAGAGGGACGATCCCGAATAAATAAAAAGCAGTATTTCCGATTGTATCACCCAGTGCAAAAGTTTGATTTATATCTTTAGGAATCATTGCAATGATGTAAATAAATGGTAATGTACCAAAGAGAAACGGTTTTATACTTTTTTTATTTAAAATTTGAGCCATTCCCAGGCTACAAATATAATATGCAATGATAAATGTAGCAAAAATTTGCATAATCCAAATAACTAGAAGTAATGAGTCAAATCTTTCTACAATTAGACCTTGTATATCGTAACTGCGAATATAAGTAAGTACGGGCCAAGTTTGCAATAAAACACCGTCTACTGAAAAAGCACCGACTACAGCAACAACCGTAATCGTATAAAAAACAAATGGAATACCTATTCCGAACATAATTGTTTTAGATATTTTCGTTTTATCCTTCATAAACATAAAAATAAATAAAATTACTTCAAATCCTGAAAAAGAAAGTGAAGTTGTTTTGAGTCCATTAAGAACAGGCTTAATACCATTACCTAGTACAGGACGTAAGTTATCAATTTCAATAATTCCTATTCCTAAAAAAATAACTAATAGAAAGAAAAATACAGTGATAGGAAAAATAATTTCCAAAATTCTGGCGACTGAGTTAATCCCACCTAGAACTAGATATAAGCCAACCCACAAAAAGGGAATTAGAATAGCCCAATTAGGAGTACCTTGAAGTAAAAACAATCTAGTCGTTTCTGCCATTACCCGAACCTCTAAAGCTGAAAGGAAAATATAATAAATAATGATAATAATACTTAATGAAATTCCTAGCCATTTACCAATTATCTTTTGAGAGAATTGAAAATATGTTTCGTTTGGATATTGTTTACACAGCATAACTAATAAAAAGACTAAAAGGGTAATAAGTAAGCCAGATATAATAACTGAAATCCAACCATCTGGCGTTCTTACTTTGTCAGTAATCGTTCTTGGTAATATTAAAATACCTGCACCAAAAATAAAATTTACGATAAGCATCACAGTTTGATTTGTCGATATTTGATCAATAGGCTTTGAAACCATAAACTAGTACTCCTCCTTTCTCATACTATTTCATCCTTCTAGTTCGTTTAGCTTGAATACTTTTAGGTCGTTTTTTCATCATAAATAAAGGAGCTCTTATGACGAAATCCTTCCAATCACTAAATCGAACTGGAGCAGCAGGACTTAGGTAAGGAACACCAAAGCTTTTGAGTTGAACTAAATGACTACATATTAATAGAAAAAATAAAATGACTCCATATAAACCAAAAACACTCGCAAAAAGCATGGATAAAAAACGAAGCAAACGAAGGGCAATTCCTACATTATATTGTGGTAACGTAAATGAGGAGATTGCCGTTACAGCAACGACAATAACCATAATTGTACTGACAATACCTGCTTCAACTGCGGCTTGACCAATAATCAATCCTCCAACAATTCCTAAAGATTGCCCAATCGGTTTTGGTAAACGAAGTCCGGCTTCCCTTAATACTTCGATCGAGATTTCCATTATTAGTGCTTCAATTAACGGAGGAAATGGCACTCCACCTCTAGTGGCTGCTATATGAAATACTAATTTTGTCGGAATTAAGCCTTGATGAAACGAAATAAATGCAATGTATAAAGATGGAGCAAATAAAGCAATAAAACATGCAAGATATCGTAATAATCGAACTAAAGTAGCTGCAAACCATCTTTCATAATAATCCTCAGGAGATTGTATTAACATCTGAAAAGTTACAGGAGCAATTAGCACAAATGGTGAACCATCTAAAATAATGGCAACCCGCCCTTCCATTAATGCACTCATAACTCGATCAGGTCGTTCGGTACTTTGAATCTGAGGAAAAGGACTTAAATAATCATCTTCTATTAATTGTTCGATATAACCAGAATCGGGAACGCTATCAATTTCAATTCTTTTTATTCGTTTTTTTACTTCTTCTATAATCTTTGAATCCGCAATAGTAGAGATGTAAGCTATAACTAATTGTTTTTTTGAAACTTCTCCGACTTCATAGCCTAACATTGTTAAATCTGGATTTTTTCCGGAGCGTCTTAACATGGCTGTATTATCAGCTAAATTTTCAACAAAGCCAAGTCTTGGACCACGAACAAGTGCCTCAGAATCAGGTTCTTTTACTTCTCTAGTTTTTGTTAATGCTTCTCCTATCAAAAAACATTCAGAAATACCATCTATTAACAAAGCAATTGAACCAAATAGAACATCTGATTTTAATTTTTTATAAGTACTGACCTCTTCAATTGTACAAACAGTGAGTGATTGCTCTTTAATAAATCTTTTCATGTCTTTTAGATTTAGAGATTGTCCATTATTTCTTAGATTGATGGCGATCTCAGTGAGTCCCGTCATTAATTCGCCCAGAATATGCACTTGAATTAAGTCTGCATTAGATAAGCCATCAATAAAAATGATTGCTAGCTTAGTATCTGTTTCACCTAATAGAAATTCTCTAAATTTAACATCAGCATTTTGTCCAATTTCATTAAATATCCTAGACAGGTTTTCTTGGAGTTCACTGGACAAATTCTCATTACTATTTTGTGATTCATTATTTAGAGATGCCACATTTTCTTGATTAATTTTGGATCTCCACCGTTTCATTTAAATCACTCTTTCTCCATATAATGAACCCATTTGAAAAATTTTGATAAACCTACAGGAACGATAAAGGTAACAAAAGCTTGAATGAAAATGGGATATTCAGGTATTAATGAAATAATCTTTTTCAACATTTAATCATCCTCAGGTAAAATTTTAATAAATGATAAAGGTATTATTTCCCATTATAGGAAAAGCATGCAGAAGGGGATAAAACAGCTTTTAAATAATTAATTAATTTTAATTAAATAATTGAATATTTCCTATTTTAAAAAAACTGCAAAATAGTATAATAAACCTATTAGAATATGTGTGATAATACCTAGTTGTCCATTTTTTTATCTAGACAAAAGGTTGGAAACGAAAAATTGAAATAAATTATTACCAAGTATGAGAGGAAAGCCGATGAATCAGATACTTCTATATGATTTTCTTACATTAATGAATGACAAAAATTGGAATAAAGCTGATTTGGCTAAATACTCTGGGATCCATATTAGTGATATTAGTAGAGTATTTAATAATAAAAAGCCATTATCTTTGCATTATTTAGATGCAATTACAGAAGCGTTCGGTTTGGCAGAAGGACATTTTTACTCGATCTATACACAATTATGCTTTAATCAGAATCGATATTTAGATAAACGAAGAAGTGTAGCATTTATTTATAAATGTGCAATAAAGGGATTTAAAAAAGAGTTAAACTTTATCATTTCTGAAATGTTAGAGGAAAAATCTAAGACAATACGGACAAAAAATTTACAAAATTTATTTGAGATTGCTGAAAAGTTATTTGCTGAAGGGAAAGAGAAAGAGGCTTTACCTTTATATGAAATCATTATTCATCACATGCCAGATCAAACAGCAGAAGAAGTCGCTATTAGTTATTTTAGAAAGTACTATTTAAATAGACTAACAGAGGAAGGACCAGCTACTCTTGTCCATGTACTTGAGTATGTAAGTTATATGCCAGATGATTTTCAGGAATTAACAATTTTGTGGATTACGGCTACTTACTATATGTTAAAACAATGGGACAAGGTCCTCCATTATTCAAAACGATTAGAAAAAATGGCAAAGAATCAAAAACATTTTGGATATGCATTAGTATACCAAGGCTTCGCTTTAAATAGGTTAAGTAATTCAATAGATGAAGTGCTTGAAATAATAAAGAAATATAAAAAGATTAATGATTTTTTTGAAGAGGCTGCGATCGGTAATCGTTATGTTACATTCCTTGATTTTGGTGAGTTACATTATGTTGATGAATACTATGATTGGATAAAAGATCGAGATGATTTATATGTAGGTATTCCGAGAATTATAGAATCCTATGTAAAATTAGGTAGATTAGAAGATGCTTTAGTTTTAATCAATCAGAATGAAAAAGTAATTAATGAAATGGCATATAGTACAAACTTGTATAAACAACAATTGTATTTGGATTTCTGTTACGCACAATCACTTTTGAAATGTGAAAATAAGCAATATATTGAAGGACTAAATGATTTAATAAAGGTAGCTAGAAAAGTTAAAAATGTAGGTGTAATTGAAAAATTTAAACAATGCTTATTATCAATTTGGCACTATAGAGAACATTTAACAGATCAATTAAATGAAGATTATATTCAAATGTTAAGTGAGGATCGGAACCAGTCGAATAATTTATATGCAGTGAGCCCTTAAACTGGGCTTCTTTTTTGTCATTAAACAGCAATAGCTGAAAATTATTTTTAGATTAGACAAATAAACCACAAGGAATATTAATCCTTGTGGTTATTTTCATTTGTAACTTTATTTACATAAGTTATTAGTCGATCTTTTTATACTCCTTAAACCATTTAACGAATTTAGCAATACCGTCCTCGATCGAAGTAGTTGGACTATACTGAATGTCATTTACGAGTTGATCAATATCGGCATATGTTTCAAGTACTTCTCCTGTAACCATCGGCAATAATCGGATATTTGCCTTTATGCCAAGTTCCTTTTCTATAACTTCAATAAAATAGTTTAATTTCACTGGGCTATTGTTACCAATATTATAAAGTTTATAAAACGAGGAAGATTCATTTGGTGGTCCATTTTTAATGATTCTTACAATTGATTCAACTACATCATCAATATAAGTAAAATCTCGTTTCATATTTCCATAATTATAAACATCTATTGGTTGTCCGTTAGTAATTGAATTAGCAAATTTATATAATGCCATATCTGGTCTACCCCATGGTCCATAGACCGTAAAAAAACGCAATCCAGTAGTAGGTAGATTAAACGTATGACTATATGAATATGCCATTAATTCATTTGATTTTTTTGTGGCTGCATATAAACTAATTGGTTGGTCAACTCGATCATTAATTGAAGAGGGAGTTTTTTTATTATTTCCATAAACAGAACTAGAAGAGGCATATATGAGGTGTTTAATTTGATGATTTTTACAACACTCTAATATATTGGCAAAACCTACAAGGTTTGATTGGATATATGACCCTGGATTTTCTAAACTATATCTCACCCCAGCCTGTGCTGCTAGATTAATGACTAGATCGAAATTATATTGTGCGAATAGCTCTTCTAATAGTTCCATTTCATGAATTGAGCCATTTATGAAACTAAAATGCTCGTATTTCTTTAAAAGTTCCAATCTATCATATTTTAGACGTCTGTCATAGTAATCATTAATATTATCAATTCCAATGATCTGAAAACCTTGATCTAATAGGCGCTTGCTTAGATGAAATCCAATAAATCCGGCACATCCGGTAATAAAGATGCGCATAGTATTAGCTTTTTTAATGTTAAAAACCTCCTTATCTAACAAGAGTTGGAATATCATATGTTAGAGAAAACGACAAAGTTCGAATACATTTATAAATATGTATATAACTAGTTTAGGGAAAATACTTTTTTAATAGAATACACATATACCCTCACAATACTTGGACAAAATCATATTATTACATTAGGTCTTAATACACTTAGAGCAATAAGAGTAGATAAGCAATGATTTATTACATTTCATGAAAAAGAAATGTGAATTTTTTTATGGGCTCTAAAAAGTAGGAGGGAGAAATTGAATAATATAATAATTGAGCCATGGATTGTCGATGAGCTTATTCATGATGAATTCTATGTGCCCGAATATATTGAAAAAATTGGTCTTGAAGTACTTAAATTCTATGACCTTCAAGTAAATAGCATGCAAGTAATTACGACGAAAGCTGACAAAGGCGGAGCGATTTGGAAAATTGAAACAAACGATGGTCCAAAAAGTTTTAAGCTTTTACACAGAAGACCAACTAGAAGTATGTTTAGTTTAGGGGCTCAGAAGTATTTAGTTGAGGTTCAACAGGCTAGAGTTCCAAGCATTGTTCGAACTAGAGATGGCGAAGAATATGTAGAAGCTGGTGGAAAGCTATGGTTCGTTGCAGAATGGATTGAAGAGTTGGCTCCAGTTTCTAAAGACTTAGAAGGTGCTAAGCAGTTATGTTATGCTCTTGGTGAGTTTCATCGTTTAAGTAAAGGTTATGTACCACCGATTCAAGCAGAAATTGCATCAAGACTGCACAAATGGCCTAAAAGTTATGAAAAAGTATATAACAAAATGAATTGGTTTAGAACAATTGCCTTGGCTTATGATGAAATGCCTGCTAGTCAGGATTTATTAAATGTAGTAGATGTATTTCAAGAACAAGCAAGAAAGAGTATGGAAGACCTAAACAATTCGGGTTACTTTACTATGGTGAATGAAGGAAATGCAAGTTGGGGCTTAGTTCACCAAGATTACGGATGGTCAAATGGTCAAATGGGTCCAAATGGAATGTGGATCATTGATCTAGATGGAGTTGCATATGATTTGCCAATTCGTGATCTTAGAAAACTGATATCTGGTACAATGTCCGATTTATTCGCTTGGGATGCTACATGGGTAAGGGAAATGATTAACGCATATCACGAAGCAAATCCAATTTCTAAAGAATTATATGAAGTATTAATGATTGATTTTACAATGCCAAATGAATTTTATAAAAACATTAAAGAAGTACTTTATGAACCAGAATTATTTTTAGGTGAACCGACTAAACAATTAATTCAATCAATCGTTGACTTAGAGCAGTCAAAGTGGGCAACATTGAATGAGGTTCGCAACGACTGGAGTGGAAAAGAATGAAAATATTAATGGTATGTACAGAAAACCTACCAGTACCTCCAGTTTTAGGTGGTGCGATTCAGACTTATATTGCAGGAAGTTTACCTTATTTAAGTAAAGTACACGATATAACAGTATTAGGTGTTAATGATCCATCATTACCAGATGAAGAAACAATTGACGGTGTAAATTATGTACGTGTGCCAGGTAAAGTATTAGAACTATACCGAGAAGGCGTAGTTCAATACATTAAAGGAAATCAATTTGATTTAATCCACATTTTTAACAGACCACGTCTTGTCCTTCCGATTAGAAAAGTAGCACCAAATTCAAAAATCACTTTAAGTATGCATAATGATATGTTTAATATTGGGAAAATCGCTGTTGATGAAGCGAATTTAGTATTAGAAGAAGTTTCAAGTATCGTTACAGTAAGTGATTATGTAGGAAATGTAATTCGTGAACTTTATCCTCAAAGTGCAAATAAAATCAGAACGATCTACTCAGGTGTTGATTCTGACCGTTTCTTACCTGGTAATGATCCTAAAATGATTAGTACAAGAGACACACTTAGAAAAGAATTTGGTTTAGAAAATAAAACGGTTATTTTATTTGCAGGAAGACTTTCAGAAAACAAAGGTGTAGACCGTCTAATAAGAGCATTGCCAACACTTTCAAAAACCTTCAAGGATTTAGCTTTAGTCATCGTAGGAAGCAATTGGTTTAGTCAAAATAATGTTACAGACTATGTAGCATATATTCGTGCAATCGCCAAAAAGCAAGATGTGCCGATTATTACAACAGGGTTTGTATCACCTTTTGAAATTCACAACTGGTTTGCAGTAGCAGATTTATTTGTATGTACTTCATTATGGCAAGAGCCTCTTGCAAGGGTTCACTATGAAGCGATGGCAGCTGGACTTCCAATTGTAACAACTGCTCGAGGTGGTAATCCTGAAGTCATTATACCAGGTGAGAATGGATTAATCGTAGAAAATCCAGTGGATCCAGATGAATTCGCTACCAAAATCACAGAAATATTATCAAACAAAACGCTTATGAAGAATATGGGAATAAAAGGTAGAGAACTTGCAGTTACTAAGTATTTATGGAGTCGTGTAGCAAATGAAATTCTATCTACATGGAGCCAAACTGAATATGCTTCATCTATTTCACCAGAACTATTAGAACAATATGAGCCTCAAAAATTATTTAAAACTGCAGTACAAAATTCACAGTTGAATGTAGCTAATAATAGTGTATCTGAAGTAAACGAACAATCGACGACAGAAATTATTGAAGTAAACGAACAACCGACGACAGAAATCATTGAAGTAATCGAACCAACTGTAGAAATAAAACCAACTACTGAATCAATAGTAGAAGTACCAAAACCAGTAACTCAGTCCGAAATCAATTCTATTGGAGAAATGCTAGAAATCTTAGTAGAGAAAGCAAAATCAGTTCCTAAAGAAAATGTAGTCACAAAAGTAACGGAAGAATTTTCAGTTAATACGAATCCAAGAGTATTAAGACGAATTAGAAGAGTAACTGATCAGGTCGTAAATAATGCAAGCTCATATTCAAACCTAAACGAAAGACCATATGCAAATGAAGTAAGTAGAGTAGAAAATAGGGCTAACAATCTATCTAATAATGTTAAATCAGAACCATTTAGATTAAAGAAAATTCCTAGCGTAACTGAAGTGCATAGAAACAGATATCGATAAAAAATCATATTTTTGAGGAATATGTCTAAATAAAAAGAGGCCGTCTCATCAGTTTAAATACTTTTGAGATAGCCTTTTTTAGTTTGGAAATTATTTATTGATGAGGGGTTTCAGACGAGAGCGGTTTATACAACTAACACTTTGTAATAACACAGCTTAATGAAGGTTAAATTGGCTAAATTAACGCCAAAACGACGTAATGAATGTCTCAGTGTGTCAATTCCATAAACGACAAAATTGGCCAAATTACAGCTAAATATACATCATGGATTCAATCATACAAAACTAGTTCAAATAACACGGAAAGTCTTTTATATAGATTATTTTGGTGCATGAATACCTACAAATATTTCTTTTTAATAGAATGGTTTATTAGTGTTCTAAAATAAATAAATATGTAGGCTAAAAAAGCTAGTTTTTAAGTCAGAAACTTTCTAAACATAATAGGTATATATGGTGACAAGTCCTCCGTTATTTACATATAAAGTATAATGAACAAATGTTTGGAGGCAAGTTAAATGAAAATCCGCAAGGCTATAATTCCCGCTGCTGGTCTCGGGACTCGGTTTTTGCCGGCAACAAAAGCGTTGCCAAAAGAAATGTTACCTATAGTTGATAAACCAACTATTCAATATATCGTTGAAGAAGCCGTAGCTTCAGGAATTGAAGAAATTATTATTATTAGTGGTAGAGGCAAACGAGCAATTGAGGATCATTTTGATAAATCATATGAATTAGAAGAATCATTATCTCGAAAAAACAAGCTAACTGTTTTGGAAGAAATGCAGAAAATATCCAATATGGTGAAAATCTTCTATGTGCGTCAAAAGGAACCGAAAGGATTAGGCGATGCAATATTATGTGCTAAGAGTTTTATAGGAGATGAACCATTTGCTGTTTTGTTAGGAGATGACATAGTAATGTCTACAACACCTTGCTTACAGCAAATTATTAATGTTTACGAGAAATATAATGCCCCGGTTATTGCTGTTCAGAATGTTCCTGATGAAGAAGTAAGTAAATATGGCGTTATTAAACAAAAGGACAGTACTTACGATACAAATACAAATCTATTCCAAGTTGAGTGTCTAGTGGAAAAACCAAAATTGAAAGATGCCCCATCAAATTATGCAATTATGGGAAGATACATTCTTACTCCAGAGATTTTTGATGTTTTAGAAACAATTTCTGTGGGACAAGGCTGTGAATTACAATTAACAGATGCGATTAATGAATTAAATAAAAATCAATTTGTCTTAGCATATAATTTCGAAGGTAAACGATATGATATCGGAAATAAAATCGGATTTATAATGGCTACAATTGATTTTGCGATTAATAGAGAAGATATAAAAGATGAGGTAATTGAATTTTTAAATGAGGTCATATCTGATCATGCTCTAAATATGAAGAATCAGGAAGTGGATTGACTTGAAAATTTCGATATTAGGTACGGGCTATGTAGGTTTAACAACAGGAGTCTGTTTAGCAGAGATTGGTCACTCAGTAACTTGTATTGATATAAATGAACTTAAAATAAAAAATTTGTGTGCAGGTATTTCTCCTATTTATGAACCAGGAATTGAAGAGTTAATCACTAATAATATTAAGTTAGGAAAATTATCTTTCACAACCTCATATGATAAAGGGTTAGAAGATGCTAAGGTTATTATCATTGCAGTAGGTACCCCTCAAAGAGAAGATGGGGCGGCAAATTTATCCTATCTTGAGGGAGCAGCGATTGATATCGCGAAAAATATTAAACAAGACGTAATTATTGCGATAAAAAGTACTGTTCCAGTTGGAACGAATGAAGTAGTAAAGGAAATTATTCAACAAAATTGCAGTAAAGATATTGTAATTGACGTTGTTTCCAATCCAGAGTTTCTAAGACAAGGCTCCGCAATTAAAGATACGATGGAAGCAGATCGAATCATTATCGGTAGCAATCATCAAGAGTCTGCTAGAATTGTTGAAGAACTGTATAAACCATTAAATGTACCAATCTTGATTACTAGTATTCGAAGTGCAGAAATGATTAAATACGCATCCAATGCATTTTTAGCTAGCAAAATCAGTTATATAAACGAAATTGCAAATCTTTGCGAAGCACTCGGTGCAAATGTAGAAGATGTAGCAAAAGGAATGGGCAAAGATAAACGAATCGGTGAAGCGTTTTTATATGCTGGAATAGGTTATGGTGGCTCTTGTTTCCCAAAGGATGTTAAAGCATTATTGCATACAGCTGAGTTAAATGGGATTGAATTTGGTTTTTTAAAGGAAACTATTTCGATTAATAATTTTCAACGTGAATTGCTCGTAAAAAAAGCTATTGAACGATTTGGTATATTAAAAGGGAAAAAGATTGCATGTCTAGGATTATCTTTTAAACCAGATACAGACGATATGAGAGAAGCACCTTCTATTAATATCATAAATTCTCTAACAGAATTAGGGGCAGAGGTCATTGCATATGACCCTGTTGCAATTGAAAACGCAAAAAAAATACTAGGTAGCAATTTAACGTTCGCTAGTTCAATAAATGAATGTGTAACGGATACAGATGCAATTTTTATTGTTACTGAGTGGAGAGAATTTAGAGAACTTGACTTGCCTAGCATTTTAACTAAAATGAAGAATCCAATTATTTTTGACGGAAGAAACTGTCTATTGGAAGACAGAATAAGAGATTGTGAGAAAATAGAATATTACCCAGTTGGTAAACCGTCCATCATTCGATAGCATAATAAAAATAAAAAAACGACTTTCAAACTAATTTGAAGTCGTTTTTATTATTCTACTCATTTTCTTCATGTAATGGACGGTAGATCGTTTTGACGAATTTATGTTTAAGATAAGGGAGAATTTTTTTTCTACGATTTACTAATCTGCCGACAATTGCCTTTTTGTCTTCCTTTGATATTAACCAATCATCAGGAATGACTTCTACAATTTCTTCTAAAAGCAGAACCGGGAATCTTTGGATGATCTGCAGTTGTTCATTAAATTCTTCTTCACTATTTATAAATTTGGACATGAATTGATGAGTGGAGCTTTTCATAATATTTTGAGGCAATGTTTCTAACTCTGAAATTAACCAGCTGTAAGAACCAAATGCTTCAGCATGGTCAATGATCCAAAGTTTAAATTGGTCTAAACTTTCTTCGCGAAGTAAAATGTTTTTTCGAGTCCGATCTCCATTACACAGCCAATAATCGAATAAAATGATGCCAGCAAGCTGATTGTTATTCAAAATATTAGGAACCGATCCGACTTGATGACCATTTAACGTTTCAGGTACATATAAAGAAATAAACTGAAACTTTGAATTCTGAACATCTTCTGGTTCTATATCCGGTATTGTTTTTGAAAATTCTTCAGGAATAGAAACGATTTGAGCAAAAGGAACCGGTAAATCTAAAAATCTAGCAATGCAATAGGCAACCCATTCGTTCGGTAATGTTTTCTCAAATCCGGATCTAAAATATTTCACAACATAATCTCTACCATCACTAAATGTAATTAAATGAGCATTTGATTTTCCTTCTAGTTTTTTAATATAGGAAACTGGTTCAATCATTTTGAATCACATCACTATTTTTGCCTTGACCAAATTTAAGAAGATATTCGCGATAAATATCTGCCACTTTATGGATCGCAAAATTTTCTTCAACATGTTTGATAGCATTCTGTGATAGCTTTTCATGAAATTTCTTATTATCTACGATTGAATATATTTTTTTAACAGCATCTTGAACATCATGTCCTCTAAAAAGCATACCTGTTTCACCTTGAAGAACGATTTCTGAAATAGGCACTATATTAGAAGCAACAACTGGAACGCCACATGCCATAGACTCAATAAAAGTATTCCCAAATGATTCTACTTTTGTAGTTGCGATTGTACAACCACCTGATTGAAGTACTTTAGCATATACATGGGGCATTTGTTGATAAGGAATAACCGGAAACCATTTAATCATATCGGTTAGACCTTCTTCCTTCCAAGTTAATGCAAAGTCCTCTCG
The DNA here is from genome assembly GCF_042721555.1 of Gottfriedia sp. NPDC058432. Taxonomy (NCBI): domain Bacteria; kingdom Bacillati; phylum Bacillota; class Bacilli; order Caryophanales; family Bacillaceae; genus Gottfriedia; species Gottfriedia sp. NPDC058432. The sequence goes on from NZ_JBHXLC010000014.1 coordinate 73,588, forward strand.
CTGAACACTTTGAGCTCCTCCAATTAACCAAATTTCAATATCCGACCGTTCACTTTTTATCAATTTTGCAACTTCGATTAACATTGGCCAGTTTTTTCGTTTATCCACTCGACCGATACAGCACACAATTTTTTTATTGTTTGGAAGGATTGGATTATTTTCGTATACGATTTCATCTTGAGCTAATGGATGGAAAAATGATGTGTCAACACCATTGTAGATTACTTTAATGGGGATATTATCTGTTAAGATGGAAACTAATCTTTTTTGAAAATTTGATGGAACAATAATAGAAACAGGTTCAATGGATCTAAATTTCTTTAAATGAGGTTGTAGTTTAATAAGCTCGGGCGTACGTGCTTCTACAATAACTGGACCTTTATATTGAGCTTTTTGTAACCACTTATACGCTGATCCCGTATCTACTACAATAATTGCGTCATATGCATTGTTTTTAATGATATCAATAATTTCGTTTTCGTCCTTCGTTAAATAGACAGGTGCAATATCTTCCATTATGTGTAATCCACCATGATCTGTTGTGTATAGAAACTCAGTATCAATTCCAAACTTTTTAAAATAAATTGAACGATTCCTCCAGCCAGCATTTACTCCACCAACTGTTAAGAGACGCCAGATGATTAAGACTTTCAAATTTTCCCCTCCTTGGTTTTAGGGTATACAAATAACCTTTTTACTTATTTGAAAACTAATTGTATACACGATTACGGCTTTTGACCGGATTCAAATTTTGAATAGTAGTCCTATTTTAGTTAATTCAAATTGAGGTAAATTGTAAGGGCAATTAACTACAAACTACAAATATTTATATGGTTAAAAGCAGAAAAATAGTTAGGAAATTACATTATATTTTTTATGGTCTTTTCGTGTTTCTTTACTTCTATTTTTCCTTGCTCCTGATTTAGGGATATGATAATGTATAAGAAAAAGAAGTATTAACTGCAACTTTTAAAATAAGTGAAGGATAAACTTCATCGTTGGAAGGATTAAAAATAATGGAGCGACCTAATTTTAAATTGTTAGTTAAGGAAAAATTTTCTCAATTATCACCAGGCCAAAAAAAAGTAGCGACTTATATGATTGAAAATCTTGAAGAGTGTGCCTTTAAAACTGCTTATCAAATTGGAAAAAAAGCTGATGTAAGTGAAACAACGGTCATTCGTCTTTCATATGCACTCGAATTTGAAGGCTTCAGTAATATGCAATTATGTGTTCAAAATGAGTTTCTTCATTTAAATAAAGCCGATTATATAAAAGAAAAAGAAGAGATAAAAAATGTAGAAGGTCAAAATACTTTTACAAAAATTATCGAAAATGAAGTCAATATTTTAAGAAACTTATTACAACCTTCGAATATTAAGGAAATTTCAAAAGCTGTAGAAGCAATTACCTGTGCGGATCAAGTGTTAATTGTTGGTCATCGTGTATCTCATATAGCTGCGTATTGGTTTTCGAATACGTTGAGCTCAATTAGAGGAAACGTAATGTATTGTTCTCCAGCAGGAGACTTTTATGAAAAGTTTTGTAATTTAACAGAAAAATCGGTTGTTGTTGCATTTTCTTTTCCAAGGTATGCAAAGGAAACACTAACAATTGCAGAATGTACGAAAGAAAATGGAGTAAGTTTAATTTCGGTTACTGATCGATTATTATCACCAATTGGTCGAATTGCAGATATTGTTCTAACTACAGAAGAGAACGTGGAAAGTGGTTCTAACTCAATCGCATCAGTTATTAGTCTATTAAATTTAGTGATTGCTGGATTATATGAAAAAGACAAAAAAAGAATTCAGATGTATCAACAAAAATTGGAAAAAATTTATTCTTCCTATGAAGTATTTATTGAATAGAAAAAACAGTTAGGAGCATATCTTATGAATCCACAATCTTATCTAGATCAAAACAAAGAAAATATTTTAAACACTTACAGGGATTTACATAAGCTAGCTGAGCCTAGTTGGCAAGAAGAAAAAACAGCAAAGTATTTAAGAGAACGACTGAATGGTGCAGATGTTGAGATTAAAACGTTTAAAAAACATTTTGGCTTTATTGCTGAACTTAAGGGACAAAAAGATACAGTTGTAGCGCTAAGAGCTGATATGGATGCACTAGTTCAAGAAGTTGACGGTGTTGTAATGGCAAATCACTCATGCGGTCATGATGCTCATAGTACGATGGTTTTATATGCAGCGTTGGCCATTTCTGCAAGTGGGATAAAGCCAAAACATACAATTCGATTTATCTTCCAGCCAGCCGAAGAAAAGGGTGAAGGAGCCCTTCAAATGATGGAAGATGGTGCATTAGACAATGTTATTTCATTGTTTGGCGTACACTTAAGACCAGAAAGAGAAGTACCTTTTCAAAAGGCATCTCCTGTGATCATACATGGTTCGGCTGAAACGATTAAAGGTACAATTCGAGGAATTCAAGCACATGCATCAAGGCCACAAGATGGTATTAATGCAATTGAAGTAGCTGCGGAAATAGTAAATAAATTAAAGCAAATCAATTTAAATACAGATATCCCTCATTCAATTAAAATGACTCAAATTCAAACTGAAAATGAAGCATCAAATACGATACCGGAAACAGTAAAATTTTCACTTGATGTTAGAGCGCAAACGAATGACATTATGAATCAATTAAACGCACGTACAGTTGAGGTTTTTGAGGAAACGATGATTGAATCAAAAGCTAAGATTTCGTGGTCTATGGAAGAATTTGTTCCAGCGGCCATACAAAACGAGCAGGCAATAAAAATTACCGAAAGAGCCATTACTGAAATAATCGGACATGAAAACGTAGTGCCTGAGTGTATATCAAATGGTGGTGAGGACTTCCATTTCTATACAAATAAATATCCTGAAATCGCTGCTACAATGGTCGGTTTAGGTTGTGGATTAACGCCAGGGTTGCATCATCCTCATATGAGTTTTAATTTAGAAGCACTTCATTATGGAGCGAAAATTTTAACTCAAACAGTTTTATTAGCATCAGAACAAGACCAATGAAGAGGTGAATGACATGATGAACAAACTGAATCAATCTGAAGTTAATTCTGGGATTAAAATCCGTTCCCTTCATTCAATAGAAGAAATGGAGCAGGTGCGAAAATTAGAATCTAAAATTTGGGGTTTTGAGGATTCGATTCCTACGCATCAAACAATTACAGCTGCAAAAAATGGTGGCTTAGTTTTAGGTGCATTTTTTGAAGGGAAAATGGTTGGATTTCAATATAGTTTTCCTGGATATGATGGACAAAATGTATATCTTTGTTCACATATGCTTGGAATTGACCAAGAGTTTCGTAATAAAGGGATTGGAAAATTGCTTAAAATTGCCCAGCGAGAAGAAGCTATTAAACTCGGCTATAAATTGATTACTTGGACTTATGATCCATTAGAAACCGCAAATGGCTATTTAAATATTTCTAAGTTAGGTGGAGTTTGTAATACGTATATTGAAAACTGCTATGGAGAAATGGAAGACTTACTAAATAGTGGAATTCCATCAGACCGTTTTCTAGTTGAATGGTATATTGCAAAAGGGGAAAAGGAAAAAGAGAATTTAAGACCATTTGAATTAGATGAAGCAGTTAAAAATTCTCTTATTAAATGGCAAGAAAATAATGACGGAATACCAGTGCCGATTCAAAACGATTCCGCTGTGTTTAACGATTTAGCCTTTGTTGCAGTACCAAAAGATTTCCGAACAATGAGAGAAACGAATATAAAAGTTGCAAGCCAGTGGCGAATGCTTACTAGAGAGTCCTTTAAAAAATTATTTCAAAGCGGATGGAAAGTTATTGGATTTTATAAGAATTCAGAAACGGAAATGCCAGTTCATTTTTATGTACTGAACAAATAGAAAAGTAATAAAGGAGAGTTCGGAAATGAAAATTAATAAAGTAATATTACGCCATATGAAGCTAGATTTATTGCATCCATTTACAACGAGTTTTGGAACTGAATATGACCGTGAGTTCATTCTATTAGAAGCGATCAGCGAAGACGGTATATCAGGTTGGGCTGAATCTGTTGCAATGCTTGATCCACTATATAATGAAGAAACTGTAAAAACAAACTGGCATATTCTAGAAGATTATCTAATTCCAATCGTTTTAAATAATGATATTAACCATCCAGACGAACTTTCCGAAAAGTATTTCTCACATATTCGTGGGAACTATATGGCCAAAGCTGCCATCGAAGGCGCAATTTGGGATCTTTATGCTAAACAAGAAAATATTTCACTTTCAACTGCGTTAGGTGGAACGAAAAAGGAAATCGAAGTAGGAGTAAGCATTGGGATTCAAGATTCAATCGATTCAACAATTAAAATCATCGAAAACCGACTTGAAGAAGGCTATAAAAGATTTAAATTAAAAATTAAACCAGGCTGGGATCTTGAACTGATCGATAAAGTGCGAAAAGTTTATCCAACTATTCCCTTAATGGCGGATGCGAATTCAGCATACACATTATCTGATATGGACCAATTAATTGCATTAGATGACTATAATTTAATGATGATCGAACAACCACTTGCATACAACGATATAATCGATCACGCAGATTTACAAGAAAGAATGAAAACTCCAATCTGTTTAGACGAAAGTATTCACTCACTAGAGGATGCTAGAAAAGCACTAAAACTAGGAAGCTGTAAAATTATTAATATTAAAATTGGTCGAGTTGGAGGACTAACTCAATCAAGAAAAATACATGATCTATGCCAAGAAAATGGAATTCCATTATGGTGCGGTGGAATGCTAGAATCAGGAATCGGAAGAGCCCATAATATTGCAATCACATCATTACCTAACTTCATTCTACCCGGAGACACAGCAGCATCTGCATTATACTGGGCTGAAGATATTATCGAACCAGAAGTAACCGTAGAAAACGGAATGATCACCGTACCAACCAAACCAGGCATCGGGTACGACCCACATATGCAAAATATTGAAAAATATACAATCAGTACGAAAGTTTACAATAAGAATTAAATACAATGAGGAGAAAACACAAACCTAGTCAAGTGAATGGATTGTGTTTTTTTCTTGGATCATGTTTAGTTTTGAACGATTCTCACTCAATTTATAGTTATTTCTACTATTTTTTGAATCTGATAAACTATTTCATCATGATGCCAAGCTTTATTTGCAGTTTTCATTGTTTTAATTGCAGATCTGGTTATTTTAATTGCAGTAATGATATTTTTAATTGCACTTGAACCGATTTAATTGCAGTAATGGCAAATTTAATTGCAATTAAACAGATTTATTTGAAGTCTCAACCTTTTGAACAACGTGAAAACCCAAACCTAAGTACAGGGTTTGGGTATCATATTTATTCTTTATCTTCTTCCTTATTTTTGCTTTTAATCCGATCCTTAATCCTTTTCACTTGTTCTTCGTAATTCTCAAAATCCTTTATTTCAGCTTTACCATAACGTACTGAATTATATGCATTGATTAGGTCATCATCATACGGTATTTGAATTCGCTCCAACCACTCTTTTAATGTTTCATTTTGGTGTCGACCCATTTTGTATTTAGATGCATATTTTTGAAGTTGGAAGATTAGTTTTCTGATTTGCTCTGTTGGGGCAGAGTGTTTGAAAAATCGTCTTTTTTTCCTCTTGTGTTCTGGTATTGCATAAGATTCAATACTGATTTCATCTTGGACAGTATGTTTGTTATTGCGTATATAAGAAAGCTTTCTTATGATTAGCCAAATTACGATTAAAACGATCATCAGTAATATTAACCATACCCAAGTAGGAGTCGACTCTAAAATATAATGGTGATTCCGGATGTTTTGTGGAAGTTTATCTTCTGCACTTGAATTTTGACTTAGCTTATTTTTTTTCTCTTTAATTGTGATGTGATCTACATAGTTAAACAAAGGAGTTCCTAAAATACCAACTGCTCTAAATAAACCGTCTAGTAATTTAAAAATCCCCCACTTTAAGATCGGTAAGATTAACGATATGATTCCAGTAAGTAGGGCTGCTATACTAATAGATCCTATAATTCCTCGATAGTTTTTAATGGTTTGTGTAGTGACTGCTTGTTGAAAGTATCTACCTAAACTAAATAGAATTGTAAAAATGATGATGATCCATAATATCAAGTTCATATAAGAATAATGTGAAGTCCAGCCAAAAAAGACGACTACCAAACTTGTTAAATAAAAAATAATTTGTAATCTATGTCGTTCTTCGATCCATAACGAAGTGTCTTTAAGAAAAGCCTCAAGTCGAAAATAGATAAAGCTAGCACATAAAATAGATGCAACAGAATTTAAGCCAAGAGTGTAACTGATTCCTCCAGAAATAATGGCTGCTAGAAATGGAATAACTCGTGATACTTGAGACTTTCGTATTGAGTAAAGTAAAAATAGATTTCCAATCATAAAAATACAAATGAACGCCAAAGTAGGTGGCAGTTGATTTTTTGATTCATATAAGAATAAAACGATTAAATAGAGTAATAGATATTCTAATGAAAAAAAGTATGTAGCAAGTAAGCGTAAAATCATTGCATGATCCTTTCGACTTAATGTTGTCCAAATGGAACAAGTGTTGGACTTTCTAAATCATCTTGTAGATAATAGATGCTTTGGCCACGTTTTCGCATTTGAGCGAAATATCGATCTCCATGCTTACCGAACGGGCCACATAAAATAACAACAGGAGATTTTCGTTGTTGCTTTTCTACGTAATGCAGTAATCTATCAATCGGCTGTGTCATTCTTGCGCCATTAATTCGAGCAAGAATTTCATAAGTTTTACTTAATTGAGATTTACCACCATCAATAGGTAAATGATAAACAGGAACTCCACTTTCCATGTTCAAATTTAGAAATATTTCATAATTTATATTTTTTATTGCAGCATATTGAACTATATAGGCAATATTACTAGCAATTGATTCGATGTTATCAATTATACTTAATCTAAAATTATCATGATGAGGTTTTCGTAAATTTATAATAAATGTAATTGAATAATCGGCAGTTCGTTCATAAATTTTCGTTTGAAGTACTTGAGTTTTAGCACTAGCCTTCCAATGGATTCGATGAAATGAGTCTGAATACACATAGTCTCTCGTTCCAATCGGAGCTAGAAAATCTTCAAACATACTATTATTTGTTACAAAGCTGCCATATGAGCTAGTTGAAATGATTTGGTCAATTTGAGGTACAGGAATTAAAGTAGGATAAATAATAATTTCTTTATATAAAAATGGTTTATAGGTTATATAGATATAGCCTAAACTGAAAAAATTTGAAATTTTTAATTCTACTTGTTTAATTCTAGTAACACCACGTTTAGTAGCTGAAAGCGGTAAATTAATCTGGATCGTTTCGTTACCTTTTAGTTGAATAGGGATCATTATTTCTAAATTTGAATCGTTACTAACAGTCTTAAAATTTATACTATCTACTATTGGTTCTAATTTTATTCGAACTGTTGCGTTAATAATTGGTAACCAATGATTCTGCGTTATCTTTATAGGTAAATTAAAATGTTCCCCGACTGTAACTCGAATGGGTTCCTTGTCGTTTTCGATGAACAGGTGATCAGAAATATGTTTTAAATAGTATCGACTCATCAAACTAATGATTATTAAAAATCCCCCTAAAAACATTACTAAATAGGTAGATTGAAAGAAATTAATGATTAAAAATATGACCCCAAAAATAATTAGTATATCAAGTGAATTTTTACCATGTATTTCTTTATGCCAAGTCATTTATTGACCAGCCCCAGCTTCTACAGGAACTTCAACATCATTTAAAACTGATTCAATAATTTGTATAGAGTTTTTCTTTAAGGATGCTTCAAGGGTCAAGACTAATCTGTGTGAGAGGAGATAAATCGCAACATCCTTCACATCTTGTGGGGTGACAAATGACCTATTGTTTATATATGCTTTACCTTGTGAAGCTCTCATTAGTGCCAATGTACCTCGTGGACTAATACCAAGTTGAATATCTTCATGATTTCTCGTTGAATGAATTATATTTAAAATATAATCCTCTACTTCATCCGAAATTGTAACAGTCTTCACCTGTTCTTTCATTTCATCAATTTCTTCTAAAGTTAGTACATTTTTTAAATTCGAAAATGGGGTATTAGAACGATATGACTTCATAATGCTTTTTTCTTCTTCAAATGTAGGGTATTCCAAACTAATTTGCATAAAAAATCGATCCATTTGTGCTTCAGGTAACGGGAACGTACCTTGTTGTGATTCAATTGGATTTTGAGTTGCGATAACAATAAACGGATTTGGAAGAGGAATAGTTTCTCCATCGATTGTTACCTGGCGTTCTTCCATTACTTCTAATAAACTAGCTTGGGTTCTAGGTGTAGCACGATTAATCTCATCTGCTAATAAAATATTCGTCATAACAGGACCAATTCGAAGTTGAAAGTCTTGTTCTTTTGGATGAAAGAATTGAATACCTGTTACATCACTAGGTAATAAATCCGGAGTAAATTGAATTCTTTTAAACGATCCATTAATCGTTTTGGCAAAGCTTTTAGCTAATTGTGTCTTTCCAGTACCAGGGACACTTTCTAATAGAATATGCCCATTATTAATGAGAGCGATGAAAATCATTTCAACGACATCCTCTTTACCAATGATCACGTTACTTATCTCTTTCTTTAATTGTAATAACTTTTCTGATCTATTCATTGTTCTCTCCTTATCTTTCAAAACGTTTTAAGAATTATTAAATATGAATTTGTGTTCTATTTAAAAATCAAAAAATGTTGATCATGCTATTATTTTAATAGTTTAACATTAGTAAAGTCCAATAATTCTCAATTTTTAAAATCTATTAAATTAAACGATTGATATTGATTGATATTTCTAAATAAACACTGTAAAATATATTGCTTGTTTGTTAAAAAATGGAAATAATTTAAAAGGAGTACAGTCGGAAACGTCAGTGATCGACGAAAGTTTTAAGGATCTTAAAGAGTATTAAATGATGATAAGGATTAAAATATTAATAGATAAAGGTTCGGATTGTTTTGTCATTCTCTATACTATGCATTCCAATGAACCTCCCTTTAACAGGAGAGAAAAAGATGAAAAAATTAATTGTAATATTAGTAACTTGTTTTTTTGCTTTACTTTGTGGGTGTACAAGAAATAATCAAGAGGATCACAATGTAAAAGATAATAAACGAAATACAGAACAGGTTAAAGAGCAGAAAGAACCGATAAAAAAAATAAGTCAGGATGTTTCAAAGGTAACCGTTGGTGCCGTGGGGGACCTATTAATTCATAATGAAGTTTATGAAGATGCTATGCTTCCGAATGGTGTATATAACTTTAATAAAATGTTTGATGAAGTTAGAAAAACGATGGAAAAGCCAGATATTTTAGTAGCGAATCAAGAAACGATGATTGGTGGAAAGCAATTCGGATTATCTACATATCCAGCGTTTAATAGTCCATATGAAGTAGGAGATGCACTCAAAGGGGCTGGGGTGGATTTTGTAACACTGGCCAATAATCATTCGCTTGATCGAGGTGAAAAAATTATACGAAGTGCGATTTCCCATTGGGACGCTATTCATATGCCATATACAGGTGCTTTTATATCACAAGCAGATCATGACCAAATTAGAGTGATAAATAAAAATAATATTCGATTTTCATTTCTTGCATACACATTTGGTACAAATGGGATTCCCGTCCCTAAAGGAAAAGATTATTTAGTAAATTTGATTGACCTTGGCAAAATACGTAGTGATGTTGAGCGGGCAAAGAAAATATCAGATGTTGTAGTAGTTGCTATGCATTGGGGTGTTGAATATGAAAGAATGCCGAACAATACCCAAAAGAATCTTGCCAAACAATTGGCTGATATGGGAGTTCAAATTATTATTGGAAATCATCCTCACGTCCTGCAACCGCCGGCATGGATCACTGGAAAAATGGGGAATAAAACAATTGTCTTTTACTCATTAGGAAATTTCTTATCAGCTCAAGATGAAATATATGAGTTAATTGGTGGAATGGGTACAATTGATGTGGTTAAAACTCAAACTGATCAAAATGTAAAAATTGAATTAGCAAATCCAAGCTTTTTTCCAACTTATAATTACTATCGTGATAATCGTAATTTTAAAATTATGTCTTTGGAAAATATTAACGATGTCAATCTAAAAAATGGCAAAATGAGATACAACGAAATAATGAACCATATGCGAACAAATATTAAGGATTTAAAAAGTATTCCTGAGGTTCAATAGAATTTAATGTTGGATATATATTGATCTTATAATAACAAGAAACTATAGTAATTGTTTATACTTAAGATGTTAAACATATTAAGAGTTAATTTATAGAAAAACAAGTTCAAATGATTATTATAATAATATGTTCGATCTTAATTGACCAACAAACTGATAAATAAATAACTATTTGGATACTCTTAGTAAAGGCTATTTGATTAGGTTTTATTGCAGACTTTTTTTGATGAACAAGTTGATTGGAACGAAAGGTGTGCTGAATCCTATGGGATATGCGGGAAGGCTAAAGAATCTCGCCCCATGGAAAGCGAGCATCCTGTAGTGGAAATCAACATCACTCTACTCCTTTTACGAAAACTTGGTAATTTAATTGACAAGGTAGTTTTTCAACACGTGAAAGCTTGTTTTTACAAGCTTTTTTTATTGTTTATTAATTAAATAAGAGTATTACTCACAAACTATTTTCTAACTGTAATGGAAATCAACTATTCTTCTTTTATTTGAGTAAAAAAATTGTTTAAAAAAATTTTATTTTTTTTGCAGGGTTTTTAAATTTGTCTTCGTCTAAAGTAATGGAACAGGAAAAGAGGTGATGCAATGGAGTCGGATGAACAATTAGTAAGGAATATAGTAAAGGGGAATCATCAACTATTTAAGGAATTAATAGTTAGATACCAATCAAAGGTATTTGCAGTAGCACTGAAAGTTTCAAATAACCAAAAGGATGCTGAAGATATTTCGCAAGATGTCTTTCTCCAATTGTATCGTTCTCTCGAAAACTTTAACGGAGAATCAAGTTTTGCCACATGGATTTATCGAATTACAATGAATAAAGCAATTGATTTTAAAAGAAAACAAGTAAAACAACAGGAAAATGAAACTAGTGAATTACTTTCTACTTTACCAGAAGAGAATTTATTATCACCTGAAGAAGCTTTAATTAAAACGATGGATAAAGAACTTATTCATTCATATTTAATTGAATTGCCACAGGCATATAGCGATGTATTGAAATTATATTATTTTGAAGAACTTACCTATGGGGAAATTGCTTTGAAATTAAATGTAGCCGTTAAAACTGTAGAATCACGTTTATATCGAGCCAAACGTTTAATTAAAGACAAGCATAAAGGAGGGATCATTTGAAACATTTAACTTCTGACCAACTATTATCGTATCAACAAAAGAAGCTTTCAAATAAAGAATCTCTTTTGCTTGAACAGCATTTAAATGAATGTATCTCATGCCAGGCGGAACTTGAACTTCTTAATGAATTAGACCAGGAATGGATGAATCCATCTGATTTCCAGTTTTCAGATGAGCTAGTGAACGAAATAATGAAACAAACTGAATCCATACAGATTACGGAAAAAGTGAATGAAAAGAAATCTAAAACAAATTCAAAAAAAGTTCGCTTAATCCATTTAGTATTGGCTGCTGCAGCAACATTTTTATTTTTCCAATTTCAATTAACTGAACGGATTACTAATTCAAATCGTCACGTTGTACAAACGATTGATCAGACGTCTTCGTTAATTGAAAAAAGTGAAAAAATTAAACTATCAATTCCAATTCCAAAAATTTTGAAAGGAAATAAAAAATAATGGAGGTACAAACTTTGAAAAAACGTAAAAAATTAGTTTATTTATTATCGATCTTACCTGGTCTTGGCCATTTTTATTTAGGATTAATGAGTCGAGGATTGCAGTTTATGCTGTTATTTTTCGGTACAGTATTTTTAACACATTTAATTTCAAGCTTTGGATTTTTTATACCGGTCATCGTATTTTATAGCTACTTTGATGCACTTCAATATCATAGTAAATATCGTGAGGACATTGAATTGGTAGATGAGCCAATCGTAAAACATCAATTTAAATTTAATAAGTTTTTAATTGGTTGGGTATTAATCGGTTTTGGTTGCTTATCTTTATTAGAGAACGCTTCTGATTATATTTCTAGACATTATAATATCTTTATTGATTATAATTTAGTACAAAATTTATTAATCAGTATTGTTTTTGTCGGACTTGGTATTAAATTATTAACTGGAAAGTCGAAAAAAGAAGCATGAGGAATTGGAAAGTAGGCACGATAACAGCGGGAATTATATTAATCGCAATTGGTTTACTTTGGTTTCTACAAAATTTTATTTCAATTCCTTATTCAAAGATTCTAATTAGTGCATGGCCAGTTGCTTGTATTTTATTAGGGATTGAAATATTACTATTCCATATAGTAAGAAAAGAAGATTCACTTCGTTTTCATGGATTTAGTATTTTTTTACTTATACTAATGATGGCTGTTTCAATCCTATTTAGTATTGGTCAATTGTTTGTCAAAGAAATTGGTTATACATTCAAGTCTAAAAATATTGAAATAAATGATTCGAAAACGATCACTTCATCAATTAATGAAGTTATTATTAAAGCTAATAATAGTGATATTAGTGTAAATGGAACGGATTCTAGTACATTAACCGTAAATGGTAATATAAGAGTTCCGGATCGGGATAAAAAAGACGATGAAAAAATATCAGATTATTACTCAGTAAAAACATTTGGTAATAAAATGATTATTGAGATTCGTAATGAAAACAATCAGATTTTTCACTTTGATAATGACAGTTCACAGCTAAATATTGAATTACCTAAAAGCATTTTAACGAATATAAATGTAAAAAATGGCTCTGTAAATTTATCAAATAGAGACAATAAAACAGTAATAAATTCAAATGATGGTCAAATCAATATTGAAAATGTAACTGGAAACTTAGTTGCAAAAACTAGAAATGGTTCGGTCAGCTTAACGAATGTAAATTTAAAAAGTGATAGTGAAATTGCAACGAATGATGGTGAAATCACAATCAAAAATATTTCTGGTTATTTACATTCCACTACTAGAGATGGTAGCATTTCGATTGAACATGCAAATATAGAAGGAACAAGCGAAATAACGACTTATGATGGAGAAATTAACTTAAGTGATTATAAAGGGAAAATTAATGCAAAAACAAATAATGGTGCAATTAATGTTGAGGATGCATTATTAAATGGTAATAGTAAAATTTCTTCTGATGATGGTGAAATTCAAATCGACCTACTAAAAGATAATAATCTAACGATCAATGCTGAAACATATGATGGTAGCTTTAGTGGTAATATTGGATGGGAAATGAAAAATAAAGATGAAAATCATACAAATAAGGCGATGGTTGGAAATGGCGAACATCAACTTAATTTAAAAACGAGGAATGGATCAATTTACGTAAATAAAGATTAGAAGATTAAGAGCCCCAAGCATTGCATGGGGCTTTTTTTACTTAAGATGCATTAAGATTTTGAAAGTGAGTGAATCGCTGCTTTTTAATCAAAAAAAAACCTTTAAATACATTTTGTATCAAAGGTAATATCCAGCTAAGGTAAGTGGACCGATTTAATATGTCCCAGTTTTAGGTAAACATTTTGTCCACTCGCTACTGAAAGTTCTATTTGATTATTATCTACTTTATTTAAAAGCCCAATCTTCATTGGATCTGTTCCACCATCAAAAATAACAAGCTTTCCAATTTCTTTTCTAAGCTGAATTTCTAAAGATCTGTGTATTGGTGTAGTAGGTGGATGAACTGATAGTGTCTCATTTGTTAAATTATATGGCACCACTCTATGGTTATATGGTGTGATCCATTTTAAATGTGATAAAGAAATATACATTGTATGAAATACAGGTGAGTAAAATACAAGATAATCATTTAATACGTTCATAATATAGCCATGAAAAGTTATATTACCAGTTACATAGATTTCTGAAAATATTCCTTTAGCATTTAGTAAAATTTTACGATAAGAAATTGTCTCCATTTCCTGCGTAATGGATGGTTCATTAGGGTTATTTATTTTTTCTTTTAAATCATTATTTTGATATACCATATGGATATGCATCCAAGGGATATAATAATATTTTATGCCGTTAAAAAGGACTAAAATATCTTGTCCTAAATCAGTAAGAATTCCTTCGAATATGACGTCTCCAGATAATCTTACCGAGACTTGTTCTCCAAGTAATGTAGATACATCACTCACGTAGATCTCCTCCTAGAGGTAAAAGTATTGATTAGTGTGCGAATACTAATTGTACCCAGTAGTATAATAGAAACAATGTAACAACCGTTGTTAATGGGATAACAATTATTGTAACGCCTAAATAATCTTTCCATTTTACTTTAATTTTATTTTGTTTTAATATGTGCATCCAAATTAATGAAGCAAGAGTACCAATTGGTAATAATAATGAACCCATGTCACTTCCGATGATATTTGCAAGATAAATCGTTTTTAAAGTGATTGGGTCAAGACCCATTTCAGTTAGTGTAATTGTTCCAATCATAAGCGCAGGGTGATTATTGAATAGATTTGATAAAACAGTTACTAAACCGCCCATAATAAAGCTCGCTTGGAATAATCCTTGATTAACGATTGGTTCACATTCTTTTACTAAAAACTCCGTTAAACCAGCATTATGAAGCCCATAGATGATTACGTACATTGAAAATGCAAAAATTAATATTTGCCAAGGTGTCTTTTTTAAGATATCTGTAGGAGTTGTTCTTAAGTGGTACCATCTCCAAATTAATAAGACTAAGGAGCCAAGTACCGCTACTAATTCAATTGGGATTGAAAAGTAAGATGCAACGAATAACAAACATCTCATTAAGAATACGAAAGCTAGAACTTTTAACATAAAATTTGTACGTTTCTTTTTCGTTTCAACTGAAATTTTTGTTTTTAGTGGATGGAAGTTTTTTATAAAGAACGATTCTTCAATATCGTCTGTTGAAATTGGTAAAGTCTTAGGTAATTTATTTTTTAAAACAACATACATGAGCACCGACATAAACAATAAACCTAATGTTGCAGGGACGAACATCATTGCTGTATGCATATAAAGTGTCATATGCACAATCTTTAACGCGATTAAGTTTACAATATTACTTACTCCGATTGGCGCACTAGATGCTGTCGCAATAAGCGCTCCAGATAATAAATATGGAATTTGTTGGTGTGGTTTTAGACGAAGATTTTTTAATAGAAGTATTAAGATTGGAGTTGTAATTAGAATACTGCCATCATTGTTAAAGAGTAAGGTCATCAAAAAGCATAATAGTTGGATATACCAATATAACCGATACCCAGATCCTTTTGCCAAAGTAACTAGTCGAGCTGCTGACCAATGAAAGAACCCGAAGCTTTCTAAAATAACTGCCATAACAATTGTTGCAATAATTGTAATTGAAGCTCCACCGATTTTCGTTATTATGTCATATAAATCGTGGCGACTAACAATTCCAGTTACTAGAATGATTATTGCTCCAATTGAAGCAGGCCAAGCTTCATGAATTCCTTTTGGTCTCCAGAATATGACAGCCATTGTCATAATGAAAACAAATGCTGTCATTGCAATTTCAAAATTCATTTTTATTCACCTTTCCCTAATCGGTAGTATTTTTTTGTGTCCTACTTGTCCGATTAATATACTAATATTCAATTTTACTAATCATGTACTTAGTTAGTTGACCATTTTTTTAAGTTTGTATATTTGTCCACATAGTTGAAATGTCCCGAAATGACATCGTCCTATAGGTACACATGCCCCGGAAATATCGATTTTTACCGAAAAAAAAGGTCAGCCGATTTGCTGACCTAAATTATTTCGAAATATCATTATGAAAATCTCTTCCCATTTATATAATAACAATCCTCTTGATATGTAATAAAAGCAATTTCAAATTCAGGAATATTTAATGTGTTAATATGTTTCTCAATTGTAGCTGCGAAACGATCTCTAGTTTCAACTCCACGTTCAAACCACTTCACTTCAATAAATGGAAAACTTTCTACAATTTCGCCATTAAAAATTGAAGTTGAATGAATACAATCAACCGTAAAATTATCAGTTCCACATTCACAAACCACTGCGAGTTCATCGATCAATGGCTTGCTAATTTTGCAAATATCATCAGTTGAAATCCCTTTAATTAATAATTGAGGCATAAATGTCCCACCTTTTTTTCTCCAATTATAACTTAAATTACGTTGAAAATTAAATGAGTTTAATTTTTCTAAGTAGGTTTTCTATGTTTACATAGAATTCGCTTATCTTTAAAAATAAGGAGTTAAACAATATTAAAACTTCCTATATAGATTGTACAAAAAAAGAAATCAGTAGAGGGTTCAAAGGAAAGAAGTGACAATTCAAAATTTGCAAGCAGGAAAAAACTTAGTATTGAAAAATCCAACTTTGATTGCAAAGTGCTTTATGAACATATTATATTAATCATTTGGTATATAGAATATTTCTGTTTCTAATAAAAAAACCAATAATTGGTATTGATAATCATTTTCAACTATGATAATCTAAAATTAATAAAAGAAGTTTAAGAAATAAACCATTGTTTTTCTTAGTTCTTCGTTTGTATGCACATTAAAAAGTAAAATGTGGAATGCGACCCTAGACCCCCCAAAAAAAACCTAAAGAAGAGAAGAACGTGCTAGGACAGTAGTTTTTCTCTTCACCAAATTAATAACCCTGTATTTTGACGCAGATCATTCTGCGTTATTTTTTTTGTGCGAAAATACAGATTATTTCGTGAAATTCTATAAAAAATATTATACTAATTTACTAATATGTATGTTTCAAAAATGTGAACGAAAAGTTAATCAAAATCTAATATTTGTCTAAAATGTGAACGTTGTGAATAAGTGAGCAATCGAGTAGAGCCGTTGGTATATATAGGTTATTAAGAAAAAATCATATTTTCAAATATGTCTAAAATGTGAACACTGTTTTTTTCCTTCCAAAAAGGAAATTAATTGTTTGTTTTTTTAATTAAAGTATCTTACTATAACTGTGGACATTGTTTGTCATTTTAGTGACAATTTATAAAAATACTTATCTAAGAAATAATTCAAAAAAACTATTTTGAACTTTTACTTACGTTATAGGAAGGAAGAGCGAAATGAAAAAATTTCTAATGGGCATGATGATCATGCTGGTTGCATTAGTAATGGGTGCTTGTGATAAGATTGCAGTTCTTAATCCAAAGGGTCCAGTTGCTAAAACGCAAGCGGATACGATTATCTTCTCAATGTTGATGATGTTAGGAGTTTTACTAGTAGTTTACATTCTTTATATTGTTATTCTATATAAATATCGTGCTAGTAAACTTCCAAAAGATTACGAACCTCCTCACGAAGAGGGAAGTAAAACGCTAGAAATTATTTGGACTGTCATCCCAATAATTATTGTTGCAGTTTTATCTGTAGTAACTGTTAAAACAACTAATGCAGTTGAAACTGTACCAAAAGGTCATGAAAATGATAAACCGCTTGTTATTTACGCAAGTTCTTCAAACTGGAAATGGCATTTCTCTTATCCTGAACAAGGAATTGAAACTGTTAACTATGTAAATATTCCAACGAATAGAAATGTAGAATTCAGACTTTATTCATTCGGTCCGATTACAAGTTTTTGGATTCCACAATTAGGTGGACAAAAATACGCGATGAGTGACATGGTAACTAAATTAAATTTTGTTGCTTCAAATGAAGGTTCTTACATTGGTAAGAACAGTAACTTCAATGGTAAAGGCTTTGCTGGAATGGAATTTGAAGTACTAGCAATGAATAATAAGGATTTTAACGGCTGGGTGAAAGACGTTAAAGGAACAGCTCCTGCTTTAACAGAAACAGAGTTTAATAAATTACTAAAAATTGAACATTTAGGTAGAAAGACATATAGTTCAACTCATTTAGGATTTAGACCAGCTCCAGAAGGTGTAAATGCAGGACATCAACATGGTTCTATGAAGGATTCATCTGATCACCATGACATGGATAATATGGAGGGGATGAAATAATGGGTTTTAAATGGGATCACTTTTTTGTAACAGGTGAACCAATGATCTATGGCGCAATGGTGAGTATCGTTGTTGTAACTCTTGCTATTGTAATTGGTTTAACCAAATTTAAAAAATGGGGTTATTTATGGAAAGAATGGTTAACAACTGTTGACCATAAACGTATCGGTGTAATGTATATTCTGTGTGCATTATTAATGCTATTCCGTGGTGGAGTAGATGCTTTATTAATGCGTGCACAGTTAGCAGGACCAGATTTAAAAATATTAGATGCACAGCATTATAATGAAATTTTTACAACTCACGGCTTAATTATGATTCTGTTCATGGCGATGCCTTTCATTATTGGATTAATGAACATCGTTATTCCTTTACAAATCGGAGCTCGTGACGTAGCATTCCCTTACTTAAATGCAGTAAGTTTCTGGTTATTCTTTGCAGGTGCAATGCTTTTAAATTTAAGCTTTGTTATCGGTGGATCACCAGATGCTGGTTGGACAGCTTACTTCCCTCTAGCTAGTAAGCAATTCAGCCCTGGAGTTGGGAATAACTATTACGCAATTTCGCTTCAAATTGCTGGTCTAGGTACATTGATGACTGGTATTAACTTTATCGTTACAATTTTAAAAATGCGTGCTCCAGGCTTAAAATTAATGAAATTGCCAATGTTTACATGGAGTATATTAATTACAAACGTTATTATCGTATTCGCATTCCCAGTATTAACTGTAGCTTTAGCATTAATGATGTTTGATCGTGAGTTTGGTACTCAATTCTTTACGATGGCACATGGTAATGATATGCTTTGGGCGAACTTATTCTGGATTTGGGGACATCCTGAAGTTTACATCGTTATTCTTCCAGCTTTCGGTATTTATAGTGAAATTATTGCAACCTTCTCAAGAAAGAATTTATACGGATATAAGAGCATGGTTGTTAGTATGATCGCCATTTCTGCTTTAAGTTTCCTTGTATGGGTTCACCATTTCTATACAATGGGTCAAGGCTCTGTTGTAAATGGCTTCTTTAGTATTACAACAATGGCAATAAGTATACCAACCGGTGTTAAAATATTTAACTGGTTGTTTACATTAAGAAAAGGTAAGATCGAATTTACCGTTCCAATGTTGTACTCACTAGCATTTATTCCGATCTTTACAATCGGTGGGGTTACAGGAGTAATGCTAGCTATGGCAAGTGCTGACTACCAATATCATAATACGATGTTCTTAGTTGCTCACTTCCATTATGTATTAATTCCAGGTACTGTTTTTGCGGTAATCGCAGGATTCTACTATTGGTTCCCTAAAGTATTTGGTTTCAAATTAGATGAAAAAATTGGTAAGATTACGTTCTGGACAATTATCGTTAGCTTTAACGTAACATTCTTCCCATTATTCTTATTAGGATTAAAAGGTATGACTCGCCGTACTTATACTTATAGTGCAGAGTCAGGTTTCGGACCTTTAAACTTGATTGCTACAATTGGAGCTGTCGGGTTAGCAGTCGGATTCTGTTTACTTGTTTACAATATTTATTACAGTGTACGTTACGCACCAAGAGAAACAACTGGTGATCCATGGAATGCAAGAACATTAGAGTGGGCAACAAGTAGTCCAATTGCTCCTTATAATTTCGCAGTTATTCCAAAAGTTGATTCTTTAGATCCATTCTGGAAAGCTAAAAAAGAAGGTAAATCTTTACTTGAAGGCGAGATTACAGATATTCATATGCCAAGTAATAGTGGTATACCTTTCATTTTAGGTGCAGCATTTATGGCATTTGGTTTCTTCTTAATATTTGAATGGTGGGTACCAATGATTGTATTTGCAGTTCCTGTCGCACTATGCTTAATTGCACGTTCTTTCCAACGCGATCATGGCTACCATATTCATAAAGAAGAAATTATTGAAACAGAGAAAAAATTACGAGGTGATCATTATGAGCAGCAGGCCTCTGTATAGTCTAGGTGAAGAAAGTTCTAATAAGATTCTAGGCTTCTGGATATTTTTAGGAGCGGAGATTGCTTTATTCGGAACATTGTTCGCAGTTTACTTCACTTTAGCGAATAACACTGGTTCAGCACCTACTCAAAAAGAATTATTTGAGATGAAAGGTGTAATGATAGAAACATTTGCCCTATTAACAAGTAGTTTTACGATTGGTTTAGTCGTGAACGCAATAAAATTAAATCACAAAAAAGCTTTTATAAGCTTCCTTGTTTTAACACTAGCTTTAGGTGCAGTCTTCCTTGGAGTAGAGATTACAGAGTTCTTTACTTATGTTCATGAAGGTGCAACAATCCAAAGTAGTGGAGCACTATCAGCATTATTCGTATTATTAGGTACTCACGGTGCCCACGTATCATTCGGTATGTTATGGGGTATTGCAATCTTAATTCAAGTTTCTCGTGAGGGAATTACAGAAACTACAGCAAACAAAACATTTATTTATTCATTATACTGGCACTTCTTAGACGTAGTATGGATCTTTATCTTCAGTTTTGTTTACGTGAAAGGACTGATTGGATGAGCGCATTATTCCCTAAGCATCAAGTGGTTGGCTTCATCCAATCACTTGTTCTAACAATCATAGCTTTAAGTGTTTACTATTTAAATTTACCATTTAATGTATCATTTATTATTTTAATTGTAACTGCATTATTACAAGGCGGTCTTCAGTTAATTGTTTTCATGCATATGAATGAAAATGAAAACAAACGTGTATTATATATAAATTTAGGCTACGCAGTATTTATTGCTGTAGCAATTGTCTTCGGTACTCTTTGGACATTAGTTTGGGGTATGTAATAGTTAAAAGCTCTTCGATATTCGAAGAGCTTTTTTTTTGCATTTTTAAAGTAGATTTTTGATTAACCTACACAACTTAATACAAGACGTTTTATTAAGAAAAATAATAAAATAGCAGGTCGTGTGGTATTGAATGTAGAAATAAGTATTAAAAAATATTCGAGGCTATATTTGTGAACGATCGTTCCAATTCAGCTAAAGGATACTAAAGTTGGACAAAGTAGTCCGCTAAAAAAGTTCATGTCATCAATTGTTCACAATGTTATGAATTATATCTTATTTTTGATAGTTATTTCTATTATTATATGTAATAGTTTAATATAATGATTGCATAATAATTAATCATATCTTGTTTGAAAGGTAATACAAGATACATAATTATTTGGGTATTTATTTACTAATAAGGAGGAATACAAGTATGGAAACGAATGACAATTCTAACGTTGCAAAGTGCCCGTTTAATCATGGTAGCACTACTACTCCTAAATCAGGTGGTACAGTAAATAAAGACTGGTGGCCAAACCAGTTAAATTTGAACATTCTACACCAGAATGACAGAAAATCTAACCCTATGGATGAAGAATTTAATTATGCAGAAGCATTTAACAAGTTAGACTATCAAGCACTTAAGCAGGATCTTCACACTCTTATGACAAACAGTCAAGATTGGTGGCCAGCTGATTATGGACATTATGGTCCATTCTTTATTCGTATGGCTTGGCACTCAGCAGGTACATATCGTACAGGTGATGGCCGTGGTGGAGGAGGAACGGGTACACAGCGTTTTGCTCCACTAAATAGTTGGCCTGATAATGGAAATCTCGATAAAGCCCGTCGCCTGCTTTGGCCGATTAAGCAAAAGTATGGTAATAAGATTTCTTGGGCTGATTTATTTATACTAACAGGTAATGTTGCTATAGAATCAATGGGCGGTAAAACATTTGGTTTTGGAGGCGGTCGCGAAGACGTTTGGCATCCAGAAGAAGACGTCTACTGGGGTAATGAAACGGAATGGCTAGGGGATAAGCGATACACAGGTGATCGTGATCTTGAGAATCCACTGGCTGCAGTTCAAATGGGTCTTATCTATGTTAACCCAGAAGGGCCAAACGGTAATCCAGATCCTATTGCAAGTGGACGTGATATACGCGAAACCTTTGCTCGTATGGGAATGAATGATGAAGAAACAGTTGCACTAATCGCTGGAGGACATACTTTTGGTAAAGCCCACGGCGCAGGAGATGCTGCTCATGTTGGTCCAGAACCAGAAGCAGCTCCGATACATTCGCAAGGTTTAGGCTGGCTAAGTACTCATGGCTCTGGTAAAGGTCGTGACACTATTACTAGTGGTATTGAAGGTGCCTGGTCTGCAAACCCTACAAAATGGGATAATGGTTACTTTGACTTATTGTTTAAATATCAATGGTGGCTTACTAAGAGTCCAGCAGGTGCGTTTCAGTGGCTTGCTGTAAACCCTGAGGAGCAGGATCTTGCTCCAGATGCAGAAGATCCAACCGTTCGTGTTCCTACAATGATGACTACTGCTGATATGGCATTGCGTTTTGATCCAGAATATGAAAAGATAGCTCGTCGTTTCCATGATAATCCAGAAGATTTTGCCGATGCATTTGCTCGTGCATGGTTTAAACTAACGCACAGAGATATGGGGCCACGTTCAAGATATCTAGGTCCGGAAGTTCCAGAAGAAGTTTTAATATGGCAAGATCCTATACCTGCTTGTGAAAATGAAATAACTGATGCAGAGGTTGAAAAGATCAAATTAATGATCCTTGACACAGGACTTACAATTAGTGAGTTGGTAAATACTGCTTGGGCTTCAGCAAGTACTTTCCGTGGCTCAGATATGCGTGGTGGTGCTAATGGAGCTCGAATCCGTCTAGCTCCACAGAAGGACTGGGAAGTAAACCAGCCAGACCAACTTGCAAAAGTACTGAATGCACTAGAGAGTATTCAAAACCATCTACATAAGAAAGTCAGCATGGCCGACTTGATTGTACTTGGTGGTAGTGTCGCAATAGAGAAAGCTGCACAAGATGCAGGTTTTGATGTAAAAGTTCCTTTTACTTCAGGACGTGGAGATGCAATACAAAAGCAAACAGATTTAGAAAGTTTTGCAGTGCTAGAGCCGATCGCTGATGGTTTCAGAAACTATCAAAAGAAACAATATAGTGTAAATTCAGCAGAGCTATTAGTAGATAAGGCACAACTATTAGGCCTTACCGCACCAGAAATGACTGCACTTATTGGCGGCTTGCGCGTATTAGGTACAAACTATAATGGCACACAACACGGAGTGTTTACTGATCGAGTTGGCACACTTACTAATGACTTCTTTATAAACCTGCTAGACATGGGAATTGCGTGGACACCTGTTGACGGAGACGTATTTGAAGGACGTGATCGCAAGTCAGGTGAGAAAGTACGTACTGCAACTAGTGTGGATTTAGTGTTCGGTTCAAATTCAGTGCTACGCGCGATAGTAGAAGTGTATGCTCAAGACGATAACAAAGAGAAGTTTGTGCGTGACTTTATCGCTGCATGGGTTAAAGTCATGAATGCAGATCGCTTCGACCTTGCGTGAGATAACATAGATTATGAAAAAACTAAACTTAATAATATAATTCAAAGAAAAATCCTTCCTGAACAATCAGGGAGGATTTTTCTTGGTAAAGGATGAAATTGTTGCTGGCAATCATTCTAAAAAAAGCAATGTATATTATCTTCATACAAAAGGCTGTCATATAGACAGCCTTTTTAGGTTGTAAATTAAGATTTAAAAGAGCTTATAGGAAAATACTTTCTCACTTAAGCTGATTTTTTTCGATCATTTGGTAGCATAAAAGCTACTAAACCTAGTAGTGGTAAGAAGCTACATAAATTCATTACGAATTTTAAGCTAGTAGCATCGGCAATTACACCTAATAATACTGCTCCTAAAGCACCCATTCCAAATGCTAAACCAACTATTAATCCACTTACTAAACCAACTTTTCCAGGAACTAGTTCTTGAGCGTAAACAACAATTACACTAAAAGAACTTGAACTAATAATTCCTATTAAAAATAAGATTGGAATAACTGCCAGTAAAGAGATATGAGGTAATAATAAGGCTAATGGAAATGTACCTACTAATGAAAACAAAATCATATTCCGTTTTCCGAAGCGATCAGCTAGCGTTCCACCTATGAAAGTACCTATTACGCCTGCAATCATAAAGATAAATAAATATAATTGTGTGCTTTTAATCGATAAACCATAACTTTTAATTAAATAAAACTGATAATAATTTCCTATGCCCGCTGAGTACCAAGAACGTGCAAATGTAATAAATACAAGCAGTATAATAGCAAATTTTACTGCTGATGTAATTTTGATACTTTCACCAGAAGACTGACCTTTTTCTTTTAATTTAAACGGGTTTTCTTTCAGTTTATTTCGATACCATGTGGATACGTAAATTAATACACAAATTCCAATGGCAGCTAGGATTGTAAACCATGCAGCACCTTTTTGTCCTAGTGGTACGAAAATTAGTGCAGTAAAGATGGGAGCTAGTGAGTTCCCAGTATTTCCGCCTACTTGGTAGATAGCTTGCGAGAGTCCTCTTTTTGTACCAGACGCTAAAAAGGCAACTTTTGAGCCCTCTGGATGGAAGATGGCAGAACCTATCCCAATTAATAGAACAGATAATAATACAATAAATAAATTAGGAGCAAATGCTAAGCAAAGCATTCCTAATAAACTGGATGCCATTCCAATAGGTAGGAGAAATGGTGATGGCTTCCGATCGGAAAAGATCCCGAATACGGGTTGCATTACAGAGGAAGTCATATTTAGCGCAAAGGCTATGAATCCAATTTCTGTATAAGTTAAATTCATGGTCTTTTCTAGAATTGGAAATATGGCTGGTACAACTGCTTGCATAGAATCATTTAATAAATGCCCTAAACTGATTGCAAATAAAATTTGATACATTGTTGACTGATTAATAACCTTTGTATTAACTGCTGGTTGCATAATATCCTCCTTTCTTATTGACGTATCTATCATAAACTAATCTTCGGAAAATTTACACAATTTTGCTCCATACACTTTTCATTAATCTTGATGCTCATTTATAATAGAAGAAATAATAAGTAGCTATGCTAAGCGAATTTTTTAATAAAGATGATCACGATTGTAATCGATAGGGAGTGTAGGATGGACAACTATTCAACAGAACTAATGAGATTTTTTAAAGAGCATAAAAATGATATAAATCGGCCCGCAATGGAAGCATATATGAAAAATAGATTTGCATTTTTAGGAATTAAAGCACCAGAACGGAATGCACTGTTGAGACAGTTTCGAATGAGTAATGGCGAACCACCAAATTTAGAATCAATAATAGATATTTGGAGCTTAGAGGAAAGAGAATTTCAATACATTGCATTGACGTGTTTGGACCGCCAGTATAAAAAAGCAGAGCTTGAACGGGTAAAATTATATGAACAACTAGTAGTCGAAAAGTCTTGGTGGGATACAGTTGATACAATTGCTGGACGATTAATTAGTTATCATTTTTTAATTTATCCAGAATTGATTGATGAGTACGCTAGTAAGTGGATAACTTCGGATAATATGTGGCTGAATAGAGTAGCTTTATTATTTCAAATGAAGTTTAAAGAGAAAACTGATCAAGAGCGTCTATTTCATTATTGCCGACTACTCAAAGAAAGCAAAGAATTTTTCATTCAAAAAGCAATAGGTTGGGCGTTGAGAGAATATTCCTATATCAAGCCTAAAGAGGTTAAATTATTTATCAAACAAACTAATGTATCACCTTTAAGCAAAAGAGAGGGATTAAAATATATTGATAAATTAAAGTAATAAATGTGTCGATTTTCCGGGAAATAACCGATATATTTTATTTTAAGTGAAAACTATTGCTAAATTAAAGTTAGTTGAGACATTAGTATGAAAAGGTTATAATAGGTGCATTATTGTTTTTTTAAACCACTCCTCTTTTATAGAGTAGCTAATTTAAATTTGAGTTATGTAAACTGTACGAAATAACTAAATGAAAAAAGTTCAAAGGAGATTTAGTGTTCATGAAATCTACTTTTAATAATATTATAAAATTATGTCTATGTATTAGCTTAATTAGTAGCTTCTTTATTCAAAAAACTGTACACGCAGAAGAAATAAAGCTATTTAGTGATAAAGCAATTTCAATATTGGCTGATAGTGGGGAAGTAATTTATAGTAAGAACGCAGATAAAGTTGATTTCCCAGCTAGCACAACTAAAATAATGACCGCAATGGTTATGATGGATCATTTAAAAGAGAATGATAAAATTCAAATGACTAAAAGAAGTGTCCAAGAAGAAAAAAGTAATTCTCAAATCCTTTTTTCTGAAGGAGAAGTTTTAGATCGAAATACAGCATTAAAAACAATGATGATTTTAAGTGCCAATGATTTAGCATATGCTATTGGCGAAAGAGTTGGCGGAAATATGGACAACTTTGTAAAAATGATGAATGAAAAGGCTAAAAAGATTGGCGCAAATCACACAAATTTCATGAATCCAAATGGTCTTCACAATGTAAATCATTATACAACTGCCCATGATTTAGCTTTAATAACAAAGGAAGCTTTAAAATACCCATTAATCATTAAAGCAATGGGTACAAAAGATGCTCGTATTAATACATCTAAGCAAAAGAATGTATATATTTTTAATCGTGGAAAAATGTTTAAAAATCCTTACTTCTTTGCAGGGAAAACTGGATACACTGATTCTGCTAGGAATACATTAATTGAAATAGATAAAAAAGACGGCCAAATGATTATTAATATTTTATTACGTTCATCAAAACCGCAATATCTACAAGATATTAAGTTATTAGATTCCTATGCATTTTCAAGAATCCATAAAAAGACTCTTATAAAACAAAGTGATTGGCAGAAGGAATTAAAAATAAGAGATGATTTAATTCAAACAAAAATACCGAACGATTTATCTTTTTTGACGGCATTAGGCGCGAATACAAATTACAATATTAAATTAAAACCCATAAATTCATTAGATAAATCATACAAGGAAAATGGGATTTCTAATAATCAAAAACTTGGGACAGTTGAAGTATGGGCCAATAATGAAAAACTTTTTAGTTCTGAGTTATTAGCTGCTAAATCGTATGACCGTCCGACAATCCTTTCTATGAATACATTTATTATTGCAGGATCGGTAATTTTACTTTTGGTGTTAATATTTTTTATTACAAAACCAAAAAGGAAAAGAGAATATATGTAAATAAAAAAGGCGAATCGTATTTTTTACGTTTCGCCTTTTTATTATTAAAGTAAGATTAATTTTAGAATTTGATAGAAAATTGCTGCTACTGTTGCTGAAATTGGGATTGTAATAATCCAAGTGATTACCATTCGTTTTGCAGTACCCCAATTTACATCTTTAACACGTTGTGCAGAACCTACCCCCATAATAGAAGAAGAAATTACGTGTGTTGTACTTACTGGTAAATGTAAAGCAGTAAAGGTGAAAATAATAGCTGCTGAAGATAAGTCAGCTGCTGCACCGTTAATCGGGCGAATTTTCATGATTTTACCACCAACAGTTTTAATAATTTTCCAACCACCAACTGAGGTACCAATTGCCATTGCCATAGCACAACCGATACGTACCCATAATGGAACGTCCGCACCTGCTGGTTCAATTTTAGCGGCAATTAAAGCGATCATGATAATTCCCATTGCTTTTTGTGCATCATTTGTACCGTGTGTAAATGACTGTAAAGAAGCTGTGAAAATTTGAACTAATCTAAAGCCTTTATTCGTTTTAGATAGGTTAGAACGTCTAAAAATAGTTGCTAAAATCGTCATAACAATAAAACCAAGCGTAATTGCAATGACAGGTGAAATTAATAAAGCTTCGATAATTTTAATAAAACCGTCCGCCTCTAAAACGCCAAATCCTTTTGCTGAGACAGCAGCACCAGCAATTGCACCAATGATTGCATGAGAAGAACTACTTGGAATACCGAAATACCAAGTTAATAAGTTCCAAAAGATACCGCCTAATAAAGCAGCGATTACGACAACTAGTCCGTTTGAGCCTTCAATTGTAATCGGATCAACGATACCAGTCGTAATCGTTTTGGCAACTCCTGTAAATGTGATTGCACCAATGAAATTCATTAGAGCTGCTATTAAAATAGCTGTACGTGGTTTCAATGCCTTTGTTGAAACGGACGTTGCAATTGCATTAGCAGTATCATGAAATCCATTAATAAAATCAAACAAAAATGCAAAAATCACGATTAATATCGTAAGTAAAAATAAATGCTCCATTTTATGACTCCTTACGCATTTCGCATGATAATTTGCTCAAGAGTGTTTGCTACATCCTGTGCACTATCAGCTACAGATTCTAAACCTTCGTAGATTTCTTTATACTGAATAATTTTGATAGGATCTTTTTCATTCATAAATAGTTGCTTAATTGAAGTACGTAATAATTCATCACATTGAGATTCGTAATCTTTAATTTTTATTGCATGAACGCGGATTTCTAATAATTTTTTATTTGAAAGTAATTTAACTGCAAGTAAAATTTCTTCAACAGCTTTTTGAAGAATATCAACGAATTTAACCATATATTCATCAGCAGATGTGATTGAATACATTTCAAATCGAGCTGAACAATGTTCAAATCCATCTAATACATCATCCATTTTCATTGCAAGTTGTAAAATATCTTCTCGCTCAATTGGAGTAATAAAGGTTTTGTTTAATTCAACGATTAAAGAGTGAATAAACTTATCACCTTTTGTTTCATATTCTTTCATTTCTTCTTGAAACTTTTTTAAGTCGCTTGCATTTTTTATTTTAAAATCAACGTAATACTTTGATGAAACGTGCAAGTTTTCAGCTATACTTAAAAGCTTTTCAAAGAATACATCCTTTTTTTGTCCAAAAAACATTATGATTCCTCCAACTAAAACATATAATTTATTATCACCTTCACATTTATCAGTTAATTTTAAAATGTCAGAAACTATGTAAAAATGTCGAAAAAAGTAAAGGCCACGTTAATAATAATAATTGGTTTTTGAAATTAATCAATTAAAAACGTTTAATTAATTTACAAATTTACAATATCTTTACATTCCCTTAACAAAGTTAATATTTCGATTTCTACACTAAGTTAATATTAATAATAGTATTCACAGAATTATTGACTTTATGTGAGATTTTAATTTAGCATTAGATTATACGTTTAAACTATTGGACTAAAAAAGGATGTGATGATTTTGGAAAGTACATATAAAGCATCTGAAATTACACAATTAGTAACTAAGCAAAAAGCATTTTTTCAGACTGGTTCAACTAAAACTTCAAATTTCCGAATTGAACAATTAAAAAAATTATATAAATCAATCGTAGAGAACGAAGATGAAATAAAAATAGCCTTAAAAAAGGATTTAAATAAGTCAGATTTTGAATCCTATATGACTGAAATAGGATTTACTTTAAAAGAAATATCGGAAGCAATTAAACAGATTAAAAAATGGATGAAGCCTAAAAAAGTTAAAACTCCGATTACGCATATTGGTACAAAAGGATATATTTACAGAGAACCGTATGGAGTAACATTAATTATCTCCCCTTGGAATTATCCATTACAATTAACGATGGCTCCATTAATTGGTGCAATCATTGGGGGAAATACTGCTATTATTAAACCATCGGAATTAACTCCAAATACATCAATCATTATTAATAAAATAATTAATGAGAATTTTGATAAAGAATATATCGCAGTAGTTGATGGTGGAATTGAAGAAAGCACGATCTTATTACAACAAAAATTTGATTTCATCTTTTTTACTGGCAGTGTTCAAGTTGGAAAAATTGTGATGGAAGCAGCAAGTAAACATTTAACGCCATTAATACTTGAATTAGGTGGGAAAAGCCCAACAATTGTACATAACGATTCGAATATCCAACTAGCTGCGAAAAGAATCGTTTGGGGGAAATTTACGAATGCAGGACAGACTTGTATTGCACCAGATTATATTTATGTCCACAAATCAGTAAAAATGGACTTTATTGAGGCTTTAAAGAATGAAATTGTTCAGTTTTATAGTAATAAACCTTTGTTAAATAATGATTATACAAAGATCATCAGTGATCGCCATTTTAATCGTTTGGTTGGCTTTTTGAATAATGGTGAAATCCTACATGGAGGGGAATTTGATCAATTATCTCATAAAATCGAACCGACTTTAATTTCTGATCTATCTTGGGATTCACCAATTATGTCTGAAGAAATATTCGGTCCCATTTTACCAATCCTTACCTATGAAAATATAGATGAAGTAATATATGAAATTAATCAACACCCTAAGCCATTAGCACTATATGTCTTTACAGAAAGTAAACAGATAGCTAATAAAGTAATTGAGAGAGTCCCATTTGGTGGTGGATGTGTAAACGATACTCTTTATCATATGGCGAATCCGAATTTACCTTTTGGTGGGGTAGGAGAAAGTGGTTCAGGAAATTATCATGGGGAGTACAGTTTTGCTGCATTTACACATGAGAAAAGTGTCCTTTTACAAACAACTAAAATTGACTTGAAAATTAGATATCATACAACAAAAAACGCTTTACGGTTTATTCGTAAATTGTTAAAATAAAGGTTAATTGTAACTAAGTTTCTTAGCTCCTTGACAAAAGGGGCTTTTTATATGTTAAAAATAATTTATTCATTTTTACATAATAATAAAATATTAATA
>NZ_JBHXLC010000015.1:0-97589 GCF_042721555.1 Gottfriedia sp. NPDC058432
ATATTCGCATTCACGCGACGCTTGGTTATTTAAGTCCAATTGAATTCAAACTTGTACACCTTAAGAAAGTTGTCTAGTTAAGTGTTGACATTCCAATTTAAATAGTCCAGAGAATAGCGCATTTTTCTCATATTGGCCTCTAATATTTTTCCATCTTCAACTATGACAGTTGGATTCCCTGCAAGTAAATTTCTCCCTATTCTACTTTTTAAGGAAATATAACTAACAAGTAAAATGACTATAACCAAAATTAAAAAAGCTAATACTGCATGGTGGATTTTTATATTTAAATTGAAAGCTAAATTAGCAATAATGCTTCCTATTGAAATAGCTCCAATAAAATCAAAGGTATTCATCTCAGCAATGATTTGTTTTCCTAATAGTTTAGCACCGATGAACAATATCAAGAACGCTAGCATTGTTCTTGTAATAATTTCAAAATGTTCAGGCATGGGCAATTTCTCCTTTTACCATTAACCTTAATTTATTTTAGTTATTATTAACAATAAAGTATTTATGTAATCTCGTAATTAAAGAGGATTAAATTGCTAAATAAATTGAGTTGCATAGCAAATTAGTTTGTTCAATTTAGAAGTTAAATTTAATAAAGACAATTTGCTACTTATTTAAATAAATAGCATTTATTAAAATCTTCCCAACTTGTATACAAATTTTCTGCAAATTAATAAAAAAAGTAGATAATTTTCATTAAGTTTTCACCTTTAAGGTGTAGTTTTTAATAGAAACAAAATTTAAATTGGTACCAATTTATAAAAAAGGAACTTTGAATATAAGAAAAGAGTAATCTAAATTTATCTTAGAACGTTAATTCAGCTAAAAAAGACGGAACCATCTAAAAAGAAATGGGTTCAAAAAAACTCTAAAATTTTTGATTAAATATGCTAAACGAATAAAAGAATTTTAAGATTTACTCATTATAATACATGATAGTAATAAGAACTGGAGGTATTCAAATGGGCAAAATGAGTAAAAAATGGGTCACTATCTGTTCAACTGCCATTGGAGCGGTTTATGCTACTGGCTATTTTACAACTGATATTCAAGATTCGAATGCAGTATCGCCAAAAACTGAACAGGTCAATGTTACTTTAAATAAAAATAATATTGTAAAAAAAAGTTTTTATAAAAATGGAACTTTTTATGGGATGGGGTCTAATCGTCGCGGATCGATTCAAATTGCCTTAAAGATAAATGAAGATAAAATTAAAGATGTAGAGATAAGTAATTATGGTATGCATTATTCTGAGGATGACATAGTGAATTTACCAAATGAAGTAGTAAATGTTCAAAGTTCACAAGTTCGGAACGTATCAGGAGCGACATATAGTACACAGGCCTTTAAAGATGCTATTCAAGATGCTCTATTAAAGGCAAGGAACATATAATGAAGAAAATCATAAGAAAAACGAAATTATTCATGGATACAGTTGTCGATATTAAGGTAGTCACGTCAAAATCGTATGATGAAACGGAAGCTTCAATTAATCGTGCATTTGGTTTTTTCCGAGAAGTTGAAAAAACATGTAGCCGATTTAGTTTGGAAAGTGAATTAATGAAGGCGTGTAAACAAACTAATACACCAGTAACTGTTAGTCCATTATTATTTGAACCATTAAAATTCGCGTTAGAGGTGGCTAAATGGACAAATGGAATATTTGATCCAACGGTTGGCCAAATAATGGAAAATGCTGGTTTCAATCAACATTATTTAACAGAAGAGTTCCTACAAAATAATACATCTGAAATAGTTACTTACTCTGATATTTTCTTAAATGAAGAAGATAAAACATTGTTATTAAAAAAGCCATTAGTGATTGATTTAGGTGCAGTTGCCAAAGGTTTTGCCATTGATCTTGCTGTAAATGAATTGAGACAATTTGAAGGATTCATTGTTAATGCAGGTGGGGATCTTTATGCAGGTGGATTAGATAATTTAGGGGATAAATGGAAAATAGGAATTCAACACCCACAAAATAAAGAAGAAATCATTCACACAATAGAAATATCTAATATGGCTATTTGTACTTCTGGAAGTTATGAACGTAAAAGTGATTTAAACCCAGGAATTCATCATATTATTAATCCAAAAAATAAAAAATCACCAACTGAGTTGATAAGTTGTAGCATCATCGCACCGTATGCAATGATGGCGGACGCATTTTCAACTACATGTTTTTTAATGGGTAGAAAAAAGGGACTAGCTCTATTAGAAGAAGTTGGATTAGAGAGCATTTTAATTTCATCCGATTTACAAATTTATCATAAAGGAGTTGATAATATTGACTATTAAAAAATGGATGAAATCACCAAAAGGATATGTGATTCTGTCCTTAATAAGTTTACTTTTAATTGCTACAATTGATTATCAAACTAGTAATGGAACAATTAACTGTTTGATTGCCGTTTTTGTGGCAACAATCACAGATATATTATGTATGTTAATTTTAAAAAGGAAAAATATTAAGCCATACGGAGCAGTTATAACTGGAATTATTGTCGCGATGATTTTAAGTACATCCACATCTTGGTATGTGATTGTTTTCACTACAATCATTTCAATTTTATCAAAATATTTAATTGTTTTTAAAAAGAAACAATTATTTAATCCAGCAGTTTTTGGTCTATTAATATCTATCATTCTTTTTCATACTGAACAAAGTTGGTGGGGAGCATTTGGAGATCTTCAAGGTTGGACAAATATATTTTTATTAATCGCTGGGTATGTAGTTGTAAGTCGTGTAAATAAATTTCCAATGGTATTTTCATTTTTAGGAACCTATTTTATTCTTTTATTACTGACTGAATTTTTTAATATTGGAGATGCATCAGATGCTTTTCGTAGTCCATTTATAAATGCTTCTCTTTTCTTTGCATTTTTTATGCTCACTGATCCTCCTACATCACCAGCCAAAGACAAACAACAAGTTATTTTCGGTTTTATTTGTGCACTAATAGGAGTGACAATTTATAGTTTATTTGGTGGATTAACCTATTTATTTACAGGCTTGATGGTCGGCAATTTATTTAATTTATTGAAATCAAAACCTTCAATTCAAAAAGTCAAACAAAGGAATCAATCCTTTCATAATGTATGATTTTAGTAAAAAATGAAATTTGTTAGTTTTCTCATTGCAAACAAAAAAATATCAGGGGATTTCAACCGAATCGTTTTTTTTCTGAAATCTGAAGTAATCAATACTTTTCCACTGTAATGTATAAGGTTTGTTCATTAATCAGTACATTCAACCAATTGGTACTGATGAATTGACTTACACAAAGTTTTGGGGAAGGGCTAATTGTTAGGTAAAGGATCAGGCATTATAATAGTAAGAATACGTAATGGTGTAAATCAAGGGGAGACTTTTCCCTTATTTTATTTGAAAAGTTTCAATATAGAAGATTAGCATACCTTTGAAAAAAGCATGATTCAATCCTGAGAAAAGGCCGCCTGATTTCTCCTAGACTAATAATAGTAAGCAAAAATAAATAGAAGCCTAAATGATGAAAAAAAAGTGGAATTGATACGGCTCTTTTTTTAATTCTACTAAATTAATGATTCATGACAAATGGAGTCACAACAAAGTATCAGTAAAAGTAAGTTATCTTAGCGTTTTATGAAATATTACTAGATTAAGTTTCTCAATTTTTACGTTTGAAATGCACTCCTGGATCAAATGTCCCAGACGGTACTTATTATATTTCAGCAGATTTTACAACGAAAGATGAATTTAAAGTAACAACAGATTTAGAAAAAAATACTGTAAAACGATAATTTTTTGGTACAAGCCAGCTTTATATGAGCTAGGCTTGTATTTTTTTGTATTTATAATTTGCAGGACACTTCTTTCTAACTAGTTTGCTATTCGCCAACAGAAACTTAAACTTCTACATTAGCTTTTAATGCTTTCGAATATGGACAGAATTCTCAAGATAAGATTCTTTTAAAATATATCCAATGCATTAAGTAAAATTTTCAAATTAAGCAAATGATAAAAATGGAAATTTATATTTATCCGATACTCTAAAGACATAAGGTGGTATACATGTATAAAAGATTTTAAATTATATTTTTTACTTTTTTATTTTTATTCTTACTTCCATCCATTACATCTTTTGCAACAGTAATATATGAAGTTAAATCCGGTGATAGTTTAAATAAAATTTCTGCACAGTACAAACTAAATGTAAAAACATTTGCTCATTTAAATGGACTTGAGAAAAATGATGAATTAGTTATCGGCCAAGCTATGATCATCCCAGGCTCAACGTATTATGTGAAAGGAAATGAATCGTTATGGGATATTGCTTATAGACATTCAATTAGTGTTACGCTATTAAAATCCAAGAATAAGCTTACAAATGACAATATTATTCCTGGGCAAAAATTATATATTCCGTCAATTTCAAAAAAGAAAATATGGGCAGGGACTTATTTTATACCTAAAAATAAAAAAACGAATTATTGGATGCTGGACCATTATAAAAAAACGTTAACAAGTATTTTTATTTTTGAATATCATTCAACTAAACAAGGAAATTTGATAAAAGTAATAGAAAATGGTGCGATTAAACAAGCTTGGAAAAAAGGTATAACACCTTATGCGACCTTTACTAATATTAGCGATAAAGGTTTTGATCCAAATTTACTACATAATCTTATAAGTAATAAAATCTTACGTAAAAAACTAATTTCAAATATTTATACATTATTAGATCGAAATGATCTTAAAGGAATTAATTTGGATTTAGAAATGGTTAAACCAGATGACCGAATAGATCTTAATCAATTTATAAGAGAATTATCTACAAAGTTGCATCGTTCTAAAATGGAACTACTAATAGCTATGCCCCCAAAAGATGCGGATAATATACCAAGTTACTATAATGCTTACGATTATAAAACAATTGGAAAATATGTAGATAAGATGTTTATAATGGCGTATAACTGGCATTGGTCGGGCAGTCCATCTGGTCCTATAGCCCCCATACAAAATGTGAGAAAATCTTTACAATATGCTGTAAATGTTGTTCCAAGATCAAAATTATTACTTGGAATTCCTCAATATGCATATGATTGGCCAATAACGGGTGAAATCCGAACAGGGAACGCTATTTCTACTCAAAACGCGATAAAAATATATCAGAAAAATGAAAGCGAAGTCTACTATGATCGAGAGGCATCAGCACCAGCGTTTCGTTATATAGATAAAAAAGGAACACAACATGAGGTATGGTTTGAAGACCCTCGAAGTTTACTTGCAAAATTTCATTTAGTTAAAGAATTTAAATTAGCTGGATTGGGATGCTGGCATATAGGGATAACAATGCCACAAACAGAAGAAATATTATTAAATGAATTTTGGATTCAATAAAATTGTTATTAAATTGATGATAAATATTTTAGAGAAGAATTTTTCGTTCAAAAATGGTCTAAAAGTTTTAGATAGTAATGGAGATAACAGAGTTTATTTATTGTTTTTCCTCAAAAAAAGAATTACTAGATTTGCAAATATTTCAGCTAAAAAAAGCTGAATTATACCGATTTAATTAATAATCGTTTTCTTTTTGATAAAAATAAAAAAAAGGAAAAGGTTTGAGATAATCTTAGTCAGATCAAACCTTTTCCTTATATAAAAGCATTTATTCAATTATATTCTAGTTACTACATTACTGAAAGGAAGCCTTTACCTCTGACCTATATAAAGTGACTAAAATAGGAGAAAAAAGGTTTTTTTAGGGTAAAGAATTTTTAAACATTAGTCTACATCAGGAGGTATTAAATGCTTATATTAAAAAATAAAAAGTTATTAGTACTTGGATTTGCTTGTATTGGATTCTAACTTATTATTTTTACCTAAGTAAGATAATGGTTGTAAAAATGAAATTGGCAGCATGCTTGAATATGGCGCTGCCTTTTTGCGCTTCTTGTACCAACTAGAATAGTAAGTTTTTCTTTATAATTCTGACTAGTATGATACTTCGTTAAAAGGGGAATCTAACTAATATTTATAGGTTTGTAGAATTGACGTTTTAAGAGCTAGAGGTGTAGATGAAGATATTAAAATGAATGTACTAAAAATAAGTGACATTAGTGACTGGAGGCGATATGAAATTTAAGAGTTGGATTAAGAATCTTGATTAAACTTCAAAATGGAAGGGTATCGAAATATATGACTAATACAATGATTAAAGAAAAACATGGAATAAAAGATAAGATTGAAACGCAGTCTGATTTAAAAAAATTAATTGTTTATGATACACAGAATTTATCTCTTTGGTATGGTCAAGATAAAGCGTTAAAAGATATCAATTTAAGTATTTATGAAAATGAAGTGACAGCAATCATCGGACCTAGTGGTTGTGGTAAATCTACCTATTTAAAAACTTTAAATAGAATGGTTGAATTAGTACCAACCGTTAGAACTGAAGGTAGTATTTTATATCGTGATCAAAATATTTTTGATAAAAATTATCCCGTTGAAGAATTACGAACCCATGTTGGTATGGTATTTCAAAAACCAAACGTCTTTCCTAAATCGATTTGGGAAAATGTAGCTTATGGACCAAAAATTCAAGGTATTAAAAATAAAAAAGAGCTAGATCAAATAGTTGAGAAAAGTTTAAAAGGCGCTGCGATTTGGGAAGAGGTGAAGGATCGTATACACGAAAGCGCTTTCGGTCTTTCAGGAGGTCAACAACAACGATTATGTATAGCAAGATGTTTAGCAATTGAACCAGACGTTATTTTAATGGATGAGCCCACATCTGCATTAGATCCTATATCTACCTTAAAAGTAGAAGAGCTTATTCATAATCTGAAAAAAGAATTCAGTATTATAATCGTTACTCATAATATGCAACAGGCTGCTCGAGTATCTGACCGAACTGCATTTTTCTTAAGTGGTGAAGTAGTTGAATACTCTGATACGAATAAATTATTTTCTACACCAAAAGATAAACGTACTGAGGATTATATCACTGGACGTTTCGGTTAATGGAAGAATTAAGAGGTGATCATTGATGAGACATAAATTTGAAGAAGATTTAAGAACCTTACAAGAATTAATCATCGAATTAGCTGAGAAAACGAAAAAGGCTGTAATTAAAAGTATGGATGCATTTCGAACCGAAAATATTGAAAAAGCATTAGAAGTAATTGATGAAGATCATCGTATTAATAAACTAGAAGAAGAGATAAATGAATTAATCGTTGTAATAATTACTAGACAGCAACCTGTAGCCGTAGACTTAAGAAGGAATTTAACAGCTATAAAAATTTCACATGACCTTGAACGAGTTGCCGATTACGCTGTAAATATTGCGAAGTCGACGATTAGGATACGTGATCGACAGGAAAATTTACCATTAGAAAATATTGAAAAAATGCATGAATTAGGAATTGATATGTTATCTAGAGCAGTGGATGCATATCGTACAGAGGATTTATATGCAGCTAAAGAAATTGGCGAAATAGATGATCAAGTAGATGATTTATATGGAGAAACTGTTCAATTTTTAATGAATAGCATTGCCAATTCACCTGATTATGTTACAAATTTAATGCAGATGGCATTTATTTGCAGATATCTTGAAAGAATTGCAGATTATGCAACAAATATTGCTGAGAATATTTATTATCTTGTAAAAGGTAAACATTATTTCTTAAACCAATAAAAAAAGACTATAAAATTAACATTGAATAGGTAAAGTTAATCTAAAATGAATCTAGACTGCATAGTAAATTTTTTAAAACACAAACTATTTAGGTAAATTTAAAGCGCAATAGTTTGAAGATTAACTAATTTTATTTTGGAGGTAACTTATGAATCGTAGTATTAAAGTGATATTTGCATTTATGTTAGTAGCAATCATGTTGGTAGGATGTAATACTCAAAAAAATACGAATAAAAAGAATCAAACTGGTGGTGGAAAATTAAGTGGCACGATTACAGCGGCTGGTTCCACTGCATTGCAGCCTTTAGCTGAGGAAGCTGCTACAGAATTCATGAGTAATAATCCAAGTGTATCGATCACTATTCAAGGTGGTGGTAGTGGAACTGGAGTGAACCAAGTAACATCAGGAGCGGTTCAAATTGGAAATTCTGATGTGCCAGCTACTGAAAAACTTAGCGACCCTGCTCTTGCAAAGGATTTAGTTGAAACAAAAGTTGCAGGTATCGGTTATTCGATAATTGTTAATAAGGAAGTTACTGTTACTTCATTAACGTTAAAACAAATTCAAGATATCTTCTCTGGTACAATTACTAATTGGAAAGATGTTGGAGGTAAGGACGGGAAAATAAATGTGATAAATCGTCCAGCTGCTTCTGGGACAAGAGCAGCATTCGAAAAAACAGTTATGAGTGGTGTGAAAATAAACGATTCAGTGGGTACAGTTCAAGATTCAAATGGAGCTGTTGAGCAAGCAATAAATAGTACTCCAGGGACGATTTCTTATTTAGCAAATTCATATCTGGTTGGGGATAAAAAGAATGCTTTATCAATTGTTCAAATAGATGGAAATGATTCTTCAATTGATAATATAACAAGTGGAAAATATCCATTTTACTCATATGAGTACATGATTACTAAAGGTGATTTAAAGGACCCTGTAAAAAGTTATATAGATTTTGTTCAAGGCGATGATTTTGCAGCGAAAGTTGAAGAAATGGGTTATATACCTATGTCTAAAATGGGTAATTTAAAATAATGATCTAACACTAAAGGGTGTTCTATTTCAAATTAAGTTTGATTAGGCACCCTTTATTAGCACTTAAATTATTATTAGGAGTTATTTATGAAAATAAGAAAAAAAAATTACTTTGCAAATGAATACTTAGGAAGAACAGTAGTAACCTTTTGCGGTATTTTAATGGTAATTACCACGATTTTGATTATTATTTTTATTGTAGGTAAAGGATTACAATCCTTTACTCAAAGTAATATTTCATTATTTGAAATGCTATTTTCTCCTGATTGGAGTCCAAATGACGCACAAAATCCTAGGTTTGGAGCATTAAAATTTATTACTGGTTCAATCGTAGTATCAATTGGGGCAGTCATTATTGCAGCACCCATTGCAATCGCATTAGCTATTTTTATGAATTATATTTCACCGATTTTTGGAGATAAAATATTAAAACCTGTTTTAGAAATACTAGTAGGTATCCCTTCTGTTGTCTACGGATTTCTGGGATTAACAATTCTAGTCCCGATGATTCGTAATCATATTGGTGGAGTTGGTTTTAGTTTAATCGCAGGAATAATTGTATTAAGTATCATGATTCTTCCAACAATTGCAAGTATAGCATCAGATGCTATTAGAGCAGTTCCGAAAGATTATTTAGAGGCTTCTTATGGATTAGGTTCTACACGATGGCAAGCAATTAGTAAGGCTATTGTTCCTGCTGCGACCACTAATGTATTAACTGGTGTAGTACTAGGTTTAGCTAGAGCTTTTGGCGAAGCTTTAGCAGTTCAGATGGTTATTGGTAATACACTTCAATTTCCTAAAAGCATTTTTGATCCCACTGTCACATTAACTGGTATTTTAACAATGGATATGGCTAATACAATGAATGGAACCTCATGGAACAATGCATTATGGTCATTGGCAATGATTTTACTACTCATTTCATTTTTCTTTATTTTATTTATTCGATTAATAAGTAAAAGATAGGGGGAAGAAGTATAATGAATGCTCGAAGTGTTGATAAATTATGGACGGTCATTCTCTATATCGTTTCATTAATAATTGTTTTACTACTTATTTATCTACTGTGGGAAATAATTTCAAAAGGATGGGGATTTTGGGATCCAAATTTTTTATTTGGAAGACCAAGTAATACCCAAACCGGGGGTGGCATTGGCCCTCAATTATTTAATTCATTTTATATTTTAGTATTAACATTGGTTATTTCTATACCTCTAGGATTAGGATCAGGAATTTATTTGGCAGAATATGCAAAGCCAGGGAAATTTCTAAGTTTTGTAAGACTTAGTATAGAAACTTTAGCTTCTTTACCATCTATTGTAGTTGGATTATTCGGTTTACTTGTATTTGTTACAATGACTGGTTGGGGCTATTCTTTAATTGGAGGTTCACTCGCAATTACAATATTAAATCTACCAAGTCTTACCCGTGTATCAGAAACAGCACTACTAGATGTTCCGAAAAATATTAAAGAAGGTAGCTTTGGTTTAGGCGCTACAAAATGGCAAACAATTGTTAAAATTAGTATTCCTACAGCAATTCCACAACTCATAACTGGTATTATCCTATCAGCAGGAAGAATATTTGGAGAAGCAGCAGCGCTAATCTATACGGCAGGATTAACAACTCCAGTTTTAAATTCGGTAGCTCCAATTAATAGTCAAATGAATCCATTTAAT
The DNA here is from genome assembly GCF_042721555.1 of Gottfriedia sp. NPDC058432. Taxonomy (NCBI): domain Bacteria; kingdom Bacillati; phylum Bacillota; class Bacilli; order Caryophanales; family Bacillaceae; genus Gottfriedia; species Gottfriedia sp. NPDC058432. The sequence continues at coordinate 10,414 of NZ_JBHXLC010000015.1, forward strand.
ATTTTTCGGCCTGCAGAAACATTAGCAGTTCATATTTGGAAACTGAATTCTGAAGGTATTGTCCCAGACGCTAAAGAAATTGCAGCAAAGTCGGCTGCAGTTTTGATCGTTATGGTCCTATTATTTAATCTAATAGCTCGATTAATTGCTAATTTTATTCATAGAAGATACACAGGTACTAAAAGAAAAGTCAAGGTAATTACGTGAATCATCCGAATATTTTTTATGGAAAAAGAATTTCATAAATATGAGATTTAATTAAAGCTGACGAATTACTAAGTAGCTGGTTTTATTGGAAGAAATGAAAAACATTTTTGGTATCAAGATTATAGATACATTACCAATTTAATAAAATTCTACATAAATGCAAAAAAGGCCCAGATTTTTTTCTGAGCCTTTGTTCTGATTGCTGATCAAGCTTTACTGCTATTCACTGAACTTGTTAGAATTACATTTTCAAAAAACACTAAATCGCAAATGTTTCTTTTGATTTAAGAAGATAACGTTCGATAAATTCAGCTAATCCATCATTTTCATGATGTCCTGTTACAAAGTCAGATGCTGCTTTAACTTCTTCGCTAGCGTTCCCCATAGCGACACCTGTACCAACTTGACGAAGCATTTCAATATCATTTGGTCCGTCTCCTATAGCTACAACTTCATTTGGATTAATTCGATATGCATGAAGTATTTTTTTGATAGCAGACCATTTTGAAACATTTGGAGCAACCATTTCAAAACCGTCATTCCAATCTATGACTTCAGCTTCCTTTTTAAACAAAGCAGATAATTCAGTATTTTGTGTACCAGTTCGAACACTATATTTAAGAACATCACTATAATTAGTCTGTCTTAAGTCACCAATGTATCGTGGTGAAATTTGCCCAACCTTTGTCCAATAATCAATTTCTTCATTAGTTTCCTTACAGTAAAGTCCATTAGCTGTATGGATAATAACATTCCAAGAGCTTTCAGCAGTTAGATGATGAAGTAATCCTTCGTTCACTCTGACTGTTTCCATTTGCATCATTCTTCCTGTTTCTCCATCATGAATGGCGGCACCGTTCAAACAGATCATCGGAGTTTGTAATCCAATTTCTTTATGGTAGGGAGCGGTTACTTCATAATGTCGACCAGTTGCTAGAAAAACCATAACCCCTTGATCAATGAGCTTATTAACAGCTTCCATATTTCGACGTGAAATGTAGTTTGAGACTGTAAGGAGTGTACCATCCATATCAATAAATACTGCACGTATATTCATTTATTCTGCCCCCTCATTAGAAGTTAAACCCATCATATCATCTGAATATTAAAACCTAGTAAACTCAGTGTATAGATTTCTTGAAGAATGATGAGTAGCAGGGAACAAAACAGAATAAGTTTTGATTAAAAAAGTAATCATTAAATGAAAAACAATTCTTTGCAATTCAATCTGATTTACTAGAGGGAATTTATATAAATAATTGTATTTATTCAAAAATCTATGGAATTTATGGTTTAAAGCATAGGAAGGATGTCTTAGAGATTTTATTAAAATATAAATTGAATACTTTTATTGTATATAAATTGGTAAGAACGCAAAAATAAAGTAAGAGAACAGATGGAAATTCTAGGCAGAATATATTTTAAATATATTTGGCAATGCCTCACTTATATAGAGAAATCTAAGTAAAATCAAAATAATTCAATCTATTGGGTGGTCTAAATGCGTTTAAAATCTAATGAACAAAAGTCCGAGAAAGAAACGAAGTCAATAACGTCCATCTTTCAACAAGCTGCTAAATCGAGTGATTTCTACCAATTTTCATTTTCTGAAGAGCAGGATCTAACCATTAGTTACTTTAAAAGTATGGTAGATGCGGATAAAATAAATAACCTTTTACTTCCGGCATTACAAGAGCATATTAAGAAAATTAGTACAATTAATGATGTGAAGAAGTCGATTCCTTTTGAGGATGTCCAATTTACAAATGACCCGCTAGATATCGAAAAAAGATTAATAAAAGGATATGTTATTCTTGAATTCAAGTATTTCAAACGCTTTTTGACGATAAGCGTAGAAAATACAAATCTTGGTTATCGGGAGAATAATGATACAGAAAATGAATTTAGTGTAATTGGTCCAAAAGTTGGATTTGTTGAAAACCTAAGTACTAATCTTCATCTACTCCGAAAACACTTAGCTGTACCCGAGTTAGTTTTTGAGGAAATCAAAATAGGTTCAATGTCTAAAACAGAAGTAGTTATTGCATATTTAGATGGAATTACGAATCCAGAATATGTACAAACAGTTCGTCAACGTTTGGAAAACATCGACTTTGACGTTATTTTTGATAATTCCCTTATTGACCAGATTATTTCAGATAACTCAAATTCGCCTTTTCCTATTTTTTTATCTACTGAACGGACTGATCGGGTTGTATATGCAATGATTAATGGGCAAGTTGCTATCCTATCGAATGGATCGCCTTACATAATTACAGGACCAACCACCATATTAGATTTTTTCATTTCACCTGAAGATTATTATCTAAATTGGGTACTAGGATCATTTTTTCGAATCATTCGTATAATGAGTGTTATTTTCTCATTGTTTGCTACACCAATATATGTAGCAATCTTAACATTCCATTATGAAGTTTTACCTGATGATTTATTGCAACCCCTTATTAGTTCAAGAGCTCATGTTCCATTTCCCCCGATATGGGAAGCCATTTTTTTGGAAACTACGATTGAATTGTTGAGAGAGGCAGGAGCTCGCTTACCGACAAAAATTGGCCAAACACTGGGTATTGTAGGTGGTATTGTAATCGGACAGGCGTCTGTCCAAGCAGCACTAACAAGTAATATTTTACTTATCATTGTATCACTGTCTGCACTTGCTTCTTTCACAACACCTATATTTAAAATGTCAAATGCCATTCGACTTTTGCGGTTTCCACTTATTTTACTTTCAGCATTTATGGGCGGTTTTGGAATAATAATAGGATTTGTTCTTCTGTTAGGACATTTATTAAAGCTTAAATCCTTGGGAAATCCATATATGGTTCCTTTGTATCCTTTTAGAATAAAAAGCTTTGGCGATAGTTTTATTCGGTCATCCTATCAGTTTACAACGACTCGCAGTAGATTTTTAAGACCTCTTTCACTTAAAAGATATAATCCTAATCAAGTTAAGGATGATCGTAATAATGAAGATGAATAGTATAAATCGAAAAAATATATGCTCTTTTTGTGCTTTTTTTCTATTATCCTTGTTCCTATCAGGTTGCTCTTTACCTCGACAAAAAATTATTGATGAAGTGCAAATTCTATCAGTATACGGTTTTGATAAGGTTGATAATCATTTTGTTGGAACCGCACTTTATTCTGATTTTACCGATGTATCAAACAAAGGGAGCTCTATCCTACAGGGGAGTGGTAAGAAATCCTTATTAATTAAACAAGCTTTAAATGAACAATCCCCAAAACCAATAGAAATTGGAAAGTTAAACCTTCTAATTTTTGGAAAAGAACTAGCTGAAAATGGAGTATCGTATTTTGTTAAGGCGGTTTGTAGGGATCCATTGATTGGAAGCAATGCACTATTGGCTGTTTCAGAAGAACCAGCAGGAGATTTGTTAATAAAAAACAAAGAGAAAGACAGCAACTATATCTATAAATTAATTGAACAAAATTTTAAGAACCAATTTGTACCGCTTCCAACTTTTCATAGTTTTTTATTTGATTACTATGGAGAAGGTAGAGATGCTTCAATACCATATATTAAGATAAATCAAAACAAGAATATTGAAGTAAGCGGGCTAGCTGTATTTAAGAAGGACAAACTTGCTCTTATCTTAAATCCAAAAGAAAGCTTACAGTATAAAATATTAAGAGGAAGAGTAATTAGAGGGCAAACAGAATTTAATATTCAGAAGGGGAAGAAAAATGATTCTGCAGTATTAACGATTTTAAATGGGGATGAAAAAAGATTAATTACAATTAATAAGACAAAAACAAAAGTGAAATTTGATATTACTCTTAATGGGATGGTAAAAGATTATCCAGTTTGGCTAGATTTAATGAAAAGAAAAAATAATCTATTTTTAAACAAGCAATTGGAAAACCAGATGAAAAAAGATTTTGAAAAACTGTTAATAACCTTTCAAAAAAATCAAGTCGATCCTATAGGTATTGGTGATTTAGTAAGAGCACATTCAAAAAAATGGAACCAAAAGGAATTTTATGAAAAGGTGTATCCAACGATTGAATATGATGTGAATGTAAAAGTAGTATTATTTCAATCTGGGATTGGCGAGTAAAAAGTGGAGGAGATCGTCTATGAGTAAACAATTAAAAGAAAGTCTGACAGTATCTCCCTTTTTTTTATTATTTCTTATCCATAGTACTCAAACAGGTGTTGGCTTGCTGAATTTTCAAAGTAATATCGTAAAAGGAGCCGGACAAGATGCTTGGGTTTCGGTTTTAATAGTTGGTATCTCTTTCCATATCATTATTTGGTTAATGTATTACTTGTTAAAGAAATCAAAAAATGGAGATATTATGTCTTTACACCAACAATTATTTGGGAAATGGATAGGGAATATATTAAATATTTTATTTTACCTTTACATACTTTTAGTTATTACAACGATCATTAGATCTTATATAGCAGTTATTATTACTTGGGTTTTTCCATATTTTCCAATTTGGCTCTTATCATTTATTATGCTTTTTGTTATCACATATTTGGTCATCGGGGGATTTAGAGTCATTACAGGAATCTGTTTTTGGGGAGTAATCATTCCTTCTATGTTATTGTTAACATTTTACTTTCCATTGAAATATGCTTATTGGACGAATTTATTACCTTTTTTTAATCATAGTATAGGTGACTATTATGTTTCAGCAAAGAATTGTATTCTGATGTACTCTGGACCTGAATTTTTGCTTATTTACTATCCATTTATTAAAAACAATCAAAAATCTCAAAAATGGGCACATATTTCACAAGCGTATACAATCATTTTATACTTATTTATTACATTCGTTTCATTTGGTTATTTTAGTCATGGACAACTTAGACATATAACTTGGCCAACCCTTATGATGTCAAAAATTATTCGATATCCTTTTATAGAAAGATTTGAATATGTATATATATTTTTATGGCTCTTAGTAATACTTCCTCCTTGCTGTATGGCATTGTGGGGATCGTACCGAATTTTAAAAGAATCGTTTAAATTTAAAACTAAAAAGTCGTTATGGTTCTCAATCATTATTGTTCATCTCATGGTGATCAGTGTCAAAAGTAAATTGGATGTGGAGAAAATAGGGACTTTCATGACATATGTCACTTCTAGTTTTCTTTATTTTTACATACCAATTTTGTTTCTGATTGTTCTCATTTTTCAAGCCTTTAAAAAAGCTGATCAAATAAAATAGCAGAGCTAATTCATATGTGAATTGCTCTGCTATTTTATTTACTTTTAAATATGTTTTTTAGATTTTAGAGATCAATTTGCAATATAGAAAGAATTAATGATTCGGTTTTAAATGTTAGTGTTTTGTTACCAATGTGATATTGAGTAAGAAAGCATTAAGTTATACCTTTACATGAGTACATAAATTTTTTATAGACGACTTTGATTTAATTTGATTAATGTGAAAAAGGGTGAATTGTAATGTTTTATTTATTATTAGTTGTTGGAACTATATTAGGGTGCATTCTATTTATTCTACCTGTATATGTATGCGCAATAATTCTTTTTGTGGTTTCATTGGGTTCTTTTGTTGCAATTTATATTGAATTAACTATTTTAGAGAAAAAAGTAAGAGCCAATTTATTATAAGCTATATAATTAAAAAAAAATAAATAGATGTTTTTAGTTAATGATTATAACTAAAAAGGAAATATAATTATTTGTAAAAAAGAGTGTAGAATTTTTAAAAAATTCTACACTCTTTTTCATTTACATATCATCTAGATCAAACATATATCCATATCGAGGAACAGAAACAATCTTATGACCGTATTTACCTAATTTCTTACGTAATCTATATAATAGGGTATTAATTTCTTCCCGTCCGACATCAGGCTGCTCAATATCTTTAGTAATTCGTTCCGGCCAAACCTTTATTTTAATTTCGCTATAGCTAACTGCGCTATTGGCTCTTTGATATAACAACAAAAATAATTCTGTATCTTTACTAGTTAGATGGATTCTTACACCATCAATTAAAATTTCTCTCTTAACTACATTCACAGTTAGACCATTGAGATCGTTTATGTATTTATCTAAAACCAATGGCATATCAAGTGTGTCTCCAAGATTCTGCTCTGATAGATTATGAAAAATAAGTACAGCGGCGCCACTGGCAAGACTTATACAATCGCCATCACGAAGGAAAAATGGTTTATTTTTTTCTATTAAAATATGATTTACTTGTGTTCCATGTTTACTCATGAGATCAACGATGGTGTAATTTCCTTCTTTATCGAAGCTAATTAAAGCATGTTTTCTTGAAATATATTGACTTGTAAAAGGAATATCTGGGAAATCATCCCCCCACGTACGCCCTAGCAATGTTTCATTAAAGGAAATAGGAATTCTATTCTGATTTGTGGCTATTTCTCCTTGTTTTATAGAAAGATACACGTTTTGAATACTCATGAAGTTACTCCTTTGAAAACTAATCTAGTTAAACCAAAAACGAGTATATCATATGCAACTAATTTGTAAAGATAATTGATTATTTATTGTGTCTTCTAATAAGGGAAAAAGCAGGAACTAGATTAGTAACTTTATTCATTACTAAATAAACATTAAATTAATCTGTTACAGTTTTGTTATCAATTTGTTATTGAGTCAAAAATAAAGAAATTATACTATTGTAAGAGTAAATGATTTGTAGATATTCATAAGTACGGAATAATTGTACTTGTTTATAGCATATAGAAAAAATAGAGTTTTTTTTGTAGAGAGTTAGTGGGATTTTCTAGGCTTAGAATAGACATTTTCATATAGCTACAGTTAATGGTGTTGAAGTGGTGTAACTTTTTTACAACATATCAAGAGCAAAGATTATATTTTAATTAAATCGTTTATTTGTTACTTAAAATTTATAATTTAGAAACATTTTTTTGCTATGATTTGGGAAAGGCCAATATTGACATATAGAACAATCATAATGAATTTAGAGGTGAAAATATGAAAAGCAATATTAAAAAATTATCAATGATTGCAATTAGTAGTTTCATATTATTAACTGGTTGTATAGAAGCAAAGGCTCAGAAAAATGAAAGTGTTTCAAAAACTGACCCAATCCTTGTTGAACTAAATAAACTAACGCTTAAAGAAAAAATTGGGCAAATGATTATCGCAGGTTTTGATGGAACAACATCAAGTAATGCAGATACTCTTTTAAAAAATTATAAATTAGGCGGCGTAATACTCTTTGGAACAAATATAAAAAGTCCAAGTCAATTAGTAAATTTAACAAATGACATAAAAACATACAATAAAAATAACAAGGTACCTTTGTTTATCTCTGTTGATCAAGAAGGCGGTAGAGTAAATAGAATGCCATCAGCGGTTTTAAATACACCTACTGCCAGAGCAATTGGAAATAAAAATAATATGCAATACGCTTATAATATAGGTAATATGATTTCTAAAGAGCTATCATCCTTTGGATTCAATACTGATTTTTCGCCAGTATTCGATATACAAAGTAATCCTAAAAATACGGTAATTGGAGATCGTTCATTTGGTACAAATGCAAGTATCGTTTCAAATATTGGTGTGGGAATGATGGATGGAATTCATAAAGGAAACACTATTCCTGTTATTAAACATTTTCCAGGGCATGGAGATACTTCAGTAGATTCTCATTTAGAACTTCCTATAGTGAATAAAGACCTATCGAGTTTAAAAAAATTTGAGTTAGTTCCATTTAATAATGCAATTAAAAATCATGCGGATATGATGATGGTAGCTCATATATTAGTAAAAAAAGTAGATTCTAAGTATCCAGCTTCTATGTCAAAAGCGGTGATAACTGATCTGTTGCGAAAACAATATGGCTATAATGGAGTTGTCATAACTGATGATATGTCAATGGGAGCTATAGCTAAACACTATAACTTAAGTAATGCAGCAGTTACCTCTATTAATGCCGGAAGTAATATTATTTTGATAGGACATGGAAATGAAAATGTTAAAACCATTTACAATAGCATATACACAGCCGTTCAAAATCACAAAATATCAGAAGACACAATAAATAAAAGTGTTTATAAGATACTTTCTTTAAAACAAAAATATAAACTTAACAATAATAAAGTTCAACCTGTAAATGTTACAAATTTAAATCAACAAATTAAGAAAGCTGTTACTTATAACAATGTAACTAGTAATCAACAGTACTTACTTTTAAAAAATATATCAACAAAGGCAAATGAAGGGAAAATAATCAATGCAGAATTTAATGTAATGAATTCAACAATTGACTCTATAAAGGGAAAATGGGGTAAAGAAGACAGTAGTGTATATGTGGCCGCTGCTAAAGGAACATATAACACATACTCAAAGAGAAACGTAGTAGTTGGCTATCAAAAAAGCCATTTAATATTTGAATTACGCTCTTTTGATCCTCAATTAAAATCTTTAACTATTAATAATATAAAAAATTATTTTGGAACTCCTAGTTCAGAAGTTACTACCTCAAATAAAGAAAAAATAGTAACTTATTCAATTGGATCAAATAAGCTTAAACTTGTTTTTCCTTTAAAGAAAAATTTAATTTTAGACCATTATTCAATTTATAATCCAAACAATATTAAAAACTAATTAAAGCGACAATTTATCAACTGAATATTACTTCTAAAATGTAAAGAGCTAATCGACAAGTATTCGATTAGCTCTTTTTTTGTTAATTAAGGGATACTAACAATTACTGCTTACTATTTTTATTTAGCGTCTCAATATTTTTATTTCTTTCTCCGCCATCAGAAAGATCTTCTGAAAATTCATGGTCGGCTTTTTTACCTAATATAAGCTCAGATGTACGAATTGTGCTAGATGGCAAATTATTATTTGCTGCGGCTTGTTCATTCCATTTAGTCATTAATATCACCTCTTGAGGTTAGTATTAGAATTTGTTCATTTATTTATTTAAAAACATATAAAGTAATGAGTTTGCTAGTGGAAATTCGGGTTTTGAAGCAACAGCGGAACATCCTTTCTCGTAGTTGAATTTAAACGAGTGAGGAGCGTCTCAATTAGTAGAATCAGCGGAATCATGTGGTGATAGTTGAGGATCATGTTTCTTTATAATGATTGTACATCTATTTGTTAGAATACTTTACCAGTTGTCTCATATCGTTTAATAGACGGACACGTGATGAATAATAGTGTCATATGGGAGAGAGGATGCAGGATGATGAAACGATTTGCAACGTATTATCCATATGAAAAAAAATTATTGATCGAAGGTGATTTCAAACACATTCAGGAGGAAACGAAAAATCTACGTTCCAAAGAAATAGGAAAAAAAATGGTACTTGTCGGATTAGGAGTAGGTGTAGTCGGATTAATGATTCCAACGAGTAAACTTTTCCTGTATCCAGAACACATGATAATTGGGAAAGCTTACTATCATGCAATTGATTGGGTGCATCATTTTATTACGCAACATATTCACTACGTATCATCAACGAATTTCAGTTCGGGACACTATATTGCTTCGATTGATCCACACCCAACACCAAATAGTTCGTTTGCAAAAGACGGTCATTATATCTTTGAAAAAATCGATGGAAAAATGAAGAATCATTTCGAAGGTGTTAAGGATTTTCTGGAACGAAATAAATGAAGAAAAAACTCCTTGCCTTGTTGAGGAGTTTTTATGATGGTCAATTCATATGACTTAAAAATTTGTTACTTTAGTCGATCGAATATATATTTGTTTAATAAACCACACAATTATATAATTGTGTGAAAAAAGGATGCATATTATGTCGATTAATTCTTTCGAAAACTATCCGATGAGCTGGAAGCCATCGATTGATAAAAATAAAAAGCCCATCTATCAGGCTATCGCAGGGCAATTGGAAAATGATATTTTAAACGGAGTTTTATTACCTGGGACAAAACTTCCCCCACAGCGAGAACTAGCCGATTATTTAGATTTAAATCTTAGTACCATTTCAAAAGCGTTTAAAATGTGTGAATTGAAGGGATTGTTAAGTGCATCAGTGGGAAGTGGGACATTTGTATCGTATGATGCTTTATCGAATTCGTATTTACTTGAAGATACTAAACCGAAGCATCTAATTGAAATGGGTGCGACACTTCCCGATAAAGCTTCATACGAGCCATTACTACTTCAACTGAGAAATATGTTGCAAGAGACAGATTATGAGAAATGGTTTGGGTACGGTAGAGCAGGAGAAAGCTTATGGCAAAAGGATGCAGCTATAAAACTCATCCGAAGAGGCGGGTTTGAAACAACAGTCGATCATATTTTATTTGCAAATGGGGGACAAAATGCGATTGCTGCTACACTGGCTAGTATCTGTAAGCCTGGGGATCGCATTGGTGCTGACGAACATACCTATCCTGGTTTAAAAACGATTGCAGCGATGCTTAGTGTGCAAATAATACCAATTAAGTCAGAGAATTATGAAATGTGTCCAAATGCCTTTGAATATGCGTGTAAAAATGACAACATTAAAGGGATCTATTTAAATCCAGATTATCATAATCCAACAGCATCTTGTTTGTCTGTAGAGAATCGTAAAAAGATTTCGGCAATTGCTAAAAAGTATAATCAATTCATTATTGAAGATGCGACATATAATCTACTCAACGAAAAACCAATTCCAGCAGTAGCATCATTTGCATCAGAACAAACTATCTATATTGCAAGTTTATCAAAATCAATTGCACCAGGTTTACGGTTAGCTTATGTAGCTGTGCCGAGTCGATTCAAGGAGTCAATTTCAAAGGCACTTTATAATCTAAATATATCAGTTTCCCCATTATTTTCAGAACTAGCGGCACGGACTATAGTATCGAATCAATTTGAGAACATTATTAAGGTTCATCGTGAACAAACTATTCGTAGAAACCAAGTCGTAAATAAATATTTATCAGATTATACATGTTTAGGTAGTGAAAGAGGTATATTTCGTTGGTTACTATTACCAGGAAAAGTCACGGGTGCTGAATTTGAAAAGTTGGCTGCTCAATATGGAGTACAAGTGTATGCAGCGGAACGTTTTGTGGTTGGAAAAAGTGCTCCAGAGCGAGCTGTTAGGGTTTCTGTCTGTGCTCCAGAAACGATTGAAGAGCTCGAGCAGGGATTGATGATCCTAAAAAGTTTACTAAAAAATCTTTAATAATATTATTTACCATACACTTATAAAATTGTTTGCCACACAATTATAATGTTGTATGGTTTTTTTGTGCGTGTTAAGATGTTTGAAAACTATGAATCAATTACTATAAAAAAAGGGAGGGTTTTATTTTGAAAAATAGATTTTCTAATAGAACTCATTTAGTAAAATCTTCTGAGACACGTGAAATATTGAAAGTAACAGAAAGACCAGAAATCATCTCTTTTGCGGGAGGCCTACCAGCGCCAGAGTTATTTCCTGTGGAAGCTCTTAAGGATGCATGCAATACAGTATTGAATGAACAAGGTGCAGCTTCTCTTCAATATAGTACGACCGAAGGATACATTCCTTTAAGACATGCTATTTGTCAAAGGATGGAATTAATAGGAATAAATTCTAATATTGAAAATGTTCTTATCACATCAGGATCCCAACAAGCGATCGACCTCACTGGAAGATTATTCATCAATGAGGGAGACACTATTATTTGCGAAAGCCCAACCTATCTTGCGGCAATTAATGCATTTATGTCATACAATCCCAAATTTGTTGAAGTAGCTATGGATGATGAAGGAATGGTTATGGAGCAGCTAGAGAAAAAACTGCAAGAGAATCCAAACACGAAATTTATCTATACTATTCCAGATTTCCAAAATCCTACAGGGCGCACATTAAAGCTCGAAAGACGAAAGAGAATGATTGAGCTTGCTACGCAATACGATGTATTAATTGTAGAGGATAATCCATATGGAGCTATAAGATTTGCTGGAGACGCACTACCTCCTGTGAAACATTTTGACACAGAAGGTAGAGTTATTTATATAAGTACCTTTTCTAAGATTTTTACTCCAGGTCTGCGTCTTGGCTGGATTTGTGCAGACGAATCTTTCATTGAAAAGTACGTTGCTTTTAAGCAAACTGCCGATTTACATACTGATAGCTTTGCTCAAAGAATTACTGCTAAGTATTTGGAACTTTACAATATCGATGAACACATTAATAAAATAAAAGCTGTATATAAAGAAAGATGCACAACTATGTTATCTTGTATCAAAGAATTTTTCCCAAAAAATATAAACTATAGTTTGCCAGAAGGTGGATTATTTATTTGGATTGAGCTACCTGAGTTTGTTGATTCCGGGGAATTATTCTCTAAATGTTTGGAAAATAATGTTGCTTTTGTTCCTGGTGCCCCATTTTTTCCAAATGGAACAAAGAAAAATACTTTACGTTTAAATTACTCAAATATGTCTAAAGAACAAATTCATAAAGGTATGAAGATTATGGGGGAAGTATTGCATAGTGAATTAGAAAAAGCATTTACTCTTTTATGATTCAGGTTACAACATAGATACGTTCAGATGGAGAACAAAATATGAACAATCTTGTAATCATTGTAGGTGCGGGTTTAAGTGGCTTAATAATCTCTTCAAGAAATACATAATATCGAGTGAAAGGAGTACGATAATGGATTTATTCTTTGATCATCTTGTATGGTTCTTTAAGAAACCAGAGGAAGCAATTTTACCCTTAAAACAAAGAGGAATTCATGTTGTTAATGGAGGCCGACATGAGTCTTGGGGAACATATAATACCCTATCCTATTTCGGCTTAAGTTATATTGAATTTTTAGGAATTGAAAATTTATTAATAGCTGAAAAACATGATGAAAATCGATTGATTACGCAAATCGTTGAACAACTAGCAAAAGAAAGTCGGGAAGGTCCTGCGACAGTAGCGATTCGAACTAATCAAATTAAAGAACTAGCAGTAAAACTTAATGCAGAAGGGCTGACAGTATATGGACCTCTTAGTGGGGAGAGAGTTCGTGCTGATGGTCAATTAATCAGGTGGTCATTGCTATTCCCTAAATACCCGGAAAAAAAGGTTATTTTACCATTTTTTATTGAATGGGAAAAATCAGATGAAGAAAGGTATTCGCAACTGGAAGACCAAGGACTTATAGGATCACATATAATAGGTGTACCAAAATTGGAAAGTGTAGGGATTGTGGTAAATAATTTGGATGAGACATTAGAAATTTGGAAGAATTTATTTGGACTTAAACAAAGCGAGCAGTATATTGATACGGAAATCAATGCTCGGTGTGAAATATTAAAATTAAACGGAACTAATTTATTATTTTGTACACCAATGGGAGATGGTCCCGCTGCTACCATATTAAAAGAAAAAGGTGAGACTCCTTTTTTAGTTAACCTTACTGACACGAATCAGAGTCAATTTTTTGAAATGTTTGATGGCTATTGGAAGTTCCAATAATATAATCAAAGGTTAGCCCATTGCATATTTATTTTTGAATAAAGCGTCAAATATGGTGGTGCTAAATTTTATCAACGATCTTCCACGCCTCCACCGTCAATGGAGTCAAAATGAAAACGAATTTTTGGACATAATTGAAACAAAATCGTGACGAAAATGTTTGCGATTCTCGCATTGCCAAACCTCGTCGTCTCTGTAATTTATTTCTTTCTATGACGTATTTCCTGCTCTTTGGAGATGGTGGACATGGAACGATAACAGTACGTGTATGAAATTTTCGGTACTTAAAAATAGATTTCGACTGACAGTTTAGTAAAATGAAAAACACCTTGTTCGAGTGGAGCAGGGTGTTTTTTGACATTTAGCAAGTGACGAGAAGTTCAAAAAACATGATTTGGATTCTTTTGTGAAATTGTACACAAAGTGTACATATTTCTTTAGGCCTACCTGCTAGTTAATATAGTATATTTGACCTATAAGAAAGCGCTTCACAAAAAGGAGGGGAAAAGCTAAAACTGTTTTCGGTCAGTTTGAGCCCAAATTCGAGTGTTAATTTATAAAATCATTAGGAGGAGATAAAGAATGGTTAATATCATGTTAGTTTGTTCAGCAGGTATGTCAACGAGTTTACTGGTCAACAAAATGAAGGATCATGCAGCTAAGGAAGGAATCGAAGTAAATATCTGGGCAAATGCGGAAGCTGAAGCAAAATCCGTTTGGGAGAAAGCAGATATTATTCTTCTTGGACCACAAGTGAAATACCTTGAAGGAAAAATCAACGAAATGGTTCAACACAAAATTCCCGTATCAGTAATCGATATGATGTCTTATGGCACTATGAATGGAAAAAAAGTTTTAGAGGATGCACTTGCTCGATTAGGCTAATAGTTTCGTGTAAAAAGAAAAAACAAATGAGGGAGGATTCAATAAATGAATCGTTTCATTAAATGGATGGAAGAGCACTTTGTACCAATTGCCGCTAAAATTGGTGGACAGCGTCATTTAGTCGCAATCCGCGATGGATTCGTTGCATTAATGCCACTAGTCATGGCAGGATCATTAGCAGTCTTATTAAACAACGTTTTCTTTACACCAGCTTCATTGATGGCAGACTGGTTTAACTTAAAACCAGAAACAAGTGGATATCTGCAATTTACAACAAAATACCTACAGCCTCTGATGGGAAATATTTGGTGGGGAACATTCGCCGTACTAGCACTAGTATTAGTATTTACAGTCGCTTATAGTTTAGCAAAATCGTACGAAGTGAACCCTTTATCAGCTGCCGTCGTTGCTGTAGCAGGTTTTCTGGCATTAACTCCCCAAGGAGTAACGGTTACTTTAGCAGATGGCAAAACGACACAAGGAACATGGGGGAACTTTGGTTGGCAATACTTTAACTTCGGAGCTTTATTAACAGCGATCATCGTCACATTAGTCATCACACAAATATTTATCTTTTTAATGAAGAAAAATCTAACAATTAAATTACCAGATAATGTACCACCAGCAGTTGGACGTGCATTCGCTGCAATCATCCCTGGTTTAGTAGCGATTCTCGTTGGTGCGCTTGTACCAGTTTTATTCTCAATCTTAAATGAAGCAAAAATCTTAGTTGAAACAAATCTATTTGACTTAATCACAAAATTCATCACTGATCCATTCATGCATTTATCACAAAATCCATTCTCAGCTATTATCTACGTCTTAATGATTCAAGTATTATGGTTCTTCGGTTTACATGGCGGTAACATGATGGGCGCGATTACAAACGCGATTTATCTGCCACAAGTTGCAGCCAATGCAAGCGGGGGACACAACGTCTTCACATCTGTTTTCTTTGATTCATTTGTTCACTTAGGCGGTGCAGGTGCGACATTATCGCTTGTTATCGCAATTTTTATCGCTTCTAAGCGTAAAGATTATCGAGAAATTTCGAAAATTGGTGGAGCGGCCTCACTTTTCCAAATTAACGAACCAATCATGTTTGGATTACCAGTCGTTTTAAGTCCGATTCTAATCATTCCATTCATGATCGTTCCAGTTGTCCTAACCCTTACAGCTTATGTAGCGACTGTATCAGGTTTCATTGGGTATACGAACGTTGTTGTACCTTGGGTAACACCAGTTGGTCTAAGTGCATTCTTATCAACATCCGGAGACATCAAAGCCGCTTTAGTGGCGATGGTCAACTTAGCGATTGCGGTTGTCATTTATTACCCATTCATTAAATTAGCAAACCGTCACGAAGCAAAATAAGTTTCATAACAAACTATAATAGAGAAAAGAAGAAAGCCTTCTTTTCTCTATTTGTTAAAAAACAAGTAGGGGGAATTGAAAATGGAAAATAACGAATTAATTTGTTTTCAAATCATTTCAGCAGTTGGTTCTGCAAAATCCATGTATTTAGAAGCGATGGTCGAAGCAAAAAATGGCGATTTTGAAAAAGCTGCTTCCTTAATAGAAGAAGGACTCGATCTGTTTAAAAATGGACATCACTATCACGCAAAATTAATCCAACAAGAAGCAAGTGGTGAAAAAACGGACATTAACTTACTGTTGGTTCACGCTGAAGATCAAATGATGAGCGCAGAGACGATCAAAATTATGGCAGAAGAGTTTATTAGTTTATACAAGAAACTAGCTGCTTTTGAGTGTGCAAACTAATGGAATTAAACGTACAGTTGCAAGTTCGCGCAGAAGAGGTTTTCGAGCAATTGCTTCGTTCCATTATACAAGATTTCAAACAGAGTACAGGCCAGACGATTTCAAAAGAACAATTAGCGAAAGATTTTTCCTATCAAAAGAATATCAAAAACCGCATGGGTTATGATACACCAGTGAAAGTTCACATCGATGAGCTGATTCCATCGAAAGAATATCGAGCTACGATTGAACATTTAAAAGGAATCAATACAATGGCATATACTTTAACCGATAATGAAAATGGCGTTGAAATCCATTATAAAGAAGGCTACCAGGCTGCAACAGCACTACAAAATTGGAATTACATTTTAGCCTCCATTTTTTTTGCTCGAAAAAGCAAAAAGAATATGCGAAAGCAATTCGTTTATCTCGAAGAAGTAATCAAAAACGAAAACCTATCCAGTCAAAGAGAGGTGATATGATGCCAAGATTAGGTGTCTCAATTTATCCAGAACACTCCACAAAAGAAAAGGATCTGGCGTATTTATCGCTTGCTGCAAAATATGGGTTTAAACGAGTGTTTACTTGTTTGTTAAGTGTTGAAGGGAAAAATGTAGACGAAATTAAAGAAGAATTCAAAGAAATCATTAGTCATGCGAATTCATTAGGCATGGAAGTTATTTTAGATGTTGCACCGAGTATTTTTTCGAATCTTGGAATCACTTACGAAGACTTAAGTTTCTTTGCTGAACTAGGTGCTGCAGGTATTCGATTGGATGAAGGGTTTGACGGTGCAAAAGAAGCATTCATGACGTTTAACCCATATAATCTTAAAATTGAAATTAATGCCAGTCTTGGTACGAAATATATCGATAATATTTTAAGTTTTAATGCAAATAAAGATAATATTATTACTTGTCATAATTTTTACCCCCAAATGTATTCAGGATTAAGCTTCAAGCATTTTGAAAAATGTAGTAAGGATGTAAAAGAGCTCGGTTTAAAGGTTGCTGTGTTTGTTTCTAGTCAGAGTGATTCAACATTTGGACCTTGGCCAGTGAATGAGGGACTTTGTACGTTAGAGGAGCATCGTTTTCTTCCAATTGATGTAGCTACACGTCACCTATTCGCAACTGGTTTGGTAGATGATGTGATCGTAGCAAATGCCTATGCAAGCGAAGAAGAACTAAAATCACTTAGTAAGATCAATCCAGCGAAGTTATCTTTCAAGATCGATTTAACGGAAAAAGTGACCGATGTGGAAAAAGAAATTATTTTTAATTTCCCTCATTTTGTTCGTGGAGACATGAGTGAATACATGGCAAGATCAACGATGCCACGTATTTCATATAAAGATGCAAACATAGAACCTCATCATACTCATGAGTTAAAACGTGGCGACATCGTTATTATTAATAATGAATATGGTCGTTATAAAGGTGAACTCCATATTATTTTAAAGGACATGCCAAATGATGGTCGCAAAAATATAGTTGGCAGGATACCGGAAAATGAGTTGAAACTATTAGATTACATTGATCCTTGGAGAGTATTTGAAATAATTCCCTAAGGAATGTCTCAAATTAAATAGGATACTGATAATGGGTGAAAAATCTTCTACATGTTCTTTAGCAAGTAGAAAAGATTTCACCCTTTTTACAATTTATAGATTATACTTTAGACCTTTTTATGCTTTTGATTATTATATCTTTATTGTTTTTTTAGTTGGATCTCTATTCTTTTTGCCAAGTCAGATGATACCTTATTTAAATACTCCATAACTTTCATTCTTATATCTTGGGATATGACGATCAAGTCGCTACTTAAATTTTCTACTAGATGTTCTTTTTCTAAAGGAGTTAAGTTCATATAGAATTCACTAGCCTGCACAAAATCATCATGTTTTGTTATTGAAGTTCTTTCGAGTTGTCCTTCAGCATAACTTCCATCACCACTTGTAATTTGGTTAGCTGGAGTCCAGTTTTGCTGTTGATTGATAGGAACTTTACGAAATCCTGGCCCAAGTCTTCTTCTTTGAGAATCGTAATAAATATTGGCTCGGCCCTGCAGTATTTTATCATTCGATAATTCTGCACCATCAAGTAAATTTGAAGGAGAGAAGGCGACTTTTTCTACTTGTTCCATATAATTATCAGGATTCGTATTTAATACCATCTTACCTACTGGTATAAAAGGATATTCTTTCTCATCCCATACTTTTGTATCGTCTAAGGGATCATAAGGAAGATGTCCTCCGTCTGCAGGATCCATGAGCTGAACATATAAGCCATATTCTACTGGTTTACCACCCTCAATAGCATCGAATAGATCTTTACCAGCATAATCAGGGTTTTCAGCTGCAAGTCTATTTGCTTCCTCGCTACCAATGTATTGTACACCCTCTAATGGATACCAAAGGTACTTAACATACTTTCTAATACCTTGATCATTTCTCCAAACATATGTACTAACACTATGACCTAGAATGTGACGAAGACTTTTTACTGTACCTTCGTCTGAGTATAAACGTACAACAAAATGAATAGATTCAGGTGCTCTTGCTACGAAGCTCCAAAATCGATTAGGGTCAATTAAGTTATTTTTAGGTGAAGGTGATAATACTTTAATAAATTCTGGGAAACGCATCGCATCACGAACAGAAAAGACAGGGATGTGATTACATAAAAGGTCAAAAACACCTTCTTCTGTATAAAATTTTGTAGCGAAACCACGTACGTTTCTGGAAGTATCAGGTGTTCCTTTCGTACCGACAGCCAATGAATAGCGAACCATAACAGGTACTTTATGACCAGGGTTCTGTAAAAAGTTCAGTTTTGTGAATTCGGACATCGAATGTATGGTTTGAAAATAACCAAATGCACCAAATCCTTTCACATGAAGCGGTCTTTCTAATATTTTCTCATGAATCAACTCTTGTAAGGACTCATGAAGTACACTATCTTGTTCCAATACAGGTCCACTAGGGCCTACTGTTTGTGAATGAAGTTCAGCTGACTCATCATTAGTCCATTTGGAGAGGGCTCTATCTAACTTTTTTCTATCATTATAGTCTTTTTCTGAAAAAGTTCGTTTCAGTTTTGAATCTTTTTCATTCATTATCATGGCCTCCAAAATTCATTTTCCATTAATCATTACTAAATATGAATTTTAAACGATGAATATGAATTTTTAACTATTATTTTCAACGTTACATCATATTCACATTAACTACTTTCGGAATTTTCCTGTAATAAATGAAACTCTGACAGAGATAAATGTAACTATTAACATATGACTTCTAATTCGTATAAAATTAACTTGTATGGAGTGCGGGAAGAAGTTATACATAAGTGCCACAAAAAGTATTGTAGTGAAAAGTGCTAGAAGAATATTAGGGAGAGACTATATAAGAAGAAAGTCTACGAAAAAGAAAAAACTTTTGTCGAGATTCCGAACTATAAAATGTAACCTTAGAATTAAGGCGCAAAATAGAATAGCATGAAATAAAAGGATATTTACGTTATTAATAGAGTAGGTGGTGTCTCAATGGAAAAAATTTGTGGGAGATGCGCCAAAAAAATAGGGATGTCAAAAGAGGATCGAAGTTATCACAATTAATTAGTGACCTCATAAAAAAAAGAAGCTTACGCGAGTAAGTTTCTTTTTTTAAACGAGGGGTGGTCAATATTTACTGTTTCGATTTACTTTCTGGCATCAGATGAGATTATTTTTTAATATAGGCATATTTATAAGTATTAGGACCGTATACATAGAAGTCTTTTAAATATGGACGTTGAAGATAAGAAGTCCCTTTTTGATATAGAGGTACAACTGCAGCATCATTCAACAAGATCCTCTCGGCTTCTTTCAACGCTTCCCAACGTTTTGGTAAATTATATAGCAAATCTGTTTTAGCGTGTTTAATTAAATCATCATATTTCGGATTGGAGTATCCAGTTTGATTAAATGCACCGTTTGTAAGGAACATATCCAAGTAAGTCATTGGATCTGGGTAATCCGCTCCCCAACTGGAAAGAGAGATATCATAATCCATAGCCGATTCTAGCTTCAATTTCTGAGCATTAGGTTGTTGTTTAATATTAATCGTTAATCCACTTAAGTTTTTCTCGAGTTGCTCTTTTATATATTCTACAATTAGTTTAGAGCTGTCATCATCGTAATTTAACATCTCTAACGTTACATTTGTGACACCAAGTTCCTTTTTTGCTTTTTCCCAATAATCTTTTGCTTTTTTTAGATCAAGATGTTCATATGTAGAAGTTGATTCTTGGAAATCTTTTCCGTTTGGACCGAAAGCTAACTCCTTAGGAACTAAGTAATCAGCAGGTACAGAGCCGTTGTTAAGAATTTCATCTGCAATTCCTTTTTTGTCGATGCTTAAGCTAATTGCTTTTCTGGCATTAGGATTTGCTAACATTTTATTTTTTTCATTCAAACGTAAGAAGTTTGTTCTGCCATTCAAATAAGTTTTCAGGGTTGCATCATTTTTATATTTATTCACAAATTCACCAGTCAAGTCCACACGGTCAATTTGCTTTGTTGTGTATAAGTTTAGAGCGGTGGAAGCATCTTTTACGACATTAATATTAACTTCCTGCAGTTTCACTTTATCTTTATCCCAATAATTAGGATTTTTTACAAGTTGAAGCTTCTCTTCATGAGTCCATTTTTTGATGATGAATGGACCATCATATAATACAGCATTTGCTTCTAAACCATATTTTTTCCCTTGTCCTTCAACGAACTTTTGGTTCAATGGAAAGAAAGTTGAAGAAGAAACTAAATCAATAAAATATGGAACAGGATTCTCCAACTCAACTTGAAATGTATGATCATCAATTGCTTTGACACCTAGTTCATCAACAGACAGCTGATTTTCGTTAATTTTTTTCGCATTTTTCACATCATCTAGTAAATATGCGTATTCTGCACCTGTTTCTGGATTTACAGCACGCTTCCAAGCGTAAACAAAATCTTCGGCCGTAATCGGATCGCCATTGGACCACTTTGCATCCTGAAGTTTAAAAGTATAGGTCTTTTTATCTGGGGCAAGAGTATAGGACTTTGCTAAGGCTGGTTCCGGTCGATTATTCTTGTCCACGCGATACAAGCCCTCGAATACGTTATTCATGGCAGAAATCGATACAGAATCTGTTGCTAACGTAGAGTCTAAAGTGGAAATTTCCGCTGTTTGAGTTACATTTACAATCTGTTTCGATGCTTTTGATGAAGCAGCTGTTTGCGTTTCTTCCGTTTTGTTGCTGCAGGCTGTAGTAAATAAGCTGGTAGTTAGTAGTACAGATAAGGCCGTATATCCTACTTTTTGATTCATCTTCATATTCCCCTTTGTGTATATTGACTAGATGAAATCTTTCTTTGCATTAGCTTTAAAGAAAACAAAGAAAAATTATGAAACTAGTATGACAAATTAATTATCATACTATTCCGATGGGAAATCAAGGGATAATTTATCAGCTAAGTTAGCAAATCATCAAATAATACTAAAAATGATAGCCAAGGAGAGTACGTTTACATTCATAAATTCTTAAATCCTTAAATTCCACCGCAATACTAAACTCAGAATTTGCGAAATTGTTAATTGAAAATAATGAGACCACTATGACATTTACGTCTATTTACATGTTCATCCTATGGAAGAAAATATTACAGGTCCTGATGCGAAGTTTATGATTTCATTTCCGAAAAAAAACTATATAAAATTTGGGGACAACACTATTTTAAAGTTTGCGACATAGAGTATGTTACACAAATTTTATATATCTTTAAATTTAGGATTGTTTTATTTTTGGCAATAGTAAATAGTATTGCTACTTTCTAAGGTGGTTCTATTGTAATCAGTAACATGTTTAGTGGAAAGGTAGTTAATTGAATTTCAATTGCTGCATTTTTTAATCACTACAATACAATTAGGAGGTAAATATACATTGGCAAAAAATTTACAAGATACAACAACTTTGTAAAACGGGGTAAAAATGCCTTGGTTTGGTATCGAAGTATTTAAAGTAGAGGAAGGCCCTGATCTAGTTAATTCTGTAAAAGCGGTTATTAAGAATGGTAATCGTAGTGTTGATACGGCAGCTATCTATGGAAATGAAGAAGGTGTAGGACAAGGTATCCGTGAAGGGCCCCAATTAGCATGAAAACTCTACTGTGTTTGACTTTGAATTAACGAAAGAAGAGATCGAACGAATTGATGGTTTGTATTCAGAATCATCGTGTAGGTCCTAATCCAGATAATTTTGACTTTTAGATAAGCACACATGGTATGGACATCTGGGTCTACCGCAGAAATTGGCAAAGCAATCGCTACGTCATTAGTAGAGGAAGGTGCTACTGTACTTATTAATGGACGTAGTGTAGAAAATGTTAATCAAACTATAAATGAAATTCGAGAACAGTATCCTACTTATTGATTAAAGTTTTATCAGGCATTTTTATAGATACTTTAAAGTGCCTACACCACTTTAAAGTAAGTACTGTTATTGATATTGTAATCATTTTATAATGAGACCTGTAGCACCAAGCTATAACAAATTTAAGTTATTTAAAACGAAAAAATTCTTAACTAATTATAGATTTAAGGAGTCATAGCGTGACTACATCAAATCAAGTTTAGTAAGCAGTTAAGTAATCTGTGCCACTCTTATTTTTTGAGGAGTCTATCTATTAACAATTCATTTGATCAGCCTGGGGTTGAAGCGGAAAAAGTGGCTCTGATGGAGCGTTTATCTATGTAATATTAAAGTTAGGACATATATTTGTTAACTTTTCTTCTTTATGAAGAGGACAAAAATTTATTTATGAGAACTGATGATAGTCATTATGTTATCTGTAAAATATCTTGAATTAGAAATATTTTAGTATAAAATTACTAGCATTTATTATATGCAAAAGAGGGAGAGGAAAACATGCTTGAGGTCACAATGAACATTAATTATAAAGGTAAACACTATTTAACAAATGTTATTGTTCAAAAGGACACATCAAAAATTCAAATTTTAAAGTTAGCGCAAGAACAAGTAAAAAAACAATGGTGATTTTAGTTATTTAATGTCTAAGGGAGGGAATTAAATCATATGAACAATTTTAATAATCATAAAACATACAATCGTGTTTACAAAGAGGGCGAGATGACATTAGGTCTTCATATTCCTCTTGAGAATTTTCGATTCGATTCACCGATAATGAAAAAACAAGTTGAACTATCGCAAATGGCTGAAAACTATGGATTTACAGCACTTTGGTTAAGAGATGTAATTTTAGAGGATCCAAATTTTGGTGATCCAGCGGTAGGGCAAATATATGACATGATGATTTACTTAACATATTTAGCGAGCCAAACCAAAGAAATTGGTTTGGGTACAGCTGCAGCAGTTTTACCTTTAAGACATCCATTACGATTAGCCAAAGAAATAGCAACTATTGATCAATTGTTTCCTGAGCGTCTTTTATTAGGGGTTTCTTCAGGGGATCGTCTAGCTGATTTTGATGGATTAAATATTTCTCATCCAAATAGAGGGAAAGCATTTGTTGAAGCATTCGAATTTTTAAATAAAGTTTTATATGAAGATTTTCCTATAATTAAATCTTCAAACGGTATTATATCTGGTGCAAATTTAGTTCCAAAACCAACTAAACATATTCCAACCTTCATTACCGGGTATGCACAGCAAGATATGGAATGGTTTGCTAAGAATGGTGATGGATGGATGTATTATCCACGTCATCCACATGATCAAGAAGAAACGATAAAAAGATGGAGAGAAATGGTCACTATTCATCATCCTGGTGTGTTTAAACCATTTAGTCAACCAATGCATTTAGATTTATCCGATGATCCAAATGAAATGCCAAAACCTATTCGATTAGGGTTTAGACTAGGAAGAAACTATCTAATTCAATTACTAAATATTTATAAAGAAGCAGGTGTCAATCATTTGTTTTTTGCTTTATTTGATAGTATAAGACCTGCTGATGAAGTCATTCAAGAATTGGGAGAAGAGGTAATACCTCATTTTCCAGCAAATAAATTGTGAAATTTTTTATAAATTATAAGAAGTAAACCTACATGAAAGCAAAAGCATATTCATAAAAACACAATCAAATCAAAAGTTAAATAAGTATTAGTTTACTGATTATTTTTTATAGTGTTGCAAAGATCTTGTAAAAAACTTGTAAAAAGAGTGTAGTCTAATATGCATAAAATTGTTACATTTCTAAGTTAACATATATAAGTATATGTCAAACTTAGGGAGATAACGATGAAACGAATTATTCATAAATTAATATTAGTAGCTGCAGGTTTATCATTTACTATACTTCCAAATGGTGTATTTGCAGAGAATATAGGAAATTCAAAGATTAAGAGTATACAAGATAAACGAGTAAAAGTTCAAGAAGAAACACAAAAAACAAAAAATGAGATGGATCAATTAAAAGATCAGAAAAAATTGTTATTAAATTCTTTAGATACAATTAACACATCAATTGAGAATACAAAAATAAAGAAGAGCCAAAAAGAGGCAGAATTAATAAATGGCCAAAAAGAAATAGAAAATTTACAAGCTGAAATAGAAGAATTTCAAAAACGTTTAGATCAACGTCAAGTAATCATAAATAATCGTTTAATTACAATACAAAAATCGGGTGGAAATAATTCATATTTAGACGTTATTTTTGATGCAAAAGGTATTGGTGATTTAGTTCAACGAATAAACGCTATTGGTAATTTTATGAATGCTGATCCAGACATAGTTAAGGAACAACAGAACGATATTGAAAAAGTTGAATTTAAAAAGAAAGATATAATGACAACTCAATATAAGTTGGAAAATGATAAAAAAGAACTTCAAAATTTAGAAGGTTCACTTGTTAATCAAGAAACTCAAATGAATGCTATTCTAAGCAAACTTAAGGATGATGTTTCTGATAAGGAACAGGATATTTTGAGTTTAAAAGAACAGGAAGAACTATTAAAAGAACAGGAAAAAGCAATAAAAGTCGCTTCAAGTATTTCAGGTGGTAAATTTACTCGACCAGCGGAAGGGTATGTATCTTCAGGTTTTGGCTATCGATCATTTGATCATGAAACGCATTATGGCGTAGATATTGCTAAAAAAGGAACTACACCGATTGTCTCAGTAGCAAATGGCGTTGTAATACGAGCTTACCATTCATCTAGTTATGGTAATGTTGTCTTTATTACACATAATATTAATGGAAAAGTATTTACATCAGTTTATGCTCATATGCAAAATTATCAAGTCTCAGCAGGGCAAACTGTTTCAAAAGGACAAAAAATTGGCATGATGGGAAATACGGGGCATTCTTTTGGTAAGCATCTTCACTTTGAATTGCATGATGGACAATGGAATCAAGCAAAATCAAACGCAGTTAATCCAGCAAAGTATATCAACTTTTAAGCTTTTTTAACACAAATCGATCCACATTTATCTCTTATAAAGCCAAGATCACAAATCATCCTTATTTTTATGTAGTGATTCATCAATATTTCAACAATCTATTAACAGCCTATTTTTAGATAGGCTGTTTTTGATTTTGGAAAGATATGTGTGTGATGTTTATCGCATAAATGTCCATCCACACATTTCTAGTTATCTTAATTATCTAATAACGTTGATATATCAAGGGGTGGTAACATATTTTTGCCATTGATTTTGGAAAGATATGTGTGTGATGTTTATAGCATAAATGTCCATCCTCATATTTCTATTTACTCTTAATTATCTAATAACGTTGATATGACAAGGGATGGTAACATATTTTTGTCATTGATTTGTGACAAAAATGTGTTTAATCGATAAAAGTGAGACACAAATTTGCTATTTATACCCATTAAATTTTTAATTATATGTTTTGCGATTGGTTAAACTTATTTACAATATAAAATTAATGTTCAATTCAGTATAAATGTGTGAGATACTAGAATTACTAATGGAAATGATTGAGAGGACGCGAATCAATGCAGTATCACTTTCCTGTTATTTTAATACCAGCTCTTAGTCCAGATGAACGATTGATCCATTTGGTTAAGGAATTGAAGTCTAAATTTAATCCACATATTATAGTCGTTAACGATGGTAGCGATGCACAGTACAATGGAATTTTTCAGAATTTACGTCAAGTAGAGCAATGTACCGTTCTTGACCACCCTCACAATTTAGGAAAAGGGATGGCGCTCAAGACAGGGATTTCATATTTTTTAAAAAATTTCTCGAATTCGGCTGGTCTTGTGACAGCAGACTGTGACGGACAGCATACACCGAAGGATATTGATCAAGTGGCAAGAGCTTTGATGGCATCGCCAGATAATTTAATCTTAGGGGTGCGAAATTTTTCTGAAGAAAACATACCATTCCGTAGTCGATTTGGAAACACATTAACCCGCTCAATTTTTAAATATCTAACAGGTTTGTCTATTACGGATACACAAACGGGCTTACGTGGAATTCCCGTTTCATATATGAAATTTTTACTTAATTTGTCTGGTGCGCGGTTTGAATATGAGTTGAATATGCTCCTGGCCTGTAAACAGCAGGGGATTGACATCAAGGAGACAATGATTGAAACAATCTATTTAGATAAAAACAGCAGTTCACACTTTAATCCTCTAGTGGATTCTATTAAAATTTATTTTGTGTTCTTTAAGTTTTTATCATCATCTCTTATTTCTTTTGTCGTTGACTATGGGTTATTTGTGCTATTTATTTTTTTATTAGAACATAGAATTGGCACAAATGCAGCCGTGTTATGGGCTGGCATTATCTCACGTGTCATTTCATCAATCGTTAATTACATATTAAATGCAAAAACCGTTTTTAAACATTCTTCTGCAAGGTCTGTCGTACGCTATTATATTTTATCAGGGATTCAAATGATCGTTTCAGCGTATGGAGTTACTTTCCTACAAAATGCCTTCCACGGGGGAGCGAGTATATTAAAAATAGTTGTGGACTTATTGCTTTCTTTCAGTAGTTTCAAAATTCAAAACGAGTGGGTATTTGAAAAAACAAAGAAACGTCAAAAAGTTAGCAAAACGTAAAATCATTCAGAATACTATGATTAAAAATTTTTATTAATTAGGCGAATCAAGCTAGACGATTCGCTTATTTCTATGGAAAAGTGCGCTGAATTAATGTTTCAAAGTCGAAAGAAAGGTAACAGTTATATGCTAAAAAAATTCATTGGACGTATTTTGATTGTGTTGTTCACTATTTTAATAATACTGACTGTCGGACTCGGGTTCGTACATAACCTAATTTTAGATAAAAATGCAGTTGTGACAAATTCTCTGCTTCCGAAAGATTCACCAAAACGAATGATGCTGATCTTTCCGCATCCAGATGACGAGATTACCGTTTCTGGAGAAGTATTTCGTGAGATTCACGAAGAAAACGCCAAGGTAACGATGGTTGTTTTGACGGAAGGAGAAGCGGGAAAAACAGGTGGTGTAGTCTCGAAAGATGAGCTCGGAAAAGCACGCGAGAAAGAAGGGGAGTTTGCAGCAAAAACGCTAGGCGTAACACCTGTTCAAGCAACTTTCCCAGATTCCAAGCTTTCTGAAGTCAATCCAATTGAGTTGAAAAACTACATTTATCAACAAATAAAAAAATATAAACCGACGACGATTCTCACTTACGATGATGTTGTGGGATATTATGGGCACCCAGATCATATTTTTGCAGCAAAAATAGTTCGAGAAGTGTTTCGTGAGCATAAGGACGATTCGTCTTTTTCTGCTAAAAGATTATACATGGTGACACTGCCCCCGAAAGTCTGGGATGGTATTTTGAAGTTTGGAAAGAAACTTCAGGAAAAATATCCGCTTAGGGAGAATCAAAGTCCACCGGAACCAACTAATGCTGTGATTGTTAAAGCATATGGTAAGCAGATAGATAAGTTAGCAAAGGGATACAAAACACAGCAGCAGGCGGTAGATGCATTGCTTCCAGGGCATCGGCAGATTCCATATTGGATTTATTTTAAAGTGCTAGATCGGGAGTATTTTTATTTGGCTGAAGAGAATTAATGCTTTGAATTGTGTTTTTTGTAAAGTTGACGTAAAAGATTTTTGTTGTTTAATAAAGCTCCCAAAGTTGATTTCGGGAGCTTTTTTCATGATTTGAGAATTTATCATCAATTGAAGAACTAAACTAGTGAAGTAATTAAATTCGTGTCGTAAAAACCTAAAGAGGATATATATGCGTGTCGAAGTTATCTTTAAAGTAATCTTATTTTTGAGGTTTAATATTTTTCAGGCAATCAATTGAAGTTATAGAAGTAAACAAAGTGTTTTCTTTAAAAAGTAGGGTAGAAAAAATTGTCATCCTTGTTATTGATTTTTCTGCTAGTTTACATAATATATATTATAGGAAGTTGAGGTAAAAACACTATAATCCATCTCAATTGAAAAGTATTCTTAGTGTTTTGAGATGAAACAGAAAAAATCATCAATTTAGTTAATCAGATCAAATAATCCAATTCATGTAAAACCAACTAATTTATTAAAACTCAAATTTACATAGTAATTTAATCATTTAAAACTTGAGTAAAAAAATTAATAAAAAATTCTTCAATAAAAAATAAAATCTTAAATTGTTAGTAATTTTATTTTATACAACAATTCAATCTGTTTATTGTTTATTTGCACTCATTGATTGTGTTTAGTTTTTTATTTGATTTCAATTACCATTCCAACATTAAAAATCAATTTTGAAATAATCAATTTTCTCTATTTTAAAAATCATAAATCCCTTATTTAAACTAATACTTTCTTTTAAAATTTTTTCATGTGATTTCTCTCACAATATGTGTTTCAATAAAAAACATCACAATTTAAGCGATGTTTTTTAAAGTTATTTATTATCGATCCGTCTCAGTAAAGGTCATTCCTAAGTATCTTTCTGTTCTTGGATCAAATTCTACATTTACAAATACCCCGAATTCCCTACTTCCATCTTTTAATCTTAACCATAACTTGAATTTTTCTACTGAGACTGTTGGTGTTTTTTGTTCTCTTCCAATGTGTAAGTAATCTATAACATCCGATTGTGGGTATCTTTGGATTGTTTTTTCAACTGCAATTTTCCCCCATTTAGCATATGGAGGCTCATAAACTGGTTTTGCTGCAGCTGGGTTTACTTTGCAAAAAATACAAAATAAGAATGAGAAAATGAAAATTGCTCTGTATGTTCTTTTCATAATACCTCCTCCTTTTTGCTTCTATCCTTACTATTCGACCCCTCTACTCTATCTATCCGTTACTTGTTTGTGCAATTTATATCAGTTTTTACGCTTTTTACTAATAAAAAGAAATTTTTTACAAATAGTAATCCTATATGTATTTGATTAAGGAGGATTTATTTTGCAAAAAAATTTTCATTTTAAAACTGCATTTATTATCTTATGCATAATATGTATTTCACTAATTACTTTAAATATCAACTTACCTAAAAAAGAAGTTGATGCCTTTAGTAGTCAAGTACTCAGCCGTGGTTCAACGGGCGATGATGTTAAGGAGCTTCAAGAGCGCCTTATATTTATAGGGTTTCTTGACGACAAAGCTGATGGAGTTTTTGGCTGGAATACATACTGGGCTCTTCGTAATTTTCAAAAGGAATTTGGTATGAAGGTTGATGGTATCGCAGGAACAAAATTAAAGGAAAAGTTGACAAAAGCAACTAAGAATTATAAAGGTAGTACAGCAAATAATAATACTTCAAACAATACGCCGGCTAAACCGGATACAAATAAACCTAATAATTCGAATTCAAAACCAAATAATAAACCAATTGCAAACGCACCAAATGGTTATACAGATAATGACATTAAATTAATGGCAAATGCAGTATATGGAGAATCACGTGGTGAGCCATATATTGGGCAAGTTGCAGTTGCTGCCGTTATTTTAAACCGTTTAACAAATGCATCTTTCCCAAATTCAATAGCTGGTGTCATATATCAACCAGGTGCTTTTACGGCAGTAGCTGACGGTCAAATTAATTTAACGCCTAATGCTCAGGCTAAAAAAGCAGTAATTGATGCAATAAATGGCTGGGATCCAACCACAGGATGTATTTATTACTACAATCCTAAAACAGCAACAAACCAATGGATTCGTGGCCGCCCTATTATTCTTACAATAGGACAACATATTTTTTGTAAATAATTGTAGTGAGGTGTAATGATGAAAGGTAGTTGGATTGTTGTAAGTGCTTTAACAGCCGCTCTAATCGGTACTGGTTATTGGGGATATACGCAAAATCGCGATCTGAAAGAAATGAATTTAAAAGCCGAAAATAATTATCAAAGAGCTTTTAATGAACTAACATTTGATATGGATTTATTACACGATAAAATCGGTACGACTTTAGCAATGAATTCAAGAACGTCTCTCTCCCCTGCTTTAGCAGATGTATGGCGTCTTTCGATTCAATCTAAGTCGGATATTGCACAACTTCCATTAAAATTTGTGCCATTTGATAAAACGCAGGCCTTTTTAACTGGAGTTGGAAACTTTAGCTATAAAACAGCGGTTCGGGATTTAAATAAAGAACCACTAACTGCAAAGGAATATAGTAATTTACGTAATATGTATTCAACAGCTGAAAAAATTCAAGATGGACTACGGAATGTACAAACAAACATCATGAATAAAAACTTAACTTGGATGGATGTTGGCCAAATGTCCGAAGAAAAAAAAGCACCACGAGACAATAGTATCGTGGATGGTTTTAAACATATTGAACAAGTAAAAGCAACTACGGATAATGATTTTGGTCCTACGTTTTCGAATGGCCAAGAAGAATCTAAAGGCTTAAAGAAGCTAACTGGTAAAAAAATTGATCAAAATGAAGCTAAAAAAATAGCTGAAGACGCTGTACCGCTCAAAAATGTTACTAAAATAACAGCTACTAGAAGTAAAAGCGATAATGATCGATTTGAACCTTTTTACTCAGTTACAATGGCACATACTAACCCAACAGCTGATACGTATATGGAAGTAACAGAAACTGCAGGTTTGCCGATCTTCTTTATTACAAATAGACCCATAGCTAAACAGCAAATCAGTTTAGACGATGCAGTGAAAAAAGGGTTAACTTATTTAAATTCAAAAAACTATAAGAACATGGAATTATATGATAGTTCACAATACGATACGATTGGTGTACTTCAAATGGTAAAAGCAATTGATGACGTGCGCATTTATCCAGAAGCAATTCAATTAAAGGTTGCATTAGATAACGGGCAAATAATCGGATTTAAT
This sequence comes from Gottfriedia sp. NPDC058432, assembly GCF_042721555.1. Lineage (NCBI taxonomy): Bacteria > Bacillati > Bacillota > Bacilli > Caryophanales > Bacillaceae > Gottfriedia > Gottfriedia sp. NPDC058432. The sequence continues at coordinate 42,054 of NZ_JBHXLC010000015.1, forward strand.
GCTAAAAACTATATTACATCTAACCATGTACGAAAAGTGCCTACTCCTAAGCTGACACTTGAGCAAGCAAAAGCAAAGCTTAATAAAAATGTTAAAGTAGAAGAAGAACGATTAGCTGTCATCTTAAACGATTTTAATAAAGAAGTTCTCACTTATGAATTTTTAGGTACATATAATCACGATACATATGATATCTTTATAAATGCAACGACTGGTGATGAAGAAAAAGTTAAAAAACTTTAAGTAATAGCATAAAAAGCACAGGTTTTTTACTTCCTGTGCTTTTTTGTGTTAAAAACGATTTAATGTAATTGCATTAATATGTTCGGATCTTTAATTTTTTGATCTTGAGCTAATAAAAGAATTTTTGATAAAATTTCTGCTGTTTTTGGATCTTCATCAATAAACGGTAAAAAGATTTTCCCTCTATGCTGTGAATGAACTGGGATAATATGTAATGCTCCCTTCGCATTCTTATAAGTGTTTCCACTTCCAAGATGTACGTTATATTCACCGAGTTTCCCATAAATTTTTGCATGATTTTGAGAGAAATCAACATTAGAGATTTTCATTAATCTAAGTGACTCGTGAATGATTGCTTTTCGCATCTCAATAGTTGATAAACTTGCCTCAGGATCGACTCCTCCAACATGAGCTATACTTACAACCAAATCAACATCCCTCATAACCTCAGAGTAAATAATAGGTGGTATTTGCTCAATTGAAATGTTTTCATATGTTTTACGATTAATAAATTCAATAGTCTCTAAAGTAGGTGCTTCAACATCAGATGGCGAAAACCAATCCGCTGCAGCATAAATCTTAACAATAATATTCTCATTATAATAAACCTTCTGTAATCCCTCTTCGTAACATGCTGTCCATAAACGGCTCTTTAATAACGACACGGTTTTTCTTGGTTGTACCTGATGCCCTTCATATCTTCTAGAAATTTTTCCATTTGCTAATTCATCAATATTTGGTAAATATAATTCTCGAAAAACTTGTTTAAAAGGTTGAATGATTTTATTTTCAAAAATAAATCTTTGACATTCACTCCACGTACCACTCTCATATAAGTGTGTAGGATGTGCAATTTTTAAGAGGTCAGAATCATTTAGTTGATATTCTTGACCATTCGGACTAATCAGCTTGTTATCTTCAAAAAATCCAACTTTATTTTCAGAAACAAATAAAAGCTTACTGAGTAGTTGATTTACGATCATATTTTTAGTCAAATTGTCTATCTCTTTAACTGTAAATACCGTTTCTGAAACCATCGATTTTTCTAACTCTATTCTTGCTCTTCTTAATTGATTTTTAATTTCTTTTTTTACTTCAGTCAATTTCAAAATATACTCATTCTTTTTATACTTAGTTGGAACGGATTTTAAAACTTTGTCATTTTTATGAATGAGGAAATGAACTGTTCCTTTTTCATTTAATTCAAGTCTAATCATTAGATCATCAATCATTTTGAGCTCAAAATAAGTGTTAAATTCCTCTGCCTTTTTAGATTCCAAATCCCATGTCATTCGAATCGTATCTGAATAGCCTGCATTTCTAGCTAGATTTCCTAATGCAATTTCGACTACTTTCGCTTCACTTGCTCTTCTTTGGGCTCCATACTGTGTGCTTTCCTTTAAAAATTGCTGAATAAATTCATAACGAGTTACTAAGTCTTTCTTAGTTGAATGATCTAAAGGAACTAAACTATAGCATAATAAATGCTCTTTATTTCGCTTATCGACTACAGAGCTCTTCAGATTATCTATTTTCAACTTGCCTAATACAGCATCAGCAAATAATTGTGATCTACGGTGGTTTGCTCCACCTGAAATATATTTGGCACATTCGTAAAGGATCTCAAACCGTTCTGATCCTAGCTCTTTATACGCCTCTGTAAACCAATTAATATCAAATGCACCATCATTAAATTGATTTGGCTCAATTGGAGAGTAATGTGCGACGATCGCAGCCTTTTTATCCTCAAAATCCTCGTTAATATGAGCATGGAAATACCATGCAGCACTTTTTAACCCGCTCCAATTTAAATAATCAGAAACAAGATCAAGCCATTGCGGAGCATACATTGCAGCTTCAAGTAAACGCTTTTCTGATATCTCTTTTTCATTTAATAAGTTAGATAAGATTTTAACATGATCATTTTCATTCGGATAACAGGCTTTTAACAATGAACTAAACGATTCTTTCTTTGAAATATCTTCTCCACTTGCGTAAAAATATCCTCGAATAAACCCTTCATCGCCAATTCTCTCAAGAATTTGAACAAAGTAAGAAGTACCTTCAAAATAATTAATCACACTAGCAAAATTAGACACATTTGTAGGTAAATCTCCACGCTTTAATTCAATTTCTAAAACCCTGTCTAGTATTTTTTGTGCTATTTGAGTGATTTCAGGGTATTCCTTTACTAATTCACTGTTTTCAATATAGAGTTCTCTAAAGAATTTATTTCGTTTTGAATCACTCAGAGTTTCTTTAAGAAGCTCATTTTCATCTATTACATTTAACGTGTAAGCACGTATTAATTCCTCTGGTGAGTGTTTAAACAAGCGCTTTTTACAGTAATGATAAAGATAATTTTTATATTCAAAGTACTCTATAAATGATTCATCGTCATAGATTGATTGTTCTAACCATTCAATTAAAGTCTCCGACAAATAAACATAAATCTTAAGCCAATTTGATCCATCCGCAATGAGTATTGAAAACGACTTTAATTGATTTAATAGATAATGGAATTTATCTTCTTTTGGAAGATCATCAAAATATGCTTCGATGATACTTCTAATTTGCTGTTTATACTTCTGGTCAACTATCGTTTTGCTTACTTCTTTTAGGCTTGAGATTGGGAAAAATGAACTGAGTAAGTCTTTCTGACTGTCATTTAATGAAGTAAGACTTTCTTCATCAGTTAAATCATAATTTCGATACTTATAATCCCAAGGGCTAATTGTATTTTCGTAGTAATTTACTAAGTAGTAGCTATTCAAATAAAACCATAATTCAATTATTTGGTTCGTCTGAAGCCCACTAGAAATTAAATAGTTTTTCCAAACATCAGGTAAAGGTAATTGGTCAACCATCTTTAAGTCATCTGATTTATAATGCCTTATCATTTCTATCTGACTACCTAATAAAACAGATTCTTTCTCTCCATTCCAGTATTCTATTTCAAATTCATAATCTTTATTTTCATGTACTAGTTCAGATAAACCATTTAAAAAAGCTGAAATTTTAGCCTTGTTAAGTGTAAACCATTCTTTTTGTTGGTAAGATTTTTCAATTTTAAGTTTACGAACTGGCCTAATTTTACTAGGGTCATATAAACCAAATCCATTTTTTTCATTCCACTCTTGCTTTGTTAATTTATCAATCTGCAACCGCTCATTTTCCGTAGGATTAGAGATTAAATGGAGTAATTCCATATATTGATCAAAGTTGGATTTATGTACTTTATGTTCTTTCGTTTGGTTTACAATATCCAATGCCCCAAGTCGTTGTTGAGCTTTCTTACTACTCAATAATCGTTTTAGCGATTCCGTTAACTGTTCGTGCTTAAGCTTTAAAAGTAAGTGGATTGCTTCTTGTCTAATTAATGGTGTTTTAAGCGTAAGCAATGCCTCAATTCGTGGAATATCAGAGTCGTTTAAAGAAGTTATTTTTTTTATTTTAGCTATAGCTTCTTCTCTAATTAATACACTTCTATCTGCCAACGCATTAAAAAGATATTCCTTCTGAGTTGGATCTTCAATATTTACGATAAAATATTCTAAAAACTGAGACCTAGTTTCAGCGGTCATATATTTTTTGTACTCCATTAGTTGAGCAATCCAATTATGATCTAAATCATACGCTGTTAAATAGATTAAAATTTGAATAATCGTATCAGGTGAATAAGTTATTTCCATTTGTTTAAAAACGTTGGAATTTATCACTTTATTTGTCTTAGGACCATGTTCTAGCATATTACTAAAATAAATGAATTGCTTTGTGCGGATATCTTTATCTTGTAAAAGCGGTTCTTTATAATATGAAATTTTATTTTCTTTCTCACTTAAAATGTTATAACTTGTTGAACAATGATAGGGATAATTTTTAATCATCCAGGCTTGCAATTCTATATCTGTCTGTTCGAAATGATTAGATAGTAGAGAATAAATAAGTGGTTTATTTTCTAATTGGCCAATTAAATAATGTACAACTACTTTTTGATAATGTAAGCCATTCGTTAAAATAAGACTAATTTCATTGATTAAATCAGCTTCCTCATATACACCTTTAGCCCATAAAGAAATATACAGCTTATCTACATTATTTTGAGAAGTCCAATCATTTCGTAAATCTTCGTTATTTAATGCTAAAGAGATATAGGTAATAATTTGATTCACGATTCTTTTATTATTCGACTCCAATTCAACACCGGTCCAAACACCTAGTGCTCTTACAATCGAACTAAAACGTGTTAAATTATTCTCTATGATTATTTGAAGCAAAAACTTCATTCCATCGATGGTACCTTCATCCATTGTTTCAACTATATTTTGTCTTAAGCCTTCTTGCAGACCCGCAGCTAAAAGCAGCTTACCCAAATCTTCATAGCTTTCCTGTTTATGAGATTTAAACATCCCTTTAATCATCCATCTACATAGCAAAGCTGTATTATTTTCACCGTATATAATTTCTTTTAGTGTATTTTTTATTTCTTCATTTTCATGGTCAAGTTCATAAGCAATCAAATCACTTAATATAGAATGGTAATCATAGTCTTCTTTTAGTTCAGATGATGAGGTTAGAAGCGTTTTTAAAGTCACATCGTGCTCATTCCATCGTACTAATTCAAATGATTTTTCGATCACTTTTTTTGTATGCATTGCCATATCCTTCGTTCGAAAAGGTCTTCTATAGTAACTTTCTGAATATGGATAATCAATTACATGAGCTAGAATATAATCAAATTTGTTTAATTCTTGTTCACCTAATAAGGATTTTATAATGAATCGAATCGGTTCAAAGCATTGATTATTAGTTAAGTTTGGATTTGCGGAAATCAGTTTTTCGATTGGTCTAACATAATCACGATTGTAATAAGAACTATTTTTTGCACCATTAATCATTAATCTAGCAATTTTCAAATGATCTTCATCAAGTAAATGTAATTTTTCTTCTAATCTTTGATAATATTCTTTATATTGATTCATGTTAAATTCCTTTCTACCACATACGGCCTGACAGCATCGTTAGTTTTATAAATGTAAACTCGTCATTTTCATGTAAGTCAATGTTTTCTTGAAGACATTCTATTTCTTTATCATTTAAGAATACTTTAAATAGGCCGTCTTGGAATGCTAGTAATGCAGTAGAAATTGCTTCAATGACATTCGCATTCGTATCATTATTAATCGTATTAAATCCAATCTTACCGACTGTTGATTTCAAATTAATTTCGTCCTCAGTTAGATAAGGAAGAAAAGGAATTCCAATTTCTTTTTGATTAAATGAATTTACATTAATTGAGATTAGTTCCTCAAGTAATTTTTCTAGGTTTATTGGTTTATTTTCAATTTCAAATGGTGTTTTTTCTAAAAATCCTTTTCGTCTAGATAAACTTTTTAAAGTAATAAAAATCTGCATATGTCTTTTCTCCTATAAGGTGATACTTTAATTTTAGTCGAATAGTTGGTAACTTGAAATCTAATAATTATTAAAAGTATCCAATAATATAAACAGAATAAATAAGGCACAAATTTAATAAAAAAAAGCAGAAGATTCTGCTCTTTTATGTATCAATAACTTGTATTAAAATATCTTCAAATACTGAAGCACTACAATACTAACCCCTAAAAAAATAACATAATAGCCAAAAATATTCAGTGATTGTTTTTTTAATAAATTGATCATCCAACTGATTGCTAAATAACCGAATATAGCGGCAGCCAATGTTCCAAGAAATAGAGGGAAAAACGGAATTTGCTCCGCGTTTCCGCCAAGTAGATCTTTTCCTTGGAAGATGATTCCACCTAAGATTGCAGGGGTAGATAGTAAGAACGAAAAATAAGCAGCGCTTTTACGTTCCATTCCTTTAAATAATGCAGCAGCAATTGTTAATCCTGAACGAGAAACCGCTGGGAAAATAGCAAGTGCTTGAAATGAACCGATGAATAAGGCATCAACCCATGTTAACTCCTCCATTGTTTTCTTCCCTTTTCTCCTTTTATCAGCAATAAACAAGATAATACCAGTAAAAATGAACTCCCACCCGATCGTTTTACCTGAAACAGATATTTCATCAAAAAAATCTTTAAATAATAAGCCTACAATTACAGCGGGTAATGTTCCTACAAAAAGTAATAAAGTTAATTTTGAAAAAGGTTTTTTTATCAAACCTTTCCATTCTTTACTGTAAAAAACAAACACCGCTAATAAAGTACCAATATGCATTAGCGTATCTAATAATAAGCCCGCCTCATCTAACCCGAATAAATGTCTACCAATATATAAATGACCTGTACTACTGATCGGGAGAAATTCAGTTAGCCCTTGAATGATGCCTAATATAATTGCTTCAATGTTAGACATAATCAATTCTCCTTTCATTCAAATTAGTAAATTATATGCGAAAAAATTTCAATTCTTGTCCTAATTATTAAAAACAAAATAAAAAAGCATCATGTTAGATGCTTTTTGGATGGTAATCTTGAAAATAACTTACTAGTAGGCTCTTCTTTTAATTCGTTTGAAATATAGTTTGTAGCGTCTAATAGTTTTACTTCGTCAACATCAGTCGTTATCTCAAGTCGATGTAAAAATGATATTAAATCTTCTGTTTCAATCATTCTATTTTGTTCATTAGATGGAAAACACCCTCCGAACCCTCCATTTGCTGATTCAAACCGCTGAATCCCATACGAAAGTGAAGTATAGATGTTAGTAATGCCATTCCCAAAAGTATTATAAAATTGCATCGAACAACGATCTTTCGGAATTTTTATTAATAAATCCTCCAAAAACAACTTAACTTGAAGAGGTGTTGCTTTGCCTGCAGTATCAACAAACGATATCATTTCCACTCCATCATCTAATAATCGCAATGCCAAGTCGATTGCTTTTTGATGACTTACTTTTTCATCGTGATAGCCAAATACCGTTGTAATATAAGCTCGAGTAAGCTTTTCATAATCTTTTGTTACTTTAGTCATCTCTTTTATATCTTTCAGTGATTGATTGATCGAGCAGTTTTTAATTTTAACATTATATGTTTCACTTGTTGATATAAAAAAGTTTATTTCATCTGCATCTACTACAAATGCTCTCATTAAACTTCTTTTATTTGGTACTAATACTCCATATGTAATGTGATGATCTCTTTTTAGCTTCAATACTAATTCGGTAGCTTCACTAAACTGTTGTTTATTCGGAAAATTCATTAGAGTGGATACTTCGATGTGATTTAATCCACTATCAATAAGATAATTAATCCATTGTAATTTTTGGTCAATAGATAATCGTGATCCATATTGAAAATTAATACGAGGTCCAATTTCTTTTATAAATACAGACTGTGGTAGGTTCAATATGATCGACTCCTATTCTACTTTTTATTTTTTAAACAAGTTCCTCTGTAAATATCCTTGTATAAATTCTACTTGAGTCGAAAGTTATTTATGATAGATTGAGTAGAATCTTTAAAATAAAAAAAGCTCTTGATAAAAATATCAAGAGCTTTTTGTTAAAACGATTGTCTTAAATTAATAACAAATTGAAAATCGTGAAACTTCCATTTTTTGCATAAATACTCAATTACAAATATACAAACACTGTATTTTTTGGAAGAATATACATTTATTTGGAAGTTTATACTTCTAGATCTTCGCCTTCTTCAATTACATGGAATAAAAGATGAACTAAATGATGAATTGAACTAGAAGCATCCAGTTCAACTTCTTCTTCTTCAGAAGTTTCATCAACGAATTCTAAATCATTTAAATATAAAGCCATGAATTCATAAAAATCTTTCATTGCAAAAGAATAGCAAGCAACTGGTTCTTCATCTTCTTCATTATATTGAAGGACTAAATGAGATACATTTCCTTCAGTATCCTCTGAATCTAGAAACACAAAAAAGCCTATATTCGTATCGATTTCGAATAAATGTCTAGTTCCACCTTCAGTAGACTTATGGTATTCCTCATCATTCAATTTTTGGATTAACATATTATCTACATTATCTTCTTTGTGAAAAGTTACATTAAAAGATTTCATCATCATTCTCCTTTTAGATCGATTAATCAACGCATGTCTTCATTATGTAACATTCCCTATTTTATAGCAATTATTTCCATAATTAAAAAAATCAATAAACGGGAAATCTACAACTAAAAGGAGTGGGTTTGATGAGTAGAAAAAATAAAATCTTAGTTCCTGAATCTAGAAAAGCATTAGATGCTTTAAAAGCTAAAGTGATGCATACATCTAATCCTGAAGATGCTAAGTTCGAAGCTGCTGAAGAAGTAGGGGTTCCTTTAACGAAAGGATATAATGGTAATTTAACGTCTCATGAAAATGGTAAAGTTGGCGGGCGTATTGGTGGGAGTATGGTGAAGGAATTAGTTAGGATGGCTCAGGAGAATTTGAATAAACGTTGATTTAAAAGGTTTATTACTAGTATTTATATTTTGTCCTTCCCCCATAGTATATAGTTTTACTTTCCTATATTTAACCATTAGTTGCACTATTAGACTTTCCATATTGGTAAACGTGCATCAAATTATTTAGAACATTAATTAGTCTTAAAGATACTAATCAAAATAAAAAAGGATACCAAAATAAAAATGGTATCCTTTTACACTGTTTTTGAAAGCAAAATATTAAAGTACTATCAGAAAAAAATTCATATTTTAGAGAGCTTTAAATACTTAGTTTACGTGTACCGATCCATTTTACCATTTCAGGATCTCTGTGAGAAAAGAATAAACTTTCATTTGTATCTAGTGCAGAAATTTTCTCCATTTCATATTGGCTTAACTCGAAGTCGAAGATATTAATGTTTTCAATGATTCTGTCCTTACGTACTGACTTAGGTATTGCAACAACTCCTCTTTGTGTTAACCATCGCAAGATAACCTGTGCTACTGATTTATTGTGCATTTTAGCAATTGATACTAATACTTCATTTTGAAACATATTATTTTTCCCTTCAGCAAATGGTCCCCATGATTCTATCTGAACATTGTTTTCTTTCATAAGGTTATGACTTTCAATTTGCTGACAGAAAGGATGCGTTTCAACTTGGTTTACAGCAGGAACCACTTCATTATGAATAATAAAATCAGTCAGACGGTCTGGATAAAAGTTACTAACTCCAATCGCCCTAATTTTACCTTCACGGTATAATTCTTCCATGGCGCGCCAAGTACCGTATACATCACCAAATGGTTGATGGATTAAATATAAATCTAAATAATCAAGTTGCAATCTTTCCAGCGATTTTTCAAATGCTTGTTTTGTTCGTTCATATCCTGTATCTTGAACCCAAAGTTTTGTAGTAATAAATAATTCTTCTCTTGATACACCACTGCGGTTTATTGCTTTGCCTACTGCTTCTTCATTTAAATAGGAGGCAGCCGTATCAATCAGTCGGTAACCTGCCATAATTGCATCGTAAACGGCTTGTTCACACTCGTTTTCATCTTGAATTTGAAAAACACCAAAACCTAAAATAGGCATTTCAACACCATTGTTTAATTTTACTTTTTGCATATAAATTCCTCCTGATTTTTAATAAATTGGAACATACTACTTACTTTTTAAATTTTTGCGATTATATATAAATTATAGTTTATTACTTCCAGATGATTTGGGAGCTAAAAAACAAATAACCGCTTAAGAATTTATTGTTGTGCATTTGAGAGCTCACGATTGTTTCTATATGAAAAAACTCCTATCAATAAGGCTATCAAGACTGATGTAGCTCCAACCCAACTAATCTCTAATATAGTTGATCTTCCCGCAACAATACCTCCGATTCCGGCACCAGCTGCGAATCCAAGTTGTACAAAAGAGCTATTCAGACTAAGCACGATACCAGAAGCTTCTGGAGTTAATGAAACTAGGTTAAAGTTTTGGGTTGGTCCGAACGTCCAAGCAGCCATTTCCCAAATCATGAGTAATGGGAGTGTCACAATTATCCACTCAAAACCCGAAACTACATACAACATCAATAAAGAAATAATGTGTATAGTCATCGATCCGACAAGCGTACGGACTATGCCAATCCGGTCTGCCAATAAACCACCAACTCTAGAACCAATCAAACTCGCAATCCCCATGGCTAAAAGAATTATACTCAACTTATCTTTCATACTTGGCATTATGACGGTTAGAAAAGGTGTGATATAAGTATTGAGAATTGAATAACTAATAAATACAAAAAACGTTACACATAGTGTTAGTAAGACTCTTGAATTTCTCAGAAGTGCAAGTCGTTTACTTAGAGAGACTACTTCCTCGATTTCCATTGCAGGAATCGTCCTTACAACCGTAAAAATAGCAAATAGACTAAAAATTCCTATGCCCCAAAAGATAAGCTTCCAATCATAAGTCGATGCGATCATACGTCCAAGTGGAACTCCAAAAACAAGAGAAGAGCTATATCCCATTGCGACATTTGCCATAGCTCGACCCTGACGTCCAGGAACTGCAAGTTTTGCAGCTAATCCATAGGCGGCGACAACAAAGACACCTGTCCCAATTCCTAGTAAAATACGTGAGGCCATAAGTAACCCGAATCCAGGTAAAGTAATTATCCCACTGACTCCTAGTAATATGATGGCAAGTGCAAGTAACAATTGTTTACGCTGGTCCATCTTCGTAGTTGCTACCATAATTAGAGGAGTACCGATTGCATTACCAAGAGCAAAAACAGTAATAAGTTAACCTGCAGTTGCAACTGATACACCGACAGAGTCAGCTACTTTATCCAATGTACCTACAATGACAAATTGAGAAGTACCTACAACAAAGCTAACAAGAGTTAAGAAGTAGATTTTCCAAGTATTGTTCAATGTTTTTCCACGCCTTAATTGTGATGAAATTAATCAATAATGTATGTTAAGTTTTAAGGATTGAATTTTCAATTTGTGCAATGGGTATATTGTTTTTGTACTCTTATTATGCAATAAATGAATAAGATACCGTTATCCAATTCATATCAAATGATTGCATATTCCTCTCAAGTCACTTATATTTCAGAGCAATTTATATTAAAATGGAACTAAAAATGATAGGAATCTAGGAGGTTTTTATGTCTGATCAAATCTATAAACATCAAGCTGAACTTATTCAACTTATAGAGAGTCATATAGAACAGGATGGGTCTCATCCGACTTCTATTCCTACTTTAGTTTTCTCTAGATATTCTAATGTTACTGGACCAAATTATGGGATTTACAAACCATCATTATGTATTATCGTTCAAGGTAAAAAAGAAGTTGTATTGGCACAAGAGCATTATGTATACAGTCCTGCAGATTACCTAATTGCCTCTGTTAACTTGCCAATTACTGGGATAGTCACAGAAGCTTCTTTAGAAAATCCATATTTGGCACTTAAACTCGAATTTACCTCGAATCAAATCTTGGAGATATTAAAGGATACGGAACTTACTTTTCATAAAGATAATACTAAAAGAGGCATGTATGTTAGCCGAATAGAATTATCTTTATTGGACGCTGTAACTAGATTAACTCGCTTGCTTAATACTCCAAAAGATATACCTGTACTCGCACCTCTTATTACTAAGGAAATCATTTATAGACTTTTACAGGGTCAGCATGGAGTAACTCTCGGACAAATAGCTATAGAAGGTAGTTCAACAAATCAAATCAGTGACGTTGTTGAGCATATCATGAATTATTATAACCAGTCTTTTCGTATTGAAGACCTTGCAGAAATTGCAAATATGAGCGTTTCTTCTCTCCATAGACACTTTAAGGAAGTAACAGCAATGAGCCCTATTCAATTCCAAAAACAACTAAGATTACAGGAAGCTCGTCGCATATTATTATCTGAGTCAACAGATGCCATTGATGCAGCCATCCGTGTAGGCTACGAGAGCCCTTCTCAATTTAGTCGTGAGTATTCTCGGTTGTTTGGATTACCACCAAAAGAAGATATTAACCGCTTAAAAGCCACATATTTGTAAAAAAGTGCATTACTCCGATAAGGAATAATGCACTTCTTTTTTTATCAATTAAAAAATAGTATAGTAAAAATTAAGTTTGTGAAAAATCGTACTTAAACTAAACTGCCATTATGTTGAAAAGGGGGCAGGTCCACAATAAACTAATGTTATCTACTTAACACTTTTAGACTTTAAAAATTATATATCACTTGAATTTCATTAAAGGGCTAGATGAGATTGCTATATTTATAAGCTGATCATCCATTTGTGTAATTGAAGTTTAAGAATGCCCAAGTAATCTTGACAATGAATATACATCCAAATTTCCAATATTCAATGATTGAGAGCAGTAAAAAGTCTAAATCAATGTGGAAACCCGATTATCATCTATAGCCGCTTTGTTAAAATATAACCATATATCATGAATTTGAAAGGTTATCCTATTTATTTAAATTTACTAAGTGGACATTCATTCCTCTCTCTAAAATAACTTTATCGTCTGTTGAATTTAAATATATATTGTGTGGTTCTTAATTCTGTATGTCCTAGCAATCTGCTCACAGTATATAAATCCGTATTATCTAGCATTGTCTGTGCATAGTATCTTCTACAGTTATGTACTATACCGTTTACATCTTCTATCCCTAATTCAAGACAAGCCCTCTTTACAACGTTTAAAGGCATCTTAATTGTTAACATACCTCCATGAGTAGAAACGAATAAAAAAGGTGTAGTAAAGCCTTTTCCGTTAATGTATTCTTCTCTCTTTCTCAAAAACTTATATAACTGCTTTTGTAAATGTAAACTAATTGGAACATATCTAACTTTATTACCTTTACCAAGAATTCTAATTGCGTTATCGTTAAATCATTTAGTTGAATCTGTCTAATTTCACTATTTCTTATTCCTGTTTCAATCAACACTGTAACCAATTTTTTATTTCTTAAATCTAAATAAAACTTAGCATTATAGAAATTAATTATTGCTTTAACATGATCATGGTTAAAAGTTTTAATCATTGGTTTTTTTTCTGGTAAATAAGTAATCTTTTCAGCGGGATTTTTAGTAAGTATTTCTTCTGCTATACACCAATTAAAAAACACCTTCAATGTAGCTATCTTTTTATTAATCGTTGAAGGTTTTACCGTTGTCATACAAAATTTTATATATTGCTTAATTGTAAAAGTATCTAAATTATTTAAATCGCCACCGTACCATCTGCAAAAAGCATTCATAGTATACTTGTGTGTTGTAACGGTCGTGTTACTTCTACCCTTAATTTCCATATCTAATAAATATTCTTTTAAAATGTTTAACACAATAATCATTCTCCAATCATTATAGAATTTTTAATTAAAGAACAAAATTTAAAACTGTTTAACTTAGTTATATTGGTGGTTATTCAAACTCCTTAAACCCTTAACAACCCCGTTAGTACTAACTTTTTAAGACCTTTCTTAACTTCCCATCAAAATGGTAAAGTTGGCGGGCGTATTGATGGGAGTATGGTGAAGGAATTAGTTAGGATGGCTCAGGAGAATTTGAATAAACATTTATGTAAAGTCCAAAAATAATTCATCACTATAAATAAAGGATATCTAAATTTTAAAATGTACCTTTTGTAAAGGACATTGAAAAAAAGTCTATGCTGTTTTAAGGAGATGATTTCTGTATTGTACAGGGGTCATCTTCTTTAATTTCCACTGATATCTATAATGATTGTAATACTTCATATAATGTTTTATTTCTTTATTGAGCTCGTCAAAATTTTGACATGACTTAATAGAGGCTTCATCTTTAAAATGGCCAAAGAATGATTCTTGTGGTGCGTTATCCCAACAGTTTCCACGTCTAGACATTGATTGAATTAAACCCAGTTTTTTCACTTCCTGAAGACATTCTTATACTAACTTCTTGAAGCAGTTGGTAAATCATTTTCTGTACATAGAAGCAAATAATTCTAAAGCTTGATGTAGCTGTTTTCTACCTATAAAATAAGCAGTGGAATTCAAATACGAATTCACACTGCTTTTTAAGTACCTCAAAATTCATCACTCTAAGCTATTTCTTGTTGAAATAATGCATGCGACAGTTGAATAACAAATATTTAAGTTTGTAAATACACTTTAATTACTTTCTCACATGTAATTTGGTCAACTCTAGTAAGATTATTGTAATGAAAATGCCCCTGATCCAATTATGAATTCAAGGGCATTAGTATTAAATATTCTTATACTCTTTTTGATTTATTTCCCTTAACTTTCTCAATAGCCATTTTGCCCAAATAAGATCTTTTCCAAATCTTGGAGAAAGGTCTATAGGTTTACATTCTACTTCGTTATGATTCAACTTGTCATATACTTCTTGAGTAAAAAGAGATTTATCTACGTAGTTAATTAATTTGAAGAAATCCTCATCTTCTGAATTTTGATGAACATCTTCAAGTATCATAACTTTTGAAAATATATTGCCAAAATCACTCTCTTTAAAACCGCCTCTAAAAAAATCGTCAAACAGATTGGACATATTAAACACTCCTTTTATTTCTGAATAAAGAGTTGAGCTATGTAGTGCATAAGGGTATCGTGTATTTATTGTACACAATGTTAAAACGTAATTTGTGACAACTTTTTAAAATCTTAAGTTAAATTTTGTTCAATAAATATAAAGTTCTATACTTAAATAATGAAACTCGCTTCATGATACATTTAATTTTAAAACACTTTTTTCTTATTTTTTAAATTAAGTTAAATAAAAAAATAAGAAAAAAGAGCCCTACCTGATACGAGCAAGTACAATAGGGCTAAACAAAAGGGAAAAGACTTGAACGAGGTCCTTTCATTTGTATAATAACATTGATTTATTTTTTTGGACTTCCATAAATGTTACAATTTTAGAACAACTAAATACAAAAAAAGATCCTTGTAACCATTATGGAGACAGGGAATTTATTTACTATAATCAATAAGAGAATCACTACTAGAAAAGTCCATGCACTAAATATTTAACAAAATCAGTAAAACCTTCTCCTACTCCTGAATAGATCATTTCGTGATAAGCATTATTAATACTTAAACCGATCGATATTGTTATAAGGATGGGGACAATCATCATTACTCCCTTTTTCACTGTATAACACTCCTTAAAGAAACTTTTGAGTTTTTCATTAAATATAAGTCAGAAAGTTTTAAAAAATACTTATGATAATAATGTATACAATTTGTATGAAGTAATCAATTGTGAATTATTTCCAGTTAATAAATTTTTGTTGAATTTCATTTAAAACATAAAAACGCAAAAAATCTGATCGAAAAAAGTAACTTGTAATAGCAAACCTTTTACAATCTGATTTTATGTTAGTCTTCGTCTTTTACATCTGGGTCTTCAGGAATTGGTTCGTTATAGTAGTCAGCAATCATTTTTTTTGCTTTTTCCATTTGTTCTAAATGATTATTAAATTGCTCTTTGTAGATTAAATATTGTTCACCATCATGGACTGCTCTTATTTTTCGTTCTTGAATTAATTGGTTTATATAGGATACTTCAAGATCTAAGTATTCCGCTGTTTCTTTAATTGTTAAATACATTTTGTTCTCCTTACCTAATCATTCTTACATTATCTTACCACAAATTTGGAAATAATTTGATATTGAGAAATTAGAGGAAATTAAATGATCTATCTAACAAAAAGAACACAAATCGAAGGATTCGTGCTCTTTTGATTATTTTACTTATAAATTTACCTAAAACTCTGTTGGTGTACCCTGATGGAAATACATCTTCCATTGACCATCTTTAAACTTCCAAATTGAACTACGTAAGGAATGTTGTTTTTTTATTTCATTAAATATTCGATAGGTCACTAGTGTTATTTCGTCTGATAATGGATGAATTTCAAAATCACTCAATGTCATTTTTACAATTCCAATGCCGTTTTCTAATTGATCATCTTTATATAAAACTCTACCTGAACTTCCGAATTCAAAAAATTCATCGGCTAGTAGATTTTTTAATTCAGTTTGTGAAGTGCGAATTTCTGATTTTAGCAATTTTTCTTCTAACATACATAGATGCTCTTTTAAAAAATGTAAACCTTCCATCATTCATTCACCTTCTTCGTTTTATATAGATTGATTTTTATTTAGTAAGCCTTACCCCAATAAACCATTACATCCGTTTTCTTTCCACAGCATACACATGTATCAGAAATTTGTTCTTGTTCAAATGGAATACATCTTGATGTTAACCCAGCTTCTTCTTTAATTTGTTCTTCACATGCTAAATCCCTGCACCACATTGCCTTAATAAAGCCTTGTTTTTCTTCACTGATTTGTTTTAACTCATCCATAGATGTAGCTTCAAATGTTTTTTCTGTACGGTTGTTTAATGCTTTTTCGTATAGAGCTATTTGGATTTCTTCAAGTAATTTTGTAATATTTTCTTCTAAAGCGTCTAATGAAACGATCGTTTTTTCTCGCGTGTCACGTCTTACTAAAACTGCTTGATTCTTTTCGATATCTTTTGGGCCAATTTCAACACGAACTGGAATTCCTTTCATTTCATATTCGTTAAATTTCCAGCCTGGCATTTTATCAGAAGTATCAATTTTTACTCGAGCAATTTTTGAAATACGTTTTTTTAATTCAGTTGCTTTTTCAATAACGCCTTCTTTATGTTGAGCAATTGGAATGACCATTACTTGAGTTGGAGCAACTTTTGGAGGTAATACTAATCCGCTGTTGTCACCGTGAACCATAATTAATGCGCCGATTACTCTTGTTGTCATACCCCAAGAAGTTTGGTGTACATATTGTCTTTTAGAGTTTTTATCTGTGTATTGAATATCAAATGCTTTTGCAAATCCATCTCCAAAGTTATGAGATGTACCACTTTGTAATGCTTTCCCATCGTGCATTAAGCTTTCAATTGTATAAGTAGCTTTTGCACCAGCGAATTTTTCTTTTTCTGTTTTTTGACCTTTAATAACAGGAATTGCTAAGAAGTCTTCTAAGAAATTAGCATAAACATTTAGCATTTGGATTGTTTCTGCTTGTGCTTCTTCAGCGGTTGCATGTGCTGTATGACCTTCTTGCCATAAGAATTCAGTCGTTCTTAAAAATGGTCTTGTTGTTTTTTCCCAACGTACAACTGAGCACCATTGATTATATAATTTTGGTAAGTCATTATAGCTTTCAACTGTTTTTGAAAAATGCTCACAAAATAGTGTTTCTGATGTAGGACGAACTGCTAATGGTTCAGCTAATTCATCGTGACCACCATGCGTTACCCAAGCCACTTCAGGTGCAAATCCTTCTACATGATCAGCTTCTTTTTGTAATAAAGATTTAGGGATAAATAATGGCATATATACATTTTCATGATCTGTTTGTTTAAATTGAAAATCTAATTCTTTTTGGATATTTTCCCATAATGCATAACCATAAGGTCTAATAATCATACAGCCTTTTACACTTGAGTAATCGACTAATTCTGCTTTTTTTACGATATCTGTGTACCATTGTGCAAAATCAACATCCATATCTGTAATTGCTTCAACAAATTTTTTTGTAGTCATTTTCTCTACTCCTAATCATTTTTTAGAAAATAAAAAACGCGCGAGAATAATCTAGAAGGGACCATTCTCGGCGTTACCACCCTAATTACTATATAGAAAATACGAAATAAGCGAATGATAAACAAAAAACGCCATGAATGATCAAAAGGGACCATTCATGGCGTTACCACCCTACTTATTATGTAAAAGCTCTACATAATCTCTTAACATCTTTAACGGGAAAACCGCTGTAGCCTACTTTTATTTCGGTACAGAGACTCCAAGGCTGGTTCAGAATACTTGCTTTAGGAATTTGCACCGACCATTCCCTCTCTAAAAAGCTTATAAACTTACTATTCCCTTTCTAAGTCGTTTATTAATTTAAAGTTATAATACGTGAACAAATTATATCTGTCAATGTGTATTATACCCATTTTTTTAAAATTTCTTACATTTCTTACTATATTGCCTCATTTTTTACTTCTTTTGTTCGTTTCTTGGGTAAGGGAACTTCAGATAGCAGCATCCCGCCTACAATAAAAGTCCCACCGATAATTGTTTGGATCGATAATGTTTCATTTGCAAAAAGTACTGCTGTAAATGCTGCAAAAACAGGTTCAAAAATAAAAATTAGTGCTGCTTTCGTAGAAGAAATATGTTGTTGAGCAAACATTTGAACCCAAAACGCGATACTCGTACAGAAGATTGCAGTGACAACCACTGCAAAGATGAATGTCGGATTGACCCAAAGTTCTTTTGAAAAAGAAACGGAAGTATCTTCAAAAATTAGAGAGAAAATCGTACTACTAATGCCAACTGTTGCTAGTTGAATCGTTGTAAAGGTGAGCGGATCCATTTGCTTCGTATATTTACCTGATAAAATAATATGGAATGCAAACGCAATCGACCCAATTAGTGTTAGTACATCTCCTAGATTAATAGAGAATGAATCACCTAAAGTTAAGAAACTTAGTCCTAGTAATGCAATTAAACATGCAATAACAGTAGACCAGTTTGACCGTTCTTTATAGACTAAATATAAAAGAACAGGTACTAATACAACACATAGACCAGTAATAAAACCTGATTTTGATGAAGTTGTATACTTCAATCCAAATGTTTGAAGTAAATATCCTAAAAACAACATGAATCCAATACCACTAGTAATAACGATTTGCTTTACCGTTACTTTAGTTTTTTGTTTTCTTTTTACTAGAAATGGTAAAAGAACTAAAGTTGCGAGGATAAATCGAAATGCGTTAAATGCAAACGGTTCAACGTATGCAATCGCATTTTGGACTACTACAAATGTTGTGCCCCAAAGTAATGTTACGATAATTAATGAGATGGTAGCTATTCTATCTATTCTCAGGTCTCTCATCCCCTCTCCATATAGTTGGTACCATAAAATTGGAAGTAAAGAAAACTCGTTGATTGACGAGTTTAATTGACAACTACTTTGAAATCACTTCATTGTTGCCAATTTATTCCCACTTAACCTAAAAAAAGATGTGATATTCCCACATCCAAGTACTTTAAATTTTATAGGTTCCACATTAAATTATATTTTTATTTTATCATAGTGTGTAATGAATTTGTCTTATAACTGTAAAATTTCTCTATCTTATGATAGTTTTAATGGAAATTTTGTCCAAAACTTGATTTGTTTATGATTGACTCAACGAATCCTCATCCATATACTTAAATACAGAAAAATAGGAAAAGGTGATTGGATGGATTTTGAAATTACATATTTATCGTTTTATGTTGTTACTGTTGAAGGTAAAGGTGAACAATCCGATAAACGATATAAACATTTCCAAACATTAGACGAATCAATGTTTGAAGAAAGCGCATTGAAAGGCTTTTTAGAAGGGGAACTTGAACGAATTGTAAATCGAAAAGTTGAAAGACATCCAAAATCTGATTCTGTACCAACAAAGTTAGGTCACTTTATCGTCGAAGAAGGCCACTCTTTAGACTCAAATCCAAATTATAATTTATTCCAGCGAATACGTGATGCTAAATCGATTGAAGATTTTAAAGCAGAAAATGAGACTTTAGTCATAAATTACATTGATACAAGTGCAGTTCGCGGGGGAGCATTTTTAGTGATTCAAGCAAAGCTAAGAAAATATTTTGATGATCCATTCTTATTTGTACTAAAATGTGATTTTGAACCGAAAGTTGCATCCATTGCAGATGAATCTACTCTCATTAAAACAGTTGAAATGGCGATTACAACGAAAAATATGAAATCGATTCAATACCCTTATATGGAAGAATTAGGGATGATCTCAGAGAGTGAATTGAAAATACACCAAGCATCTCACGCAAGATATTTTGAAGACTTTTTAAAATTTGTTTCCTATTCCGAATCAATGCCTACAATTGTAAAATCTCAAGTAATGGAAATGGTTTACGACAAAATTGAGGAAGTTTTTGAAGAGGAAAGTGTTGAAAGACAACAATTCGATGCAGCAATGGAAGTTTGGGCAGCAAGTCCTAAACGTGAAATTCAAGAGCATTTTACACCCAATGAAGTAATCGAAGCAGCGGCACAAATCGTGGAACATACACCAGAAATTGAATTATCATTTAAAGCGGATCACTTTTCTGTTAAAGGATTACTAGCTGATTTTGGTGATAACCTCCATATAGCGAAAGTAAACGGTCGATATGTCGTTATTTTAGAAGCAGATACATTGCAATTTGAGAAGGGATTTTCTCCGATTGAGTTTCTGAAGCCGGACGAATTGGATGATGTAATTGAGCGAATTGGTCAGAAAGTAAATATTCCAGGATATTGAACGATCGAATAACTCAATTAAAAAATAATGAATGTAATAAAAAATTAAAAGACAGTTGGCTATTACTAGCTTGCTGTCTTTTCGATTTTAACTAATTAGAAAGTTAGTAAAAACATTCTAATACGTTTATCAAATTAAATCATTTGTCAAGCATCATATATATGTTTTAATAGCGAGTTTAATTTTACATTCGATTTTTTTACTGATAACTTAAATAAATAAGAAAACAATTTAAATATACTATATCCAATTAACGTTCCTGTAAAATTAAATAGGACGTCATTAATATCAACAACTCTAAAAGTGAAACCATTAAGTAGTCCAATAATTCCTTGTAAAGACTCAATTGTGACTCCTATTAATAATCCAGATAGGACTATTTTTTTAAATGTACTTTTTGTAATAAAAGGAAGTCCAAAACCAAATGGTATTGTCATCAAAACATTTAGTAAAGAAGTCTCAAAATCCTCCATTGTAAGATTTATAAGAGGAACTAGATTAATCGATAAATGTAATCCGATGATATTAGTTTGAGATACATAGATTGGAAATTGAGTATAGTTTAAAACAGTACATAAATAGATATACATAATAGAGAAAAAAAGTAAATATACACTATCCTTTTTGAATTTTATCTTTAAAACAAATAATATCATTAATAATATAATTATGAATCCATACATAATCCAACCATTAAAAAAAAATGCCTTTTCCATATAAGTGTATCTCCTTCAAATCATACGTTATTTTTTTGAACGTTTATAAATATATATAATTATTTTTTAGAATGCCAAATAACCTATCATTTTGTTTATATAACTTAACACTTCAAATTTTAACATTTTATTACAAATTTGGAATATTTTTATATGAATTGTAGAAAATTTGTAAAAGTTATATTGTGATTTGTTGATAAACTATTATGCATGTCCTTACTAAAATAAATAGTGAGCCACAATTGCGTTCCATAATCATCAGTTACGTTAATTATCTACTTTCCTCTAAAAATCGTTTAATTCAAATCTATTTTCGCATCCTTCTCTCATATCCGGTCTGTCATGGTTCCTATATTGAATACATCGTTTAAAAACATGATGCTCCACCTGTACCTATACTACGATTATCCTCATGATTTCCCTCTATCATTAACTTTTAATTTTTTAAAATTAAACCTAGGCCACCAATTTATAAAATCTTACTATTCCTACTATTGTCTTTAAATCTTTCCTCTTAGATTTTTTTAGTTTTTTATCTTAATATAATATATGTTAACTGAAATTAATATTTAGTTGACATATAATTTAAGTTTCATTAATATGATAATAGTTATCAGAAAATTGACAGTAGGAGAATTAAAATGAAAATCAAAGAAATTACATTTGTAGCAATGTTTGCAGCAGTTATGGGTGTCCTTGGACAAGTTCCTCCGATTATGTTATCCTTTACACCAGTTCCTATTACATTACAAACACTTGGCGTTATTTTAACTGGTGGTGTTTTAGGTGCTAGATTAGGTGCACTAAGCCAAACCATCTTTTTATTATTAGTTGCAGTAGGAATGCCGCTTCTATCCGGTGGTCGTGGTGGTTTTAGTGTATTTGCAGGACCAAGTGTTGGATATTTAATTTCATGGCCAATTACGGCTTTTGTAATTGGGTATTTATTATCTCGATTTAAAACGTTAAAATTAAAGCATGTCTTATTGATTAACTTGACTGTTGGAATTCTATTAATCTATTTAATCGGTATCCCAATTCAAGCGGTTATTATGGGAATTCCAGTTATGACAGCAGTTAAATTAAGTTTAGTTTATATTCCAGGAGATATTTTAAAAGCTATTCTTGCTTCAATTTTAGTATTCAAACTAAGACAGCAACCAGTTTTTTCAAGCTCATTGACAAAAAACTATTCAAATCAATCAGCTAAAAATATGTAAATCTTTTGGGACACTCTTGTTGTGTCTCTTTTTTATAGGGGTGATTTTAAATGGCAAATATTACAGAATCTTATCAAAAAAACGCTATATTGTCGCCTGACAAAATTGCGATACATACGAGTAATCAACAAATCAGTTATAAGGAATGGAATCAATTAATTAATCAAACGGCTAATTGGCTTCACTCTCACCAATCAATTACTAAAACAATAGGTATCCTTTTACCAAATGGTATCCCGTTTTTGCAGATGTTTGCAGGAGCTTCTAAAGCAGGTTGGATCGCTGTTCCTTATGATATGAAATGGAATCTAGCGGATTTAGAAAAAAGGGTAAAGCTTTCGAATCCTTCTATCATTGTTACAACAAAAGAAATGTACAATAAGATAAATCCGATCATTCCAAATGTTAAGGTTTTAGATGATATCTTACTAGAAATTGCTAAATTTGCTTCCTTATCTTCAATGGAAATAAATGAGAACCTACCTTTCTATGTGGGATTTACTTCAGGTACAACCGGTAGCCCGAAAGCATTTATTCGTTCACAAGATTCATGGGTTGCTAGTTTTGATTGCAATCGCTTTGACTTTGGATTAGATGAATCGGATCAAACTCTTATACCTGGAGCTCTAATCCATTCACATTTTCTATATGGTGCGATTAGTACCTTATATTTAGGAGGAACAGTTATTCTTTTAGAAAAATTTTCTCCTTTAAACGTAATATCACGAATCAATTCTTTTCCTATTACTACAATTTATGTTGTTCCGACAATGATTGAAGCATTAATAAAAGAAGGTGTTCAAGTCGATCAAGCGATGAAAATCCTTTCGTCCGGTGCTAAGTGGACCGAAAAATCCAAAATCGAATTTCGTCATTTATTTCCTGCTATGACGATTTACGAATTTTTTGGCGCTAGTGAACTAAGTTTCATTACCGTTTTGTCTGATCGAGACGGTGACCATAAGGCAAAAACTGTTGGGAAACCTTGTTATGGTGTCGAGTTACAAATTCGCAGACCAGACCAAGAGTTAGCTAAACCGAATGAAACTGGAAAAATATATGTGAAAAGTAAGTATTTAATAGATGGATATTTTGAAGAAAATGAAAGAACTATTCATTCAATTCAAGATAATGACGGTTGGGCTACTGTACATGATATGGGCTTTATTGATGAAGATGGGTTTTTAACAATAAACGGTCGTGAAAAAAATATGATTCTATACGGAGGGATTAATATATTCCCTGAAGAAATCGAAAAGGTTATATCTCTTCATCCGGATGTCGAGGAAGTTGCAGTAGTTGGTCTTTCAAATCCGTATTGGGGTCAGATTGTTGCTGCAGTTATCAAAGGTAATAGTAATTCTTTTGAGCTAAAAAGATTTTGTAAGACACACTTATCAGCTTTTAAAATACCTCGTAAATGGTTTTTTCAAAATGAAATGCCGTATACGACGAGCGGAAAGATCGCACGCGCAGAGTTAATTAAACAAATCGAAATGCAGGTGACTAACAATTAAACGAGCTGTCATTGTCAAAGCAAAGCGAACACCTATCGGAAAAAAAGGTGGAATATTACGAGACATTCAACCAAATGAGCTTGCTGCCCCATTGCTCAAGCATTTGGCAATTGGGTTAGAAGACAAAATTAAGGACATCATTTTAGGAAATGTTGTAGGACCAGGTGGAAATGTCGCTCGAGTTTCTGCATTAGAAGCGGATCTTCCTCTCACAGTCCCAGGTATCACAATTGATCGACAATGTAGCGCTGGATTAGAAGCGATTCGAATGGCTTGTTACCTAGTCCAGGGTGGTGCTGGGAATTGCTATCTCGCTGGAGGCGTTGAGAGTACTAGTACCTCCCCATTTCCTGCAAGAGCGAGATTTGCACCTGACAAGATTGGTGATCCAGATATGGGAATTGCAGCTGAAAATGTAGCTGAAAAATACGGTATCTCAAAAGAAGCTCAAGATCAATATGCATTATTAAGTTATACACGAAGCTGGGAATCTTTTCATAATGGATACTTCAATGAAGAGATTATTCCAGTTGGAAATTTCGACCAAGATGAAGTATTTTTCAAAAAAAGAAAAATGGAAGAACTTTTAAAAAGAGCAAAACCTGTATTTAAAAAGAACGGTACAGTCACAGCTGCAAATAGTTGTGGAATTCATGATGGAGCTTCCGCTGTTCTCATCATGGAAGAAAATGAAGCGATAAAAAACGGTTTTAAACCAGTTTTACGATTTGTGGATAGTCAAGTTTCTGGTGTTCATCCTAATTTTCCAGGTGCAGCACCTATCCCTGCTATACAAGAATTACTAATTAGAAACAATCTAACAGTTGCAGATATTGAACTTTTTGAAATAAATGAGGCTTTTTCTTCAAAAGTACTAGCCTGTTCTAAGGAGCTTTCCATTCCTACTTCCAAGTTAAATAATTGTGGTGGAGCATTAACGATCGGCCATCCGTATGGAGCATCTGGAAGCATCATGGTCACTAGACTTTTTTATGAAGTTCAAAGAAGAAAAAACTTAGAATCAAATTATGTATTGGCTGCAATAGGAAGTGGTGGTGGAATTGGATTAGCTGTCTTATTCGAAATCGTAAAACAAAATTAACAAATCATAATGTAGTAAGAAGTATAAAGAGAGGTAAAAATATGAAAGTAATCGGTTCAATCGACCTGCATACACGCTGTAAACATTACCATACAGCAAGAGATATCATTGCCATCAAATTCAAGTGCTGTGATACATACTTTGGATGTTATTTTTGCCATGAGGAAAGTACAAACCATGAACCAAAAGTCTGGGGCAAAGATGAATGGCAAACAAAAGCAATTCTTTGTGGTAACTGTCATGAGGAATTAACAATTCAAGAATATCAAGATTGTCACTACAAATGTCCGAAATGTGAATCCGATTTTAATCCAGGGTGTAAAAACCATTACCATTTGTATTTTGAGTAAATATGTAATAGGAGCTGAGTGTACAGCTCCTTTTTTTAAGTTTAATGTAAATTCTAGCTATTTTAGTTTATTTCTTTAACCATTGTTGCTTCTTCTTCTGTTATCTTATCGGACTTTTCTTCTTTCTTTCCATTCTTTTTTAGTACGGTATTTTAAAATGATATTTTTAACGAATTGATTAAATTTCTATGCAAAAAAGGAAGCCAGTCGGCCTCCTTTTTTAAATTGCATAGTATTAAACTGTTATGATTGTGTTTGAAGAGCGACTCTTAAACCTAACCCAATATAAACTAAACCGATCGCTTTTCCCATCCATTTTGGTCCTTTTGTTTTCTTGCTAAAGAATTTTTTGCCGATTACACTTGATAAAAGCACAAGTAAAGTTGTGTACAAAATACTAAGTAATACAAAAGTCAACCCAAGCGTTAAAAGTTGGTAGAATACCGGATGTCCATTATGTTGAACAAATTGAGGTAAAAGGGCTAAGAAAAAGAGTGCTGTTTTAGGGTTTAATACTTCTATAAGTACTGCTTGACGAAAAGAAAGTTTAGTATTTACTTCTTTTTGTTCATTTGACTTTTTACTGTTTTTTGACTTTTTAATGATTGCCATGATTCCTAAATAAAATAAATAAGCTGCTCCTAAATATTTAACGATTTCAAAAGCAAATGCAGAAGTCATTAAAATTGCAGAAAGCCCAAATATGGATGCACATGTGTGAATTAAGTCACCGACAGCAATACCAACCCCTGTTAAGATGCCATTCCATTTCCCACCTTTCATTGTTTGGGATAATGTTAAAAGCACAGCGGGTCCTGGTATTAGAAAAAGTGTTAATACAACTAAAATAAATGAAAGCATGATGTTCATCTCCTCTCTCGTTACTTTATATTTAGACTATTATACAACATTATTTTGCAGTAATTACCTAAACTGTTATTTATTTCAATAAAAAATAAGCCGCTTTCCATATTTGGAAAAACGGCCTTTGCATTCAACAATTATAATATTTCAATATACCCATCAGTACCGTGTACGCGTATTCTTTGCCCGTCTTTTATCAATTTGGTAGCATTCTCTACTCCGACAACTGCTGGTAAGCCATATTCTCGAGCAATAACCGCTCCGTGTGTCATTAGTCCACCAACTTCAGTGACCAGTCCTTTTATTGCAACAAATAATGGTGTCCAGCTTGGGTCAGTAAATGAAGTAACTAATATGTCACCTTCTTCTAGATTTGCATCTTCCATATTTAAAATAACACGTGCTCTTCCTTCGATTACACCTGAAGAAACAGCTAAACCTACAATCGCTTCAGGTGGTAGATTTTCCCGTTTGTATTCACCTACAATAATTTCACCATCAGATGTGATAACTCGAGGAGGAGTTAGTTTATTATATAATTTGTACGCATCTTTTCGTTTGTTGATGATTTGGAAATCTAGTTTTTTTGTGCGAACGACTTCTTGAAGTTCTTCAAATGTGAGATAGAATAGATCTTCCACTTCAGAAATAACATTCGTTTCAACGAGTTGTTCGCCTTCTTTCAATAAAGCTAGCTTATACACATAATAGCGACTAATCATTCCATACTTTGGATATTCACGATATCCAATGAAATTCCTAATTAGACTAATAACTTCCTTTATCTCTTCCGCTTTTTGTTTACCATCTGGTAATTCCAATAATCGTTCTACAATCTCTTGTTCTTTTTGCAATGCTTTTTCTAGCCCTTGCTCAAATTTCCGTCTACTTTCATGCGGCTTAAAGTTTTTGATGTTACTATGAATCATTGGTAAGAGTGTAGATGGTTTTTCGCTCCAACGAGTTCTAGTTAGATCAATTTCACCAGTACATCGCATTCCATATTTTCTTAGATAATCATCGATTGCATCTTTCGTTTCCTGTCCACCCTCAAATTTAATCAATTCATCCAAAAAGTTATCATCTTCTACTTGCTTTAAATATTCAATTACTTCTGGATAAGGACGAATTACATCAGCGACATCCATTAGTTCTAGACCCATTTCAGAAGTAATATTATTTGGTACAGATTGCGAAAGTGTATCTCCTACATTCTTTTCACCTAACCACTCGTATATTTTTTCATTGATCCATTCTGTTGCATTCATAGCAGACATAAACACTGCCGAACTTCGTGGATCAAATAATAACTCGCGTAATTTCTGAAGATCTTCTAAAATAAAATCCATTAATTCTGATCCTGATTTCATTTGTATGTTTTGTTTTAACTCTTCGATTGATTTTTGGCTTTTCTTAATCAATTCAGTTACTATTGTTGGATCGTTTTCGATTAGTGCTTTAAAACTCGACGACGATTGTTCTTGAACATTTTTAGTGGGGGTTGGTGCTTTATTCTCAGTTGATGATTCTATATAATCTTCTCCTTCTACAACCTTTAAAAGAGCGTCTTTTAAAAGCGGATCGGATTTTCCTATGGCCTCTATAAACATTGTTCTTCTGTCAGGTGAAGCAAGATGTTGTGAGATATCAACAAATAATCTACCTCCAGCTTTACGCATAGGTGCCCTAGAGGTTAACATCCAAAAGGACAATCCCAATGGTTTTATTGGATCGGTCATCATTTGTTGATGACCAACAGATAGATATACGTGTTTTTCTTGATCATCTACTTCAGGAATCGGAAATAAAGTTGTGATTGGACGACTTTGGACAATATAAAATGTATCTTCTACTAAACACCATTCGATATCTTGTGGACAAGCGAAATAAGCTTCTATTTGTCTACCAATTAGTGCTAGCTGTAAAATTTGTTGTTCGTTAAGTGTTTGAGTGATTTGTTTTTTGGGATCAAGTTGCTGTGACTCTGTTCCGCCTTCTTTTCGACCATAGATCGCCATTTTTTTTGTTGCGATTCTCTTATCGATGATTTCATGATTTTGTACCTTATAACAATCGGCCGATACTAAACCAGAAACTAGCGCTTCTCCAAGTCCAAAACTTGCATCGATTGATAGGACCTTTCGATTGGAAGTAACAGGATCAGCCGTAAATAATATACCTGAGGCTTGTGGGAAAACCATTTTCTGAATAACAACGGATAAATATACTTGAGTGTGGTCAAAATCATTTTGCATACGGTAAATAACTGCGCGATCTGTAAATAAAGAAGCCCAACATTTACTAATATGTTGCAAAATATTTTCTTTACCAATAATATTTAAATAAGTGTCTTGTTGGCCAGCAAAAGAGGCATGTGGCAAATCTTCAGCAGTCGCACTAGAACGCACCGCGTATGCAAGTTCCTCGCCGAATTTGGAGAGATAGTTAGAAACTGCATTTACAACCTCAGAAGGGATTGCTACTTCCAAAATAATGTCTCGAATCTTTCTGCTAATCTCACTAATTTGATCACGATCTTTTACATTTAGCGTTTTTAGTTGATCCAACAAAGCATGATAGGATTCGTTTTGTTCGATAGCTTTTTGAAAGCCCACAGTTGTAATACAAAATCCTTCAGGTACTTTTATATCGGGAATTTTTGATAATTCACCTAAATTTAACCCTTTTCCGCCAACGAGTAAAAGTTGGTTTTTATCAATCTCATGGAAATCGAGAACTAAAGAATTCATTCAACATCTCTCCTAACCTGTAATGTCTATTGATTTTATCAGTTGAAAATAGGAATATAAAGTCTATTTTGGCCATTTTTTTTATGGTATAATTAAAGTAGGAAGAGTTCGTAAAAAAGTAGTAAATCAATTTTCTACCATACATAATGAAAAAAGCACAGAAATTGATCTGTGCTTTTTAACTATCTATTCAATAGATGCGATTGCTTTTCTACCAAATTGCTTATTATATAATTCTTTATATAATCCATTTTGCATTAACAATTCTTCATTTTTGCCTTCTTCAACAATTTGACCATCTTGTAAAACAATAATGTGATCCGCGGCCATAATGGTTGAAAGTCGGTGTGCAATTACAATAGATGTTTTATTTTTTAATAATCCTTGGATTGCACTTTGAATATAAAATTCAGATAAAGTATCTAATGAAGAAGTTGCTTCATCAAGAATAATGATTTCAGGATCTTTTAATAATACACGAGCGATTGAAATTCTTTGTTTTTCGCCACCTGAAAGTTTGATTCCTCGATTTCCAACAACTGTCTCATAACCATTTGGTAAATCCATTATGAAATCATGAATATATGCAGCCTTACAAGCATTCGTAATATCTTCATCTGATGAATCAGGGCTTGCATATAATAAGTTTTCTTTAATCGTTCCATTAAATAAATAGCTATCTTGTGTAACAAGTCCAATATGAGAGCGTAATGATTCTAGCGTGAATTCTCTAATATCACGACCGCCAATTTTGATTGAACCTGATGTGAAGTCATACAAACGAGGAATTAAATTAGTAATGGTTGTTTTACCAGCACCACTCGGTCCAACTAAAGCAGTCATTGTACCAGAAGGAGCTATAAAGGAAATATTTTTCAAAGCCGTTTTATCTTGCTGATAAGAAAATGATACATCTTTAAATTCGATATCTAAATGAGTAACTTTCATTTCAGTCGCATCATCACGATCTTTAATCGTTAATTTCATATCAAAATATTCAAAAATACGTTCGAATAAAGCGATCGAACTTGTAATATTTACATATAGATTTGTTAATTGTCCAACTGGCCCGTATAAACGACCAAGTAAAGCAACAAAGCTGATAATAGCTCCAATCGTAATCTGACCGTGAATAAATAAATATCCACCATATAAATAGATGAGCATTGGGCCGATGCTAGTAAAGGTTGATAAAATCATCATAAACCAGCGGCCTGCCATAGATTCCTTTATTTTAAGATTAGTAGCCTGTACATTAATCTCATCAAAATTTTTAAATTCCTTTTGTTCCTTTGTAAAAAGCTTCATTAATAAATAACCACTAATATTTAATGTTTCTTGTATAATATGATTTTGCTCACTTGTTTTTTCCTGTGTCTGTTTTGCAATACTCCAACGAACACTCCCCATTTTACGAGTCGGTAGAATAAATAATGGTACAATGATTAATCCTAGTAATCCAAGCCTCCAGTTCACTATTAACAATGTAGTAGCGGTAGAAATAAGAATGAATAGATTATTAGCAAAACTCACAATCGTACTATCAAAAACAGCTTTAACACCAGAAATATCAGCCGTCATTCGGGTGATCACTTCACCTTGCTTAACGTTCGAATAAAATTGGTATGGCATTTGTTGTAAATGAAGATACATTTGGTTTCTCATATCGTAAATAATTTTTTGGGCAACATATGCATTTAAATAATTTTGCCAAACACCCAATAACTCTGAAATAATCGTAGTACTAAGTGAGGCAAGTACGAGATAGATTAGGAGACTTAAATCTTTATTTGGTAAGGCTGTATCAACAATATGTTGAATGATAATAGGCGGTAAAATGCCTAATACTGAAGTAACTAATAAAATAAGCACGACAAGTGTTGTTTGCTTCCAATACGGTATAAAATATTTTGCAATTCTAAGTAGTATTGCCTTTGATATATTTGGTTTTTGTGCGTTTTTATCGTATTTCATTCGCCCAAAACCATGGGGACCCATCGGAGGTCCACCACCCCATCCTGACATAATTAAACGTCCTCCTTATTTCGAACAATTAGTTTGTTCATTTGATAAATCAGTTAAAATTTTTTTTTGCATGTCTATAAGTATATTAAGCTCATCCTGTGAAAATTGTTCCAGTGAATTTGCTAAACTCTTATAAGCTTCTGATTCTTCACGATAGCGTTGACATAATCGTTCACCATCGAGTGTTAAAAACAATTGAGTTTCGCGACGATCATTAGCTGACGTCTCTCTTTTTACATAATGTTTTTTCTCTAACTCATCAATACTAAGGCTAACTCTGCTTTTAGCAGTTCTTAAGCGTTCAGTTAGTTCTTTTTGTGTTAGTCCTTCGTTATTTCGAATTGAATTTAGGATAATTAATTGTTGGAATGTGAGACCAAGTTTAGTTGCGGTTTGTAAGCTTATTTTTTTCAGCTGGCGCGCAATTGAAACAAACGAATTTGTTAAATCAATTGCTTGTTGTAAATCTGACACCATATCACCTCGATCCATTAGTTAACTTTATAAACTGTTTACATTGTAAACTAATAATAAAACTTTATTGTTCATTTGTACAATTAAAAATTATTAATAAAAAATACAATAGGATACTTTCTACTGCATTTCCTAAATTATTCGGTTACTTTGATTTAACTTAATAAGAAATAAAAAAAGCAAACGGATCAGAAGTGAGATGTCCATTTGCTTTTTTATTTGATTTATTGTTTTTTAAACTATGCAATTTTAGTCACTCAATTTCAAGTAAGTATGTTTAAAAAAGACCTGCTTCCTTTGCTGCCTCAAAACTAACTCTTGTAAATTCAACCGGATCCAAATTAACATTCTCCCAATGCATATACATTAAACGTGGTTTATCAAACAACCAATGGTTATGAACTGTTGTCACGATTATTCCTCTTTTTCGTAAAGCTGTCATTAATGGATTAATTTCTTTTTGACGGACTACAGATTCGCCAAGGTTTAAACCATTATCTTCAAAAGATAACATGAATGGAAGTGCTAAAGGAGAACGAGTCCTACGCCCTAAATTTTTGCATTAATATCGCGAAGACGCATAATAACGCATACAGGTGTTGCTTGAACAACTTCTCCACCAATCATTTCCGCAAGTCTTTGGCATGTTGACATATTCATCATCCATCACTCACTTCATACTTATTATTTTTTACTGAGTATCATATGAAGAAAATGAAGGGCGAGTGCCTATCTTCAACCTTAATTAATCATCGTTAATAGCTATTAATGTCCAACGTTTTCTAATAAAAAATTAAAGAAAATCCTTTAATTTCCAATTAAATAAGTGAAAAGTCCTGTTTTTTTTTTAAGACAATTTGATTATCTAACTTTAAATTGTTATTATATAAACATTAAATGTGTTCAAGCACATAAGGAGGAAACAAGAATGGAACATGGTAAAGTAAAATGGTTTAATGCAGAAAAAGGTTTTGGATTCATCGAGCGTGAAAATGGTGATGATGTATTCGTTCACTTCTCAGCAATTCAATCTGAAGGATTCAAATCATTAGACGAAGGTCAAGCTGTTAC
Source organism: Gottfriedia sp. NPDC058432 (assembly GCF_042721555.1). Lineage (NCBI taxonomy): Bacteria > Bacillati > Bacillota > Bacilli > Caryophanales > Bacillaceae > Gottfriedia > Gottfriedia sp. NPDC058432. Next base: position 74,712 of record NZ_JBHXLC010000015.1, read on the forward strand.
ATTTGATGTAGAACAAGGACAACGCGGACCACAAGCAACTAACGTTAAAAAAGCATAATTAAAAAAGTCGGATTCTATTTGTAGAATCTGGCTTTTTTTTATCTGTTAAAATAAAAACCCCCTATTCATTTAAGAATAGGGGGAAATTTAAACGTGGAGATCGGGTAAAGAAATGGTTTAAAGTATTATAGCCTATAAAAAATGAATACACAACATTCATTTTATACCCTTTATTAAGTTAATATTATTCACAATACTATGCGTTTTTGTCTATTGAACGAGTATATGAATTATTAATGTTATACTCTGAAGATAAATTTGTAACTTAATTGAATTTACAGGATAAGACCTCTTCTCTGTCGAATTATATAATTTAGAAGGGAGATGTGAAAATGAATAAGGAAAATCTATTAAAGAACCTTCGACTTGCAACAAGAGGAAATTTCTTTATAATCGACATTAAAAATTCATTGGAAAATGATACAAATATGATTGAAAAACTAGCTAAGGATCTAGAACTAGATGGATTAATCAAACTAAAAGAGTGCACACAGTTAGAAGATTCACTCTTTTTAAGCGGAATTCTTAAATATGCATCCAAATAAATTGGATGTTTTTTTACGTTGACCAAGTTAAATATGAAATAGATACTCGAAATAAGTTATTCAATATATAATGGATTAATTTTTAAATTAGCAACATTATATTCTAAATGGAATTTAAAAGTAGGAACACTAGCATAAATTGAACGGGGCTAATGTTTTGTATAAGGGGTTTCGTTTCATACACGATTTGAAAATTTGAAATACTGTAATTTCCTTTGTAAGTTGAGTTAAAGATTTATTACCCGAATATTAGTTCTTTGGCTTGACTTTCTGATATCCCTTTAACTAATTCAAGTTCGCTTATAAAAATTTTACTTGCGTTACCTAACATTTGTTTTTCACTTGAATTAAGAGATTTTTCTTTATCTATACGCATTAAATCACGTACTACTTCTGCGCTATCTTCAATTTTACCTGTTTTCATTTTCTCAGTATTTAGCTTAAATCTTTGTTTGTATGATAGAGAACGATCAGATTCTCCATTATGAAAATTTATTAATATATTGTCGAGTGTATTTGAATCAACGACCATTCGAATTCTTGAATTACTCATTTTTGAAATTGGAATCATTACTTCCATCTTTTTAATTAGTAATCTTATAATAAAATACTGCTGTATTTCACCTTGTACTTCTTTTTCTTGAATAGATTCAATTATACCTGCTCCTTGCATTGGATAAAAGATGTTATCACCAACCTCAAACATTATCTACACCCCCATTTAATTATCAACCTATATAAGCATAACATTTATTGTTTTTTTGTCAAAATAAATATTTTACCAGTAATAAATAAGACATGTCAATAAGTAATTGTTTTTTTAGTTAGTGTTTTTATTTTTAAATTAAAAACCAAGAATTAAGTAATAATTGATCATAAAAAATATGTAATTTCACCAATATATAGTTGAATTTGATTATCTTTACATTTAATGTTAAGATTGAATTATTACAACGTGTGTAAAGCGCACTAGGAGGAAACAAAAATGGAACATGGTAAAGTAAAATGGTTTAATGCAGAAAAAGGTTTTGGATTCATCGAACGTGAAAATGGTGATGATGTATTCGTTCACTTCTCAGCAATTCAAACTGACGGATTTAAATCATTAGATGAAGGTCAAGCAGTTACATTTGATGTAGAACAAGGACAACGCGGACCACAAGCAACTAACGTTAAAAAAGCATAATTAAAAAATTAAAAAGTCGGATTCTAATAATAGAATCTGACTTTTTTTATCTAATAAAAATAAAAACCCCCTATTCATTTAAGAATAGGGGGAAATTTAAACGTGGAACTCAGGTAAAGAAATGGTTTAAAGTATTATAGCCTATAAAAAATGGATATACAAATTTCTACTAAAAGAAAATCGTTCGTAAACTAATAAGATTATTCATTTTTTAAATCATTATCTAATGTCTTCCTGTATTCTAACATGATATTAAGCGTAACAAGCATTTGATCATATTCATTTCTCATTCTTTCGATTTCAATAATTTTTTGAGAAATCCATTCAATTACCTGTTGATTAGATCGTGTATTTTTATCTTTGTCCTCTAAGATTTCTTTTAGTTCAATTAAAGAACATCCTATACCCTGAAATTTTTTGATGAGTTTCAGGCGTTCAACCGCTTCGTCTGAATAGTTACGATAGTTATTTTCCTCTCTTTGAACATGACGACTGTCCAACAAGCCTTCTTTTTCATAAAACCGAATAGTGTGGACTGATAAACCCATTTTTTTCGCTAACACATTTATCTTCAAAAAAATTCCTCCTAAAACGCCTTGCCTTAGAGTCAACTCTATAGTTTATACTACATTTGTTCAAGCAACTATACAACAAAACAGTTTTAGGAGGATAAAATTATGCGAGTATTTGTGACAGGAGCAACAGGATACATCGGTACTGCGGTGGTACAAGAACTCATTAATATAGGTCATCATGTCGTCGGGCTTACTCGTTCAGACAGTGGTGCTGCCAAACTAAGAGAAGCCGGGGCTGAAGTACATCCAGGAGATCTTAACGACCTTGAGAGCATTTATAATGGTGCCAAGGCTGCTGACGGTGTAATCCATCTAGCGTTTAATAATGATTTCTCTGATTTTGCGAACTCATTAAAAACCGATTTAAACGTCATAGAGACGATTGGTAGAGCTTTGGAAGGAACTGGTAAGCCATTTGTGACCACGGCTCACTACAACGGAACAGCATCTGATAACGCAGTGATTGCACTGGGGAACCATGGGGTTCGAAGTTCAGTTGTGTCGCTTGCTCCATCAGTGCACGGACCTGGTGATAAGGGCTTTGTTCCAGGACTTATAAAAATTGCACATGAAAAAGGTTTTTCTGCTTATATCGATGAAGGTACTAACTGCTGGACGGCTATACACCGACTCGACGCCGCAAAACTATATCGCCTTGCTTTGGAAAAAGCTCCCGCTGGTTCATATCTAGATGGAGTTGCAGATGAAGCAGTGCCATTTCGTGACATAGCAAGTGTCATCGGTAAGCAACTTAATCTGCCTATTGTTAGCATTTCTCAAGAAAAAGCATTCGAGCACTTTGGTTTTCTAGGTTACATCGCTTCGCAAGACATCCCAAGGTCAAGTGTACAGACTCAAGAACTATTAGGATGGCACCCAGCACAGGCAAGTTTGATTTCGGATCTTGAAATGGGTCACTATTTCAAAAAATGATTGGGTGAAATTTTGGGTTCTTAGAGATTAAGTTGAAAAAAATATTTCTTAATCCAATAAATGAAATAGAGGATAATCGATAAAGGGGCTGTTGACAAAATGGGAAAGGAGATTTAACTCTTTTCCCATTTTGTGTTTTCAGGCTAATTCAACGTGGTCAAACCTTTTCTTATCACATTTTCTTGTTTAATTTATTACTTTAACCATTCTTTTTAAATTCAATGCCAACGCCGAAAAGAGGCATTGTTCAAGAATTTTTTGAATGCCCCTTTTATAAGTTTTATATAGATTATGTTTTGTTTTCATCGTCCCAAAAGTACCTTCACACCAAACTCTTCTTTGTTTTTGAATCTGTTTATATTCACTGGTCTTTGATCTTTTTAGATTTTCATCGATTAATTCATGTGCGATTGGTCGTGAAATGGCTTTTTTGATTGATTTTTTTCCGAAACATTTTTCTCGAAATGGACAAATTTTGCAATCTTTCGCTTTTGCTGAATAGATTTTGGAGTAATGACCATTACTTTTCTTTAAATGAGTAAACGGAAGTTCCTTATGATTTGGACAAATATAACTGTCTGTTTCATTGTTAAATTTAAATTCATGATAAGACATAGTGTCAAAGCTGTTTCTTTTTTGGTTGGGGTAATATAACCTGTAATTTTTAATTTCTTTAAGACATGATGAATAGGGGTTGTATCGTACCCACGATCAGCTCCGACTTTTTTATATCTAGTCAAACTTTTCTTGTAGGATTGTTAATCTTTCTATAAAAGGTTCACAATCGTTAACATTCCCAGCACTCGGATGAATATCTACAATGATTCCATTTTCAGTATCAATACTAGTATGTGCTAAGTAATGAGGTCCTGAGGGTTTTCCTGAACGATTTAACGATCCTGAATCAGAATCTGTTCGAAAGACAGCGACTGTTTTTAAAGTAGGATCACTTTTTGGCTCTCTTCATTTTTTCTTTTTACCTGAATCTATTCTTTTTTTTTCATGTTCTTTTTCAATTTTTTTTGCTTCTTCTTCAAGTGTATTTATGTATTGTGATGGTGTTTTTTCTAAAACCACCCTTTGAACTTTCTCTTTTGCGGCACTAGCTTTTATATGTGTCGAATCTGTCACAATCACAACTCCAGTAACGAATCCTTTTTCAATACAAAGACTAATAATGTGGTCAAAAATTTCTTGAAATACCGAACTATCTTTAAATCTTCTACGTCTATTTTGGCTAAATGTTGAATGATCTGGCACTGGGTCGGATAAATCCAAACCTAAAAACCAACGATAAGCTATATTTAAAATGACTTCCTGTTCCAGTTCACGTTCAGATTCGATATTAAATAGATAGCCAAGTAATAACATTTTAAATAAAAGGACTGGATCTAAAGATTTTCTTCCTAATTTTGAATAATACTTTTCCATTTTATCGTATATAAACGTGAAATCTATTTTGTCTTTAATTTGGCGTAAAATATGGTTACTAGGTACAAAATCATTTAAATCGATGAACTCTAATTTATTTTGACAATCTTCTTTTCGACCCATCATAAGAATTCCCCCAATAAAAAACCTATATAGAATAATTTCTACACAGGTTTACAAATTCCTATTTAATTCGTCAACAGCCCCATAAATGATTATCCTCTAATCGTTGTTTAAATATTTCAGATTTCATGACCAATATTTTCAAAACTACAATTTTACGGAATTAGATATGTTCGATTCCATTTCCAAATTATTTTGTTTTCCTATAGGTTTCGCAGCTTTTGAAAGCAGTCCAGAGATCGTTACAGCAATAAGTACGAAAATTAGAGCACGAAGTAACCCTATATGTTCACCGATAATTCCTAAAAATGGTGGTCCTACTAGGAATGCTAGGTAACCGGCCGTGGATACTGCACTTACTCTTGCTGCTACTCTGTTTGGATCGTCTCCTGCAGCGGACAGTCCGACTGGAAAACCAAATGCTGCTCCAAGTCCCCAAAATACAATACCAATAGTTGCTATCTCAAAACTTTGACTCAATATAACAATAATCAGTCCTACAAAAGCCAAAAGTGCGGATGAACGCAAAACAATCACTCTACCGAAACGGTCTAATATTTTATCTCCTATTGCACGTCCAATAGTCATTGAACCGACAAATATCCCATATGCAATGGAACCCATAGCTGGTGCAACATGATAGCCATCAACCATAATAAGTGGTAACCAGTCATTTGCTGATCCTTCAACGAAAGCCATTCCAAGAACAATGATACCAATCATGATTGTGCGTCGCTCTTTCCATACAGCCATATATTCCTTCATTCTATTTACTTTAACAGCGTCACTAGCAACTTCTTTACCTGTGTCAGCAGGTATGAAACGGTAAAAAGACAAAACAGTCACAACGATAACCAAGGCTGTAAGTGACAAGTGAATAGGTACAGAGATTCCCAACTTAGTCATTGTCGAACCAACCAATGCTCCAAGAAGCGTACCCAAACTGAACGCTGCATGAAAACCGGTTAAGAGTGACTTTTTTGCTGCTCTCTCAACTGCGGTTCCCTCTACATTCATCGCTACATCACATATTCCTTGCCCAAAACCAAAAATGACAAGCCCTAAAAATACCACAGTGCTATTTGTGAGCCATGAACCACTAATTCCAACAATTAGAAGTCCAATAGAAACCACAGATAGCCCAAAAACCATCACAAAACGTCCGCCCCTTTGAGCAATAAGCATACTGGCACTTATCAGTCCGATTATTGATCCTACGGAAAGTCCAAATATGATTACACCTATCTCTGCTGTTGTAGATCCTAGTGCATCCCTAATTGCAGGTGTACGAGATACCCATGATGCGAATGCAAATCCGGTCAGTGCAAAAATGAAATAAATGGCGACCCGCCATAGTTGAATTTGACGGCTAGTTAATGAATAGTGCATACTTGACCTCCTATTTTTAGTTTGAAAACTTTTTAAATGTGTTTAAAAAGTATAGTAAGACAAACTTATTAAACGTGTTTAATAAGTATCGAATTACTTACTTATTCAAAGTCTTTTATAATACTTAAACGAATATTGTTGTCACTTTTTCCAACGTTTTAATGTATTAATTATACAGTCAACTCAATCAAGTTTCCTTCAGGGTCTTTTATAACACTCTCATAGTACCCATCACCAGTCAAACGAGGACCATTAACGAGGGAATAACCACTATTTTTAATTTTGGTACTCATCTGTTTGACAGCGTCTTCACTTCCTAAGGAGATTGCAATATGAGCCCAACCAATTTGATCACCGGGATTAGTCTTAACAATTCCCTCTTTACGCATAATTTCTAATCGTGCGCCAGATTCAAAGGTAAGAAAATAAGATTCAAATTTCTTTTCGCTATTTTGATATTTATTGTTAGACTTACAATTAAAAAAAGTTTCATAAAACTCTCTCATCCCTTCCAAATCCTTAACCCATATAGCGACATGTTCAATTTTCATTTATTTTAACTCCCCAATATTATTTTTTTAAAATATTAGTCTTAAACGAGACTCACCACCTTATATGACTACCTTTTAAATATTCAATCAATCATAAGTTTAAGACAAAGACTTTGTAATCCAAATAAATAATCTTGTTTCCAATCACTCGTCGTAAGCAAAGGAAGATGTTCGGACGGAATATAATTTGAGCTAGCAATTCTAATTTTATCTAATATTTCGTTTTCAACTTCATCTTTACAAAAAATGATGATATGAGGATTAATGATCGCTATAAATGAGGCGACTAATCTGCTGATTGCATCAATTTCATAGTCCCCACTTATTATTAGGTTTTTAAGTCCTCTTCTATTTTCTAATGCCTGCCCAAAATTTCTTTCATCATATTGAGGTACGAATGAAACCTCACCTGAGAAAAATGTACTTCCTCTTACAACATCACCGTTTACCATAATTCCCGCACCCGGACCATTTTGACCTGAATACAAATAAACAAGGGATTGTTTATCTTTTATTCCTCTATTATTGTGAAAACCTAAAACAGCTGCATTCATATCGTTCTCTACTATGACAGGAATCGAAAACTGTTCTTCATAATATTCTTTTAAATTTATGTTTTGAAACTGTTCGTATCCTGGGATATAAAAGATTTTTCCATTATCAACCGCCGCTGGTACTCCAATCGACATTGAACTGATTTTTGGATATTTAGTTATGATCTTTTCAATGGTGATCGTTAAAAAATGCAAACTATTATCTATTAATGCACTTGGTGCTTTGCCTTGTTCCTTTACTTCACCAACACAATTAAAAATGATATAGTTCGTTTCAGTTCCCTCTAAAAATATTACTAAACCTAGCATATGTTCAGGATTGTAAGAGTATCTTTTTGCCCTTCTACCACCACTAGAATGATCTAATCCGACTAAAAGAACTTCTCCTTCTTTTTCCATTTCTGTTAGAAACTTACTAATTGTCGGAAAACTAATTTCTAGTCTTTGACTTAATTCAACTTTAGTTGCACTACCTAATTTTAAGAGCGTTGTACGAATACCACGAAGAACCATTTTCTTCATATTGCTTGGAGTTGCTAAAAATTCATTCACTAAATTCACCGCCTTAAAAAACTTATTAAACAGCTTTAATAAGTTGATGACCTTAATTTACCATATACACTTGATTAAAACAATTGAAAATGATTTGTAATCATTCGCCCCTTCATTTCCAACTTAATAAATATTTATCCCCATATAAATCAATAATCCAAAGTATTATCCATAAAACCTATGAAAATAAAAGAATTGGTACATAAATAACATTTATATTTTAATTTCAGAATGTTTTTTGTACTAAATGTCTTACTCTAAATTAGATTCCTTCTATCAGGGAATAATACAAAATAATTGTATCAGCCAATATCAAAACGAAACAAATGTTAAATTTAATTCGATTTGGTATTATTTTTCTTACAATATAAGGTCAAAATAGATTTTTTATCACTGAATTGATTTTTATTATAGTTTTCATTTCTAATATTTGTATAGTTTCTAATAATCAAGAACTTCTATATAGCAACGAATTTAAATAAATACTAAAGTAATTAGAAAGGAAAAATACTTTGTCCATACTCCTTACATTAATAAAACACCATCGTTATCTTTTGTTATTTTCAGTGAATCTCCTTGAACTTATTGCTTTACCTATTTCAGGAGAAATCACTATGAGTTATTCGGGGTATCTAATATACCAAGGTAAAATGAGTTATATAATTACTATTTTCTTGGCAACATTAGGGGCTATTATTGGAATTACTGTATCTTATTTAATTGGTAATCGATTCGGTTATAATCTTATTCTAAAGTACGGAAAATATATACACTTTGGTCCCGATCGATATAATAAAACGGCAAAATGGTTTGATCAGTATGGTAATAAACTCTTGGTATTTGCTTTTTTTATACCTGGAATTCGCCATTTTACTGGGTATTTTAGTGGGATTTCCCGCTTACCTTATAAAATATTTGCACGAAATGCATATATTGGTGCGTTTCTTTGGTCTATTACCTTTGTCACTCTTGGTAAGGTTCTTGGTCCTCAGTGGCAGAAATTTCATCATTCTGCAAGTAAATACCTTGGAATAGGAATAGTTGGTCTTTTAAGTTTTATTGTAATTTTATTCTTGTTAAGGAGATACAAAACATCTTTAAAATACTTTTTAAATAATAATATAACTTCATTTTCAACTCGTTTTTTTTTATCATTAAATAGAATTAAAATTTTTATTATTTGCCTTGCTGTTTTGTTTTTAAGTATGCTTATTTTTACTTTAGGATTGAGTGAACAATATTTACACAATGAGTTTAAAGAGTTAAATGAAGTTAGTATATATATCATAAACGAACTCTTTGGAGACAACTGGAGTTTCATAATGAAGAGATTAATTGTTCTTCAAATACCTTTAATTTTGCTTATTATTTCAATGGTTTCTTTAATTTTACTATTTGTTAATAAGAGAAATTTAATTTTGGAATTCTTATTTTTTATAACATCGATTGTTGGTGGTGTGATATTCAAAGAAATAATTACGGATGTATTTCATTATTTAAAACCTAATGCCGGCTCTTTATTACATTTTGAGTTTCCAAATGAACAATCTTTTATGTCAATTGTCGTCTATGGTTATTTTGTTTTTGTATTGATACGCCATTTAAAAAACGATCTCTTTACTCGAATCAAATTGATCACTCCAATTCTAGTTTTATTTCTTTTATTATTAATTGGAGTAGCAAATATATATTTCTCAATTCAAATTCCAAGTGACATTATAGCAGGATACACATATGGAGCAGCATGGTTATTTTTAAACTTATTACTACTTGAAATACTTCGTCTCATACAACAATATAAGACATTTCCAAACAAACGTACCATGTAGACATTTATCTATTTAAAATCAATGAAAAAGTAAAATTATGACATATAAGTGAAACGGAATGGAAAAGATAGTATCTTAACTCTACAAGAATATGATTTAATTGTTAGCTAGTAAGGTCCAATAACAACTTTGTAAATTTGAGGTATTTTTAAATGAATTTAAAGTATTTTTTGTGGATTGCTTTTTTAATTAGTCTTTTGTCTCTTTTTGGTTTCGGACTCATGGCATTACTAGTGAGCAATCATAGTATATATCATTTTGATAGCACGGTTATTAACTTTATACAAGGACTTGAATCACCCGTCATGACATCTTTTATGAAATTGATAACTTTTTTAGGTTCAAGCGTATTTATTATTGTACTTTCTATTAGTATTCTATATTTTCTTTATAAAGTTTTAGATCACCGTTCTGAATTAATATTATTTATTGCTGCTCTTATTGGCTCAAATATTCTTTGTTTTTTATTAAAACTCTTCTTTCATAGGGCGAGACCTGATTTACACCGTTTAATTGAAATAAGTGGATATAGTTTTCCGAGTGGGCATGCAACTAACGCTATGACAGTTTATGGAATATTAGCATTTATATTGTGGAGAAATATTCGGACAAAATTTGGGCGTTCTCTATTGATAATGATAAGTTTAATAATGATTCTTTTAATTGGCATAAGCAGAATTTATTTAGGTGTTCATTTTCCAAGCGATGTAATTGCTGGTTACTTTATTGGAGGATTTTGGATTAGTACAGCTATCTGGTATTATCAGCGTTATAAAGAAAAGCAGTATGAACGAAAACAATGCGCTTGAAGGTTTTATTACTTATTTTGTAAAAAAAAGAATTTTAAATTTGTTCGGATTGATGATGGAATCCTTTCATTATCCAAACGAAAAAGAGAGAGTCCCGTTACTCTCTCTTTTTTCTATTTCATAAATTAAATTTCGCAGATTCTATTATGAATATTCACTATAAATTTCATTAGAACAATTTAATTATTAAACACTTATACATATAAAAAAATGCCTAAAAAAAAACAATAATGAATTTTATAGCCAATCATTAAATTATAGTGAAATTGATTAAAAAAATATAATCTTTTTTGCTTTTTTACTGTGCTATTATATAGCAATGCTATACATTTCAGTACTTATAAACAAATTAAACATTCAATTTTAAACTTAGAAATTAAAGGGAGAATTAACTATGAAAGAAAAGAAAACAAATCTAGTTTATAAAAATGCAATGATTTTTCAATGGTTTTTAAAAACTAGTTATTATTTAATGATCATCATATTGCTAATATATTTTTACATTTGTAATTCCTCTGGCTCATCAACATTTATTTATAATGAATTTTAATCTTATTAACTAATATTTATAGAGGTATTCAAATGACACCATACGCAAATTTACTATATTTTTTATTATTGATGTTATTATTCTTACCAATTGTTATATATGGCTTAAGAGGAAAAAAGATAACATTTTACAATACGCTTGTTGGCTGGACACTTATTTTACTTATTTTTAAAGACGATATAAAACAGTTGTTATTTTTTATATGTTTTACTATTTTCCAAACAGTATTGGTCATTAACTATAGAAAATATCGTGAGAAATACAATAATCCTCGAGTTTTTTATTATTTAATAGTATTAACGATATTTCCGTTAATTTTAACTAAGGTTCAGCCACTTTTTATTCCAAATTCAATAATTGGATTTTTGGGTATTTCCTATGTAACTTTCAAATCAATCCAATTACTAATCGAAATAAGGGATGGATTAATCAAATCGTTAACAGTATTTGAGTTTCTACAGTTCTTTTTATTCTTCCCAACTTTTACGTCTGGTCCGATTGATCGATTTCGAAGGTTTGAGAAGGATTTCAAGAATAGCTTTGAACCTGGGGAATATAAAGTTCTTTTATTCAATGGTATAAACTTAATTTTTCGAGGGTTTCTTTATAAGTATATTATTGCCCATGCTATCAATTTGTATATTATTTCAAATGTCTATTTACATGAAGATCTATTTGTCTTAAAACTGCTATACATGTATGCATACAGCTTTTATTTGTTCTTTGATTTTGCAGGTTATAGTGCTTTTGCAGTCGGAGTTAGCTATTTATTAGGTGTTCAAACACCACAGAACTTTAATAAACCATTTTTAAGTAGAAATATTAAAGATTTTTGGAATCGTTGGCATATGACGTTGTCGTTTTGGTTTAGAGATTATGTTTATATGAGGCTAGTTTTTTACTTGCAAAAAAAGAAAATAATAAAAAACCGATATGTTATCTCGTATATTTCTTACTTTACCTTATTTTTTTTAATGGGTCTTTGGCATGGACTAGCGTTGCATTTCATTGTTTATGGTATTTACCATGCTCTTTTAATTATTTGCTACGATCTATTTGAAAGGAAAAACAAAGAAAAGAAATTAATTCCGCGAACAAAATTCACTGATATACTTTCAATCATTATAACATTTCACTTTATTTGTTTTGGTTTTTTAATTTTTTCAGGAACATTATTCTAAAACAAATAATTAGACATCAAATGAGGGATTAGATATGAAAAAAACTACTTTCGGTCCAATGTTTTTGGCTGTTATAGTTGCTATATTAATAATTACCATTCCAAATCAATGGTTAACTCCACTAGTTACAAATCGAACAGCTAGGCATCAATCTAGCTCACTTAGTCCTGCTATCTTCCAAGGTATTACAGTACAAAGACAAGTTATGAAAGATCCTACCATTATACCAATCTATGGTTCGTCTGAACTTTCAAGATTTGATGAGTTTCATCCTTCAAATTATTTTAAGGTATATGATCCAAAATATACACCTTTCCTAATTGGAAGAGGTGGAACTCAATCATTAATACATTTCCTTAGTTTATCTGCTAACTATTCAAGTTTAAAAGGGAAACAGATAATTTTTATAATTTCACCTCAATGGTTTAATAAAAGAGGATTAGATGAACAACGTTTTGACCCAAATTTTTCAAAGTTACAAGCAATTGAATTTGCAAAAAATAATAAAATCCCTATGGATATAAAAGAAAGAGCAATTAATCGATTACTTGATTATTCAATAGTAAGAAATGATAAAATGCTTTCGACTTTGATGAGGCAGGCACTTAGAATGAAACCAGAAAAACTATCTAATAAATTAATTACTCAGAATTTAGTCAATCCTTATTTATCAATTATTAATAAACAAGATGTTCTTACATCAAAATTTAATTTTATCAGTAATTTTGAAAGAAATTATTACTCAACTTCAAAAAATAAATCATATAAAGAACTGATAGCAATTGCAGAGAAAGAAGGAAAGAAAACAGCAACTAATAATCCATTTTATATTAGAAACAGTATTTATACATTGCATTTTGCAAATAAAATTAATCAATTAAAAAACTCTAAGTCTACACTTTCCTATAAAGAATCACCTGAATATAAGGACCTACAACTGGAATTAGATTTATTAAAAAGTGCTGGCGCAAAACCACTTTTCATATCTGTTCCAGTAAATGGGTACTTTTATGATTACATTGGTTTTAAAAAAGAAGAGCGTACTTTGTATTATAAAAAAGTATCTAAAGAAATTCGTGATGCTGGATTCGAAGTTGAAGACTTATCAAACCATGAATATGATAAATATTTTTTCAGAGATTCGCTTCATTTAAGTTTAAAGGGATGGGTTTATGTCGATCAAGCAATGGAATCTTTCTTGCACAATAAAGAAATAGTTAAGAATAAATCTCAAAACTTAGTGATTAACTGATTGAAACTGAACAAAATATGCATATGAAATTGAATATAGGCCAAAGAAAAAAGCTTTCGAACACAAAATTTTAGTGTTCGGAAGCTTTTTCTAAAATTCTTTATTTTAAGCAGCCATATTTTCTAAAATTGTTATAATTTTATTTGGTGTAGACCACTCATCTCGATCGAAATCAGAAATTGTTACATCGATTCCTAATTTTTCTTCTATCTCAACAAGTAAGCTAACAGTTCCAAATGAATCTAACAAACCTTCTTCAAATAAAAGTACTTCCGGATTTTCTACTATTTCTTCTGTATTACATAAATCAGTCAAAATAGCTAATACTTGTGCTCGAATATTTTTCATTATATTCCCCTCATTTTTTTATATTTTCTAATGGAGTTGATCAATATTTATAACCTGGGCATCACCGTATTTAGGTTTATTTCGGGATTAAGAATCACTACCTTTTGAGCATAAGAGTAATCAACTTTTTGCTTTAGACGATCAATTGGCGTTGATTCATCGACTGTATTAGGTGATTTACCTGCCCATTAATTAATCGCGTCTATTATTTTTTTAATACAATCACACCCTATTTTTATTAGTCAAATTAAATCGGAATTCAATGATTAAATCCTCTTCCCCTTTTTTCTTTGCCCTATAAAAGAGAATTATAGCTTAGATGCCTTAAAGTAAAATAAAAATAAAATTAAACTTATATGAAAATAATTTGATTCTAATTTAAATTTTCTTAATCTGAATAAGCATGATTAATATTGGATAACGTTGTTTATGATAGAGTTCTTCTTTGTTAAGATTTTTACGGCGGTTGGACAACTTCGGGTAATTATTCAAATGAATTTGCAAGAGCAGAAATACCGGTGTAGAAGCCTAATTACCTTGAGAAAAAAACTAAAGGATGAAAGGAATGAAAGATCGTTATGAAAGATCGTCGTTGGATAGGAATATTGATAATTTGGTTTGGCATTATTGCAGGTACATTACTTATCGGCACTTTGCTAGAAGACCAGGGGTTTCCTTCTCCCCATTTATTTGCTGCACTTCTTGTTGGAATAATAGTGGCGTTCACGTCATTTAATCATTATAGTAAAATAATTCCATCTGGTATATTTACAGTAGCTCAGGCGATTACAGGTGTACTTTTAGGTACTTACTTTAACCCATCATCGATTGCCTCTCTAGGAAATGATTGGCCGATCGTGCTTCTTGTTACAGGAGCCACTTTAGTGCTAAGTGTCCTTACTGGACTTGTTTTTGCTCGAGTGACCAAGACGGATTTAGCAACTTCCACCTTGGGGATGATTGCAGGTGGTTCGGCAGGAGTCATCGCTACGAGTGATGATCTTAAAGCTGACGGCCGACTTGTAGCCTTCATGCAATTTGTTCGCCTCTTCTTAGTAGTATTTATCACTCCCCTTCTTGTCAGACTAGTCTTGTTACCTACTGGTAACTATGAATATGCTAGGCCAGCAGAAATTGAGGCCACAGGTCCAATTTTCGCGGGGTGTATCTTCACATTATGTATTGCTATAGTGGGAGCATGGTTAGGGAAGCGTTTTCATATTCCTGCAGGGGCTTTGATCGTACCATTGATACTTGGGGCAGTTTTGAGTACATTGAAACCATTTCAAGGGCTTACCCCACCCGAATTGATACGTGAGCCAGCATTTACTTTAATTGGTCTGCAAATTGGATTACGTTTTGATAGAGAAGCCTTACGACTAGCTCGACGATTGTTACCAGCAATTACCGGTTTTGTTCTCATACTTATAATCGGCTGTGGAGCTTTCGGTTTGGTTCTAGCAAAGTTTGTTCATCTTAACTTACTTTCTGGATATTTAGCTACAACACCAGGTGGCATTAATGCTGTGATGGCCATCGCCTTTGGTACAGGAGCCGATACAACTTTAATATTCGAGATGCAATCATTCCGTCTTTTTATCATGTTGCTGGTTGCAGTTCCTTTAGTACGCTGGTTGATAAACCTACAAAAAGCGTAATTAGCAAAATACTTAAAGAGCCTAAATAAAAGAGTCTGTTGATAAAATCTGTCGAGACATAAGGGTTCTTTTTTGAAGTTCGCTTCAGATATTTAAAGCCCGTTTTGACATAGCAATTGGCATATAAAAATGAAGGAAACTCGCTACAATTTCGGCGAGTTTCCTTCATTTTGCGATCTTAATCTGTACTTTGATTAAAATCAATTCGGTAGTTATTTCAATATCCTTCATTATTTCTTTACACATTTAATCACCTACTCTAAATGGCTAAGAAATTTTCTCATAGATCTGAAACGAAGTAGATATTTATTTAAAGTTTTTATTTTAAAAATGTGCTAGGCATTACAACTAGAACTACCTCTCCTCGAGCACAAAGAATATCATTCGCGAATAATTCTGTATGAACTTTCCATTTTTTAGGATGGATTTCTTCTACAGTTCCAACTGCTTTTAATGGCACATCTTGTGGGGTTGGTTTAAGATATTCCACATTAAGAGCAGCGGTTACAAACCTAGGTGGCACTGACCCATCTCCAATTTCGTTCCCATTCTTACGGTGTAAAGCAAGTGAGGCAGAACCTGTCCCGTGACAATCAATTAAGGAAGCAATTAGTCCACCATAAATAAAACCTGGAATTCCCATGTACTTTGATTCAGGTGTAAAAATCGTAACAGTTTTATCACCTTGCCAACCAGTTCGAAGATGATGACCATCTTTATTTAATCGACCACATCCATAACACCAAGCGAAATCATCAGGGTAAATATCTTGTATTGCTTTTTCAATTATTTCTTCCATCATTCATCCTCCTTAATACCTTATTAAGTAAAATTCAACGTAATATGAGCAATCGTTCGGTCATATTGTACTATAAATATATACAAGGTCATCTTAATGCACAATAGTTTCCTGATAATTCCGTTAATATTAACTATGCTTTTATAGTAGGGTAATATTTTCTAAGTATACAAGTAATTTACTAAAATAATAAAAAATAGTTCAGAAGTAGTACTACTAGTGTAAAAACATCTAAACGTTAAAAATAGAATAGTTTGCTCAAATAATTACATACGTTAAATGAACGATTTCATTACTTTTTCATATGTATCTTCATAGTTCAAATGATTATAAAACACATTATCCAATTCATTAAGTTCATCAAGAATATCATCTTCTGCTTTATCACTTCGATAGATTTCACTAGCCTTTTTAACTAAATTAGATAAGAAACTGATCCCTAAATTATCTAAGATCGAAACAGTTTCTTGCCAATGTTCACCAGTCCAATTTAAGAAATATTGATCAAAACCACCATTATTCAATTCCATTAAGAGACTATCGATTAAATAAAAATTTCTTTCATTTTCACTTAGAGCCTCAACTCCATTTTTACTTTCTTTTTCTATAATTTTATCGGACATCTCTAAATATAAATCTTCTGTATTTTTCATTTGTCGAAACTCCTCTGACATTTATATTTGTTTATAAATTTTAAAACTAATACTCCTTATTTTACTATCCTAATATATAAAAAAAAACCGACTTTACTGCCGATCAAAATGCGTTAGTTGAACAAAACTATTTAAAATGGTAGTGGCTTTTCTGGACGATTTGGACAGTAAAAACAACTAGAATCCTTACATTTATCCTCGGTCCAGGTATTACAATTTGGACAGAAATATGCATCAAAATCTTCATAATAAATTAAGTTATTTCTACATTTTGAGCAAAGTTGAATCTTATCTATAAAACCATCTATTTCAAATCCATTTATTATGACAAAGTCATCTTTTTCTTCGATTTTCATTTATAAGCCCCGTTCTACATCATCTTAATAAACTAAATCCAGCATTGATCACATTAGTAAATATATCTTTATTATTTATTCCAACTCACCAATAAACCAAATCTCACCTTGATAACTGTAATCTTCTTCATTAATAAACTCTTTAAATCCTTTAAACGTTAATCCTTCTGGTAATTCAAGATCCCATTCATCAATAATGTTTTTTTGAGTATCAAGTTGAATCCATTTTTGTTCATCAGTATTTCTGTCAAAAAATCCTTCAAATAAATAACTATCAGGTATAACAACGATTTGAGAGTCGAATAAATGGGGTAAAGAAATGATTGAATATATACGAAATCGTGAGTTTTCCTTCGTTTTAATATTCTTTAAATGTTCAACTCTGTTAATTAAAAGTTGGATCAACTTACGTCTTATGCAATTCGGTGTTTTTTTTGAATCTATATATTCCTGTGAAAATGGCAAGTGTAGATGCCAATATCCAAGAGAACTTTCATAAGGATTTGGCATTTTATCTGTTAACGTTATTAATTCTTTTTCTAACGATTTATATCTTCGTCTAATACCCCTAATTTTCTTTTTAGATCCATTATCAAATTTCCATTTATTCATTTTGACACATCCAGTTATTACATTTATTTAATAAATTATATCATTCTACTCTAAAAGTCCTCAAAAACAAAAAAGAGGAATTTTCCTCTTTTGTAATTTCACAGCAAAAATTTATATTGTCTTCATCACATCAATTACTTTATCAATATCATTTTTCGTAATCCAGTAATGTGTAGCAAAACGCATCATGCCATCTTCATCCGGCGCAAAAATGATCATTCCGTTCTCTTTAAAAATTTGTTCAATTTCCTCAGGACTTCTTCTCATATCAGTCATTTGGAAGAATACTAAATTGATATGAAGTTGAGATGTGTCAACATTAATTCCTGGGATATCACTTAGTTTATTAGCTAAATATAGCGCATTTTCATGATCTTCATGCAAACGTTTCGTCATTTTTTCTAATGCGATTATACCAGCAGCTGCTAAAAATCCAGATTGTCTCCAGCCCCCGCCTAACAATTTACGTTTCTTTTTCGCTTTTTCAATAAATTTTTTGCTACCAGCAAGTATTGAACCTACTGGAGCACAAAGTCCTTTTGATAAACAAAACATTACCGAATCACTATATTGAGATAGTTCTTTGACATCCGTTTTTAAATAAGTAGCAGCGTTAAAAATTCTTGCACCATCTAAATGAACAGGGATTTTTGCATCTTTCGCAATGCTATAAACTTGCTTCATATAATCGATATCAACTACAGATCCATTTGAATAGGCATTTTCTAAACAAATTAATGAAGTTTCTGGATAATGGATATCATCAGGTCGGATCGATTGTTTAATTCGTTTAGTATCCATCATGCCATGAGTTGTTTGTAATGTTCTTAAGTGAACCCCGGCAATGATTGAGGCTGCGCCTACTTCATGTTCGAATATATGACAATCCTCCCCAAGAATTACTTCAGTACCACGATTGCAATGTGTAAACAATGCTAGCTGATTACCAAATGTTCCACTTGGTACAAATAAAGCAGCTTCTTTCCCAATCAAAGAAGCAGCTAGATTTTCTAATTTATGTACAGTTGGATCATCTCCATATACATCATCGCCAACTTCGGCTAAAAACATTGCTTGTCTCATTTCATCTGTAGGATTTGTTACAGTGTCACTTCTTAAATCGATAAACTTCATTTTCACATTCCCCTTTTTTTATTTTCAGAATTATCTAAACCGGTTTGGTAGAAGCATCGAGATTTGACTTCCAATACAAGTACCCATCTCATTGTCGGAAATTGGAGGGTGAATTTAGACATTAAATGAGTTGTTTTTTTCAAATTCCTTTAAACCCAAAAGCAAAAGCTTCTCAGTAATATCCTCAATTCCAGTGTGATGATCTAGTGCAATTTGTTTAATCTTTTCTTTTATTGAATCTTTCACAAAAATAGTTAGCTGTTCTTGATTACTCGTAAATACAATAAAACCTGGTCTAGTAGAAAGCTTACCATCAATTAAACAGTTTTGTAAAATTTCAAAATCTTGTTCAATTTGGGCATCAAGATATGGTAATTTAATTGGTTTTATTTCAACCTTAATTGAGTTGTTCAATATATATAGATTCAAATTTTGATGTCCAATCTGTTTATAAAATGAATCGATAATGCCAAAAATCGGAGCACTAATTGACTGAGGTATTGGAAATTGAAACGAGATCATGCCTCTTTTAGTACTATGATTAGCCTTCTTCATTTCATAGGCTTTTCTAAAACCACGGCTAGTGAGTTCTTCTTTATTTAAAAGTTCACCCATATTCGTTTTTGCTACAATCTCAGCAGTCTCAGTAATCTCTATGATTCGAGCTTTTTCGTTCGAGTTTGGAATTTCATACAATCCGAATAAGTAAAATTCTAAGTCTTTTGTAAAAAAAGACTTTTTTCTTGTTGCGTTTTTTTGTGAGAATTTTAGATTTTCAATTTCTTCTTCTGGAATAAAAATAGTTTGTCTACCTTTAAAATTTACTTTAGTTGCGTTTATTTTCCCAGCTTTTATATATTGATGGATAGTTGCTTTTGATACTCCTAATAAATTAGCTGTTTCAAGAACAGTAAGTCCTACTGGTTTTACAGTTTGTGATTTTAACTGATTAAGATCCTCTAGGTAAAACCTCATTGTCCCATCGATTTGCCAATCTTCATAAACAAGGTTAAGTTTCCCTGCCTTTACATAATTGTAAATCGTTTGTTTCGATACACCTAACAGTTCTACAGCCTCATTTGTTGTAACAACCTCTTTCATTTTTTGATCATGTTCTAACATTTGAATTCTTCCTTTTTCATTGTTTTATAGACTAATTATATCATAATTATTTCCAACAAATTGTTAAAAAGTAATTAAACAGATACAAGTAAATCAATTTATTTATAAATAATAAATTATACAAGATTTGTTAGAGGTCGAATAATAGTGTATTTTTCTACCTTAATCATTTATCGTATTTCAATATTTATAAAATATAGAAGTAAACTATTTAACTGAAAAAACTATTCAAATTAATACTATAAATACAATGATTTATGTATAATAGATTATGAGGTGAGTAATATGCTAGTAAAATCCAATCTACTTATTACAAATTCAATACATTTACCAGCAACGAATCTTAATGAATCCAACATAATTGAATATTTAATAGATGAAACATACTTCCCTACTCTTTTACAAACAAAGTTTGAAAATGAAAAAAATCATCGTATGATTTATGAAGGTTTTACAGATTTAGATATGATTTACTATTTTGTTCATCAAAGAAAAGATATTCAAAAATCAAAACAGCGAAAAGAAAGTACAAAGATGGAGTACATACGAGAATTACTGCAGTTTTATCGATACTTATTAAGGAGTGAAGAATTTTTGCGTCAGGATGTAGCATCTTATATAGAAACTTCCCTTTTCAAAAATTTAAAACAAAGACATATCGATTCATATCAACAATGGCTGTCTACTTATCAGTACGGTCCGAACAAACAACTATATCGTGTTACAACTCTTTCAAGAAAACTTGTGATTTTAAAGAGTTTTTTTAAGTTTTTATTTGATAGTCATTACGTTCAAGTGCCTTT
This sequence comes from Gottfriedia sp. NPDC058432, assembly GCF_042721555.1. Classification (NCBI taxonomy): domain Bacteria; kingdom Bacillati; phylum Bacillota; class Bacilli; order Caryophanales; family Bacillaceae; genus Gottfriedia; species Gottfriedia sp. NPDC058432. The sequence continues at coordinate 95,717 of NZ_JBHXLC010000015.1, forward strand.
ATATACTCGAATATTGAATGCAAAAATAACAAAGGATGACTTACCAAATCGTGATTTGGAAGAAAGTGAAGTTAAAGCATTATTGAATTTTTATAATGGTAATATTTTAAAAACGACTATAATCAAACTATTAGCTACAACTGGTATGCGAATTCGAGAACTAGCTGAGGCAAATTGGGGTAAAGTTACAAAGGATTCAAACGCTTATTGGCTTGAAATTGTTGGAAAAGGAAATAAAAAACGTGAAGTTAAATTATTAAATCATGTATTTGTAGATTTATGTAAACTAAGGAGTCGACGTGGTCTATCAAATCAAATTGCAAAAACTGATTCAAGTCCATTCTTTCCAAATAAACTGAAACAACATTATTCGTTTAAATATTTATCAAAATATGTAATTGAAATGATAAAAGATTCTGAGTTAACGTTTGTAAAAGATCATAATCGAACGAACAATATTAGTCCTCACTTCTTTCGACATCATTACGCTTGTCGTTCAATTGAAAAAGGTGCGAGCATCTATCAAGTTAGTCGAAGTTTAGGTCATGAAAGTATTCAAACGACGGAAATTTATTTAGCAAAAATGATGAATCGAACTCAAAATGCAAGTAATGTTTGGGATGATGAAGAGTATTAAAAAGAAACCCCTTTTTTTAAAAAAGGGGTTTCTTTTTAATACTCATAGTTTACATAATATTATTATTAGAAAATCAATTGAATAAATAAGAAAATTTATTTTAGTGATCAAAAGACTGAACCTTAAAGCTTTACTACTACCTCAGTTCCATCTTTTAATTTCGTATCAACAAGGATTAGTCCACTGTTTTTTGAAAGTCCCTTTATTAACGGCTTCAAATCCTTTCTATCAATTTCAGGCAAATTAAATTTACTGCCATTTTTTTTAATAGCTTTATTTATTATACGATTAAGTAATTTTGATGTGATGATCAAACTAGCTAAATCTAATATTGCATAAGGAACGGGAATGGAGAATCGCTTTCCTTCTATTTTCAACTTGACCTTTATCATAATCTACTCAATCACAACAAAAACTTTATCACCGTTTGATGATGTGATGTCAACGATTTGTCCGACCATTTCGTTTTCGATTGCTTCGATTAGCAGATCAACATTAATATCTTTTACATATTTTTCTGCCTCAGGAATTTTTTCAGCAATATTTGTCCCTACTTTTAAAACTGCTTTTACAAGATTAATCGGTACATTAACATTAACATTATCTCCTACTTCAGAGTTCACCCGAATCTTTAAGATTTTATTTCCATATGATTCTTTTTTCAAAGATACGCGTTCCGGCGTATCTTTATCTTGTAAAATATTAATTAATTCACTTGCCTTATCTTTATCAATCTTTCCTTCTTCCATCAACGTTAAGATTCTTGAAATCTCGTCTTTCATTATAAGTCCCCCTCTTTTAATAATTGAATGGCTTTTTCAGCAGTAATTTCGCCTTTTTCCAATAATGTTACAATTTTTGATTTATCTATTTCTGGTTTCTTTTGAGTGGAATATCCAAGGGTAGAGATAATTTCATCTAATTTTCCTCTGACGGTCGGATAAGAAATTCCTAGTTCTTTTTCGACCTCTTTGATATTTCCACGACATTTAAGAAAAATCTCAATAAATTGAAGTTGTTCTTGACCAAGAGCCGCTAATCTAGATACTTCAAATTCATTTTCAATTGTTGTCTGACAATGGTTACAATGTAGTTTAGTAATTTTAAGTGACTTGCTGCAAACAGGACAATTTGTGAGTAAAGGATACGACATACTGTTCTCCTTTCTTTTATTTAATCATATCATACACTATATATTTAATTTTTCAAACAAAAATTTAAAAATATTTATATAAA